>WJIO01000116.1 GCA_014730235.1 Candidatus Poribacteria bacterium
AACCCTGTTTATAGTCGAAAGACGATGGTGGATAGAAAAAGACGGCAAGTGGATGAGAAATCCAAGCCGGGAGTTTCTAACAAGGGAAGATGCTTTTGCTATCAGAAATCAATGCCCATCTGTAAAACAGGTCATACCGGAGATAATGGGAGATGCTCATTCACAGGTAGGGCGTGAAAGCAGGACATACATGATGGAAGCAACTGAACCTGAATTCCCCGAAAGTCAAAACTGGGCTTTGGACTTTGGACGTTTTTTAACAAATGACGACATGAGCAGTTGGAGAAAAGTCTGTGTTATAGGCGCTAAAGTATGGGAGGAGATGTTTAATAAAATAAACCCCCTTGGACGGGAAATAAGGATCAATAACGAAACATTTACAGTCATAGGTGTTATGGAGGAAAAAGGACGTATATTCAATGATTTTGATCGGGATAGACAGGTTCTTGTTCCTTTGACGACAATACAGCGACGTTTCCGGGGAAATGATTATGTAGATATATTCTGGTGTAAGGCCAAAAGTTTTGAAGTTGCTGATCAGGCTGTGGAAGAAACAAAAACTGTGCTCCGCCGACGACATAACGATGAGGAATTCTTTGAGATCCATTCCGTCAAAAGTGCCCTTGATGAGATAAATAAAGTTGTTATGATAATTAAAGTCATGCTGGGTGGAACAGCCACAATTGCACTGATAGTAGGCGGCGTCGGTATCATGAATATAATGCTGGTATCGGTTACAGAAAGAACCCGGGAAATAGGCCTGAGAAAAGCAATCGGTGCTAAACGTCGCGACATATTGCTTCAATTTCTTGTCGAATCCGTTTTTCTCTGCATAGTAGGCGGTGCTATAGGTATACTTGCTGGCTTTGGTATAGGGATCGGTCTGGCCAGAATTATAACTATAGTAATTATAAGGGATGTAACCTGGCCTGCTACAATATCATTGAATTCATTATTAATGGCCGTAGGTTCAGCCAGTGCTATAGGTATGCTCTTTGGTCTATATCCCGCAGGCAAAGCCGCAAAACTTCAACCCGTTGAAGCCCTTAGGTATGAATAAATTATATTTTCGAGGCAGGACATGAACATAACAGAGGGAATTGTATTAGGACTTTCCGCATTACGCAAAAACAAACTGCGATCACTCCTTACCATGTTAGGTATTATTATAGGCATATCCGGGGTAGTTGCGGTTGTATCGGTGGGTTCTGGAGCAAAAACCCTTGTCCTCAGCGAGCTTGAGCGTATCGGTCAATCCAATATGATTATTGTATGGCGGAAGCATCGGGAAAGAGTGGACGGCCGTTGGCAAAGGGTACAGAGCAACGAATATCTGGAATATGCTGACGGCTATGCCATACAGGAAAATTGCCCCAGTGTAGTTAGCTTGTCACCGGAAATATGGGGGGTAAATGTCCATTTCAAATATAGGGATAAGGATAGAAACATAAAATCCAATGCCACAACTCCCGATTATCAGGAAAATAGAAACTGGTATGTAGAGCAAGGTCGTTTCTTATCCGACGAAGATATAGAAATTGGGGCCAAAGTCTGCGTATTGGGCTATAAAATATGGGATGAATTGTGCGACAGAAATCCCACTATAGTTGGTGATGAAGTTCAGATAAATGGCATCAGGTTTACTGCAATAGGTATAATGGAAGAAAAAGGTGACAGCATGGCCAGTCAGGGATGGGATGAAATGGTTATTATGCCTATAACGGCCATGCAGATGAGAATACTAAATTCCGGCAACCGCGTTGGTGCTTTCCTTATAAAATCAAAAAGTTTTGAAACCCTTGAACAGACTGAACAGGAAGTAATGCGAGTTCTCGGATGGAGACATAAAGACGCAGACAGGATTTTTGAGATCTGGTCAGCAAAAAAAGAAGTTAAAAACGTAGAAAGAGTCAGTAATATCATCAAAGGCCTGCTAGGAGGTGTTGCCAGTATTGCCCTTGTTGTGGGCGGTATTGGAATAATGAATATAATGCTGGTGTCAGTAACCGAGAGAACATGGGAAATCGGTCTCCGAAAGGCCGTGGGTGCAAAACGCCGGGATGTTTTATTCCAGTTTCTTATAGAATCAGTAGTAATAAGTGTCGCCGGTGGAATCATAGGAATTCTCATCGGTGTAGTTTTTGGAATGGGAGGAGCCAAACTCTTCTCTACCTTTGTAGCAAAAGGCACAAACTGGCCTTCTGTTGTATCTATCAGTTCCATTATTATAGCAACCAGTGTATCCTTTGTAATAGGTGTTGTTTTTGGTCTCTATCCAGCCAATCGAGCAGCAAAGCTCATGCCCACCGAAGCATTAAGAAAATAGTTGCAAAAAAGAATTCATCCCAGTTTATTAAGGTCTGTCACTTGTTAAATAAAATGCCAAAGAATAATTGAGCATGCCCTATAGAAATCAACTCAAGAAAATTTATTCAGCTTTCCTCTTTATGGGCTTCACCCATTATTACCCCTTAATAATAACAGCTTTTCCTGTTGGCAAGCCATCTGGATATTGGATTTTGCGAATCTGCCTGCATTCCTCCACAAGTTCTGGACCTGCGGCTCTATGGATGGCACCATCCACACCACCGCCGCCTAAAAGAGAGCTGTTAGCAGCGTTAACCCAATTGCAGCCAGGATAATCGCTCTTGTAGCCAGCCATCCTGCCTGCTTCACCGGCATGTAGTTTGGTGTCATCAAGCATATGCTGGATTATTTGGGCAAGCTGGACTAAGCGCATTGCTTGTGTACGGGAAGAAGCTAGTTCACGTGTTTGTTCTGCTTCTTCCTGAGATCCTTCGCGAAGTTTTAATATTTTTGACATATTTACACCTCCTGAATGATGTATTTTCCCAAGAGGTTATAACATAAATCATTTGCCAATAGAACCACTAAACCCGGAAGACCAAGCATAAATTTTACATCCCTGTGTTATTGCGAAGAACGGAGTAACAAATAAAGTTTTTAGTCTGTATCAGAAGTTTTGGCTCATCCAGTTTGAGTGTGGAAGTATAAAAAACATTGTCCAATTAAGAAAAAAACATCCTCCATTTGTCATTCCTGCTTCAAGCTTTTTGAAAAAGCTTGAGCAAAAAGGAATAAGAGTTTCGCAGGAATGACGAGTTGAGAGAATTCTCAATTATAACCACACTGAAACCGGAAGAGCCAAATTCTTCACGGACATAAATTTTATGCTTGCGATAGAATTTTTAACTGGAAAATGCCTGCAAAAACTTGTAAAATGATATAATACAAATGTTTTTAAATTCCTTGCCAAAATATATATTGAGGTGAATAGACCAAATGCCGTTAGTTAGACTTGAAAATGTAACAAAATCTTACGGTGCTGAATTAGTGCTGGATAAAATAAACTGGCAGGTTTCTGAGGGTGAAAGGATCGGTTTGATAGGTAATAATGGAACGGGCAAGACAACCCTGTTTAAGATTATGACCGGTGAGATGAAAGAATACCGGGGAACAGTAGATCGGGCAAAGAAAGCCATCATAGGTCATCTGCATCAGGAACCTCAGTTTGAATACGGTATGAAACTAAGAGAAGCTGTTAAGCTGGCAGCTTTTCAGCATATGACGGAACTCGAACGGGAAATGGAAGAACTGACGGTGAAGATGAGTCAACTTGATCCCGATGAAGATTCCTCAGATTTGCTGGATAAATATGCAAAACTTCAGGAAAGACATGAAGCTTATGGTGGATACAATTATGAACATCAGATAGATGCAGTTTTGGGCGGCTTGGGTTTCAGTCAGGATGATATGAAGTTAAAAGTAAGGGTGTTAAGTGGTGGTCAAAAGGGTAGAGCTGCCCTGGCCCATTTACTGCTAAAACAACCTGAACTTCTACTGCTTGATGAGCCTACAAATCATCTGGATCTTGAAGGTACTGAATGGCTTGAGGGGTTCCTTAACACCGAGTTCAAAGGTGCGGTAGTAGTAGTATCCCATGATCGATATTTCCTTGATAAGGTGGTAAATAAAGTTGTGGAACTCCATGATAATATATTGGAGGAATACAGCGGAAATTATACAAGTTTCATGGCCCAAAAAGAGCGAAGGCTTCTGGTTCAACAACGTCAATATGAAAGACAACAGGAAGAAATAAAAAAAGATCTGGATTTCATAGCGCGTTATAAAGCAGGTCAGCGATCTAAAGAGGCCAGAGGGCGGGAGAAAAAACTGGACCGTATGGAATTAATCGAAAAGCCCAGGCTTAATGAAAAACAGATTAAGCTGGATTTTGATACAGATATAAGAGGAGGTGACGATATACTCCTTCTCAGGGATGTAAGTAAAGTCTATGGTGACAAGGTGCTCTTCCAAAATCTGACTGCGGAGATATACAGACATGACCGGGTCGGCATTATCGGCCCCAATGGCATCGGCAAAACTACCCTTTTAAAACTAATACTGGGCGAGGAGGAACCAACTTCCGGGGTTGTGTGGGTTGGACATAATCTGAGAATTGGTTACTACGATCAGGAGCATGCAAGCCTGAATCTGGAAAATACGGTTCTGGATGAAATATGGGAACTTCGACCTGATGACACCCAGGGTGAAGTCAGGTCATATCTGGGTAGATTCCTTTTCAGCGGAGAAGAGGTATTTAAAATCATCGGTGACCTGAGCGGTGGTGAACAAAGCCGAATTGCCCTGGCAAAACTTCTGATGGAAAAAGCAAATTTCCTGGTTTTGGATGAACCTACAAACCATCTTGACATAAGCTCAAAAGAAGTATTGGAAGAGGCCTTACTGGATTATCCTGCCACATCTCTAATAGTGTCCCATGACCGATATTTTCTGGATAAGATTGTAAATAAAATATTATTTATCGAGCAGGACAAAGCATGGCTCTGGACAGGAAATTACACCGAGTATCAGAATTGGAAACAGCGTAAAAAGGCTGAGGAAGAAAAAAAAGCCGCCGAAGAGCGAAAGCGAATTGTCCGGGAAAAGAAAAAAAATGAAGCAGGTAAGAAAAAAAAGAAGAAAAAGAAAAAGCCCAAAAGATGGGTGGGTATGTAATAAGTCAGTAATTTCTGTTATTTCAGCCAGTAAATATACTTTGATCTGGTAATTAATATTCTGGTATAATATTTGATAGTAAGTTTATAATATCATTAAGCACAATACCTTCGCACTTTTTAAAAGACATATTATTTATACGCTTGTAGGAACACGGCATGCCGTGTTCCTACAAGCCAATAACCCCTATGAAATTTGTATTTACCGTTTTGATATATAAAAAGTGCGAAAGTATATTAAGCATTATCGTAATCGTTAAAAAATAAATATACTGATATTTCTAAAATTAACTAAAACCAGATGTTGCAGTGCTTAAAGAGACACTAGCAAATGAAAATGCTATCAGGCTGTCATTCCTGCTTCCGCAGGAATGACAAATTCTACAATTGACTATAGAAAAAAGCGACTATTGTAAACGCATTTTTCATTTTTTAACGATTACCTAAACATAATAATTGAGGAGTTAAATGAAAAAAGTAAGTATAATAGGGGCTGGAAACGTAGGGGCAACAGCCGCTCTTTTTATTGCCCAGAAAGAATTGGCTGATGTGGTTTTGCTGGATATTGTAGAAGGTATTCCCCAGGGTAAAGGTCTTGATATGTCAGAGGCTTCTCCTATTCAGCGATTCGATGTAAAAGTAAAAGGAACAAATGATTATGCAGCCATTGCTGATTCAAATATAGTTGTGGTAACAGCCGGTATGGCCCGCAAACCCGGTATGGATCGTCTTGATCTGATGCATAAAAATGCAAAAGTAATAGAGGATGTATCCAGAAATATAGCGGAGACTTGTCCTGAAGCTATCATAATTATGATAACCAATCCGGTTGACGTTATGACATACCACGCCTGGAAGATAACTGGATTTCCCAAAAAACGGGTAATAGGTCAGGCTGGTGTGCTGGATTCAGCCAGGTTTGCAACTTTTATCTCCATGGAACTCGATGTATCTGTAGAGGATATTTCCCCTATGGTTCTGGGTGGTCATGGTGATGAAATGGTTCCCTTACCCAGATATACCACAGTTTCCGGCATACCCATAACGGAACTTTTATCTCAAGAAAAAATAGAAAAGCTTATTGAACGTACAAGAAAAGGCGGCGCGGAAATAGTTGGATTACTCAAGACCGGAAGCGCGTTTTACGCTCCAGGAGCTGCCGTAGCCCAAATGGTAGAAGCCATATTAAATGATAAAAAGCGTATACTTCCATGCTCTGTTTATCTCGATGGAGAATATAATATAGATGATATTTTCATAGGAGTACCTGTTAAATTGGGTTATAAGGGAGTTGAAGATATTATACAGGTTAATTTGAATTCAGATGAACTCTCAGCACTTCAGAATTCTGCTCAAATTTATAAAAATGGTATAGCCAATTTATATAAAAAATAATTTCCGATATATTTATCTCGATTTTTAATTTGATATATCGTTTTTAATATGATAAACTGGCAACAGTGGTAAAAACTATTACTCTTAGCGACAATATGGAGGTGTGTTAAGAAAAAATAAGTGTTATTATGAATTTAAATTCTTGGTTCTTCCGGGTTTAATGGGGTTATAATTGAAAATCCTCTCAGCTTGTCATTCCTGCTTCAAGCTTTTTGAAAAAGCTTGAAGCAGGAATGACAGCATAAAAAACTTTCTTATCTTTACCCCACTCAAGCCGGAAGAGCCAAATTCTTGAATTTATTGAAGTTCGGATAATTTAAATTCCGAACTTCAATTATCTTTAAAAACAATCATAAATAAGTCTGATTCAATTAACTTTTACATTGTTGAAGACAGACTAAGTAACAAAAAAATGTAAAAACAAATCGAGCTGGAATATCATGGATAATGTGAAAGATAAAATAGTAAAACAGATTGCCGACGACTTATCAGTAAAAAAGAAACAGGTAGCAAGCACTATAAAGCTTCTGCAGGATGATAATACAGTACCATTTATCGCCCGGTATAGAAAGGAAGTAACCGGTTCTCTAGATGAAGTCAAGATATATGACATTCAGAAGCAGTTGGATTATTATTCAGAACTGGAGGAAAGAAAAGAAACTATACTTAAAACAATTGAAACCCAGGATAAACTTACTGATGAACTGCGGGAAACTATAGAAAACTGTATGAATAAAAAAGAGCTGGAAGATATATATCTACCGTATAAACCAAAGCGTAGGACAAAAGCATCCGTAGCTATTGAATCAGGTCTGGAACCTTTCGCACAGCAGATGCTCTTGTTTCAGAATGTTACTTCCGGTTCTGTTGATGAATATGCAGTAAAATATGTTGATCCCGAAAAAAATGTTAATACAGTTGAAGAAGCATGTCTTGGTGCAGAACATATAATATGTTCATGGGTATCTGAAAATGCCGAAATAAGAAAGATGGTTCGTCGTATATCTTATCGCATGGGAAACATAGTCACAAAGGTTAAGGATGAATACAAAGATAAACGCAGTAAATACGAGATGTATTACGACCATATAGAACCGGTGAAAGACATACCACCCCATAGGGTTTTAGCTATAAATAGAGCAGAACGGGAAAATTTTATCAGTGTATCAATACAAACCCTTGACGACCACATCCTGGAATTAATCCGCAGACACTACATCCAGAATCAAGATAGTATTTTCCAACCACATATCGAATCGGCAATAGATGATGCTTTTAAAAATTACATCTTCCCATCCATTGAAAATGAAATCCGCAACGAGTTAACCGAATCCGCCGACCAGTCTTCCATCAGCGTTTTTTCCGAAAATCTAAGAGAGTTGCTTTTACAACCTCCTGCCGCAGATAAAGTTATCATGGGAATAGATCCGGGACTTCGCACAGGATCAAAAGTAACTGTTATTGACAAAACGGGTAAGTATCTTGGACATGCGGTAATTTATCCCTTAAAACCCCAGAATAAAGTAGAAGAATCCGATAAAATACTAAAATCACTAATTGAAAATTTCGGTGTTGATATTATAGCTATAGGAAACGGAACAGGTTCAAGAGAATTAAGTACCTACATAAGGGAAATGCTTGAAAGAATTGATAAAAAAATTCAATGCGTTACAGTAAACGAGTCCGGCGCGTCGGTATATTCCGCTTCCGAGATAGCCCGGGAAGAGCTTCCGGATATGGACGTAAGTATAAGAGGTGCTGTTAGCATCGCCAGGAGATGGCAGGATCCCCTGGCCGAACTGGTAAAAATCGATCCAAAATCCATCGGAGTTGGCCAGTATCAACACGATGTTAATCAAGGCGTTCTATCCCAGGCACTGGACAACACTGTTGAGTCAGTGGTAAATTATGTTGGTGTTGATTTAAATACTGCATCTTATTCTTTATTGAAATACGTGGCAGGTATCGGCCCCAGCCTGGCCAGAAATATAGTAGAATATAGAAATGAAAAGGGGGGATTCCAGGATTTGAAAAATCTTATGGAGGTACCCCGTTTAGGTGATAAGGCCTTTCAGCAGGCGGCAGGATTTCTCAGGATTCGCAATGGTATCAATCCCCTGGACAATTCTGCAGTACATCCTGAGTCTTATGAGTTTGTGAAAACTATTTGCAATAATAAAAGCGTATCAGTAAATGATCTCATAGGTAATCAAGAGCTTATTTCTACCCTCGTTCCAAAAGACCTGATTAGTGATAATATAGGTTTGCCAACTATCCGGGATATTATTGATGAACTTAAAAAGCCCGGTAGGGATCCCCGTATGGACTATGTTGATGTGGCTTTCAGCCCCGATATTATAGAGATGGAAGACCTATCCGAGGGAATGATACTCAACGGTGTGGTTACAAATGTAACTCATTTCGGCGCGTTCGTTGATGTAGGTGTTCACCAGGATGGTCTTGTGCATGTTTCTGAGATGGCCAACAGATACATCAAGGATCCAACAAAATTCTGTAAAGTTGGTGATCGTATTAAAATAAAAGTTATTTCCATTGATATGGATCGTAAACGTATTGGCCTGAGTATGAAGCAGGTTGGTAAGTCATAATGCGGGAAATTCATGCCACAAAAATAATTGATATTGTATCAAAACTTTGTCAGGAAGCCAATTATAATCTTGGTGAAGACGTAATCCAGGCCTTGAAAAAAGCCTGCGAATCAGAAACCAAACCTATTGCCAGAGATGTCCTTCAGCAGCTAATAGATAACGCCAGCCTTGCAAAAAGTGAAAATATACCTATGTGCCAGGACTGCGGCGTTGCTGTAGTATTTGTTTATGTAGGACAGGATATTCATGTTGTTGGCGGAGATATAACCAAAGCTGTAAATGAGGGAGTAAAAAAGGGATATAATGAAGGATACCTGAGAAAATCAATGGTAAAAAATCCCATCATAGAACGCATTAACACAGAAGATAACACCCCTGCTGTTATTCATTACCGTATTATACCCGGTGATAAGTTAAAAATCATTTTTACGCCCAAAGGTGCTGGCAGTGAAAATATGAGCTCATTGAAAATGATGAAACCTGCCGATGGTGTAGAGGGGATAAAAAAATTCGTTTTGCAAAAAGTCTCCAATGCAGGCCCTAACCCATGTCCACCAATAGTTTTAGGTATAGGTATAGGTGGGAATTTTGAAAAAGCTGCAATCCTGGCCAAGGAATCCCTTCTCCGTCCTATAAATCAGCATAATCCAGATCCAAAAATTGCATCCCTGGAAAAAGAAATACTTAACGAGGTAAATCTTCTTGATATAGGTCCGGCTGGATTTGGCGGGAAAACTACAGCTTTAGCTGTAAATATCGAAACCTACCCATGTCACATAGGCAGTCTGCCTGTGGCGCTGAATATTAACTGTCATGCCGCAAGACACAAAGAAGTTATAATATAAAGGCACGCATTTATAAATGCGTGCCTTTATATTATAATTCACAATTATCGGATAATCTTATTTCTGGCTTTTCAAAGCTCCCCATAACGCAGGCATGGAATTAACATGATACATAACATCCTGCGGGCCTTCCAGGTTTGGACTTAATTCCTCCGGCATCCTGGCTACTGAACTGATCCTTACCTCATCAATAAGCCCATTCCAGTTAAGCTCTCTGCTGGATTTACTTCCGATAATTACATCATGCTCCGGATTCCCCGGGTCAAAATCTCCACCGTGATTTACTGCATCAGTCTCTACCCCGTTAACATAAACCCGGATTGTCTCTGAATCGTAAGTACCAGCCACATGCTGCCATTCCTGAAGTGCCAACTGCTGACTTCCGGCGAATCCTGTTCCTGCATCTGTATTGATGTGGAGTTTCAAGGTACCGGCCTCCACGCCAAAATGCCAGCTTCCTACAACAGCCCCACCCCAATGGGTGCAGATGAGTTTCCAGCCATCCAGGCTTTCAGGATATACCCAGGCTTCAACGGTAATTTCTTCCGGGAATATCAGATCTTCTTGAGGCCCGATATTGATAAGAGTATTTCCATCAAAGACAAAGGAACTACCGGGATTACCATCAAATTTCCAATCTTCTTCGCCCCAGTTGGGGTTACCTTCGACAACACCAGTAAAACCATTAGGTGATTCATCGGCTAATTCATCACCGCCACCTTCATCCATATGCCATAGAGCAAGGGTGTGAGCATCAGGAATGTACTCAAATCCCTGGGCGGCATAGGATTGGGATACAGCATATATGAACAACAATAACATTACTATGCAAATTGAATACAATTTTTTTCGCATTTTCTTTACCTCCGTGATCTGCCATTATCACATAAATTATTAACTCAAAAATAATAATATCATATTAATAGCTCTTGTTACAAGTTGTTTTTTACTGAAATAATTAATTAAACAAAAAAACTATAGGTCAATTTGTTAAAAATAATCCCTACAAGACTCCATATACTTCCGCTGATAAACTGTCCTAACATCAATCCAAGGAAAAAAGGTATACCTTTTCTGTATTGTTTCAGTCCACCACCTCTGAGAAGCGCATATTTTATCATCCAGCTTAAAAATACAGAAAACCACATCCAGCTCATAGTCCAGCTTCCCGCTACGGCAAATCCCACAGGATGAAAAGGAAATCCCAGAAACCTTCTCCTCATAATCATTAAGAATATAGTTAGACCCATACCAAAACCCACCTGCTGAAGTATAGACGGATCGGATTTTGTGGGATAATTCATCCAGTTTTCCATGCGGTTAAAAGATTCCGCAGCCACTCCCAGGGCATACCCTCGAACTCGGGATGTTGCACCGTTTTCGTAAAAGAGGTGCAGTATAGACCAGAATGTCACAATAATCCCAAATATAGTCGCTATCATTATGCCTATCAACAGCTTTCTGCTGTTGATACCGGTTCTTTCCGCTATCTTGAATCCCTCCAGTTGATGGGGCATAGCATGACAGCGATAATCCCTGGTAATCCAGAAATAAAGCGTAAATACTGATAAATTTTTATTACCAAGTCTACGGGTTCCAGCCAAAGCCGGTATCAAGCGATCCGGACCTCCATAGTAAAGGTCATGAGTAGGAGGGCCCAACTCGGCTCGCATTCTGGTTGCAGCCAGAACTGTGATAAAATAGAGTATAAAGAAGCTAACAGCTACCCATATAGACATACCTGCAGCGCGAGAGAATAAAACCAGCAGTCCAAAGCCTATTACAACACCAGTCACAGCCAATGGATAAGGTAACGGTTCCCTGGAATCATCAATTTTCTCCCTGGACCAGAGGGAGCGAACAGCCCTGAAAATACTCTTTCTGCTTAACCATAAAGACAATATACCCAAACCGAGCCATGCACCCATAGACTGATCACCAAGGTAAGGCCCAGAAAGCCTGGTAAAACCCAGAGCCGCTCTTAAAACCAGTTGAGCCTTCCAGAAAAGATAAAAGAACCACGTGGAAAAGGATAAATCCAGCGGCATAAAGTAGGCCAGACCGATAACAAAGGGATAAAAACATATAGGCAACCATCCTATAGCGTTCCAGGGGTGCTGATTAAATAGCGGGGCTAATTCAAATCTGGTTTTGAAGGTCGGTATAAATGGATAGAATCTATTGAAACCATGAAGCATATCAATCGCAAAAACAATGCTAAAACCCAGCCACATGGACTTATTTCTGAAGAATTTTCCCGAGTTAAGAGTCATTTCCATGGGTAATTGAATTATTGGATAACTAAGCTTCTCCTCCTCTGTCCATCGCTTTCGTATTAGGGTAACAATGCAGATCATTGTAAAATACAAAACAAATGTAAAACCGGTCCAGAGCAGGATCGGCTTAAGCCATGCGTTAAGGATTTCAGGATCATAAAAATTGGTATTACCCTCGTAGTATCCCCGAATAATATCTTTATCATTAACCACAAGCCATTCGGGAATATGGCTTCCAAAAAGATCCGCCCATTCATTTTCAGGTGTAGCAAACCACGTTCCATAAGTCATCACCGGAACCAGTATCTGCATCATATCCCAACCCAGCAGTGAAGTTCCGATACAAAGCATGACATAAATGGTCAATAGCTCTCCCGGTGAAAGTTCTCGACCTGGAAAATATTTTTTTATAATCAGATTTATTATAGTGAAGACAAAAATTATAAAGATAACATTGAAGAAAAGAGATAGGGTAGTTGCGTGGGTAATAGAAAGCACTACCTCGGATTTGGTAATCCAGTAGGCATTTAGAGGTAGAAGAAGTAATCCAATAAAAATAGCACGTAAAGTTACACCAGAATCATTAATACCAGACGAATTATCCATAAATCTAGTTTTTCTTACCGCACATAAAATTTAACAAAAATAATTCACTCCACTCAGAATAAGTGGTTTTAAATAAATCTTTTCAACTTTCTCCTAATGGGGAAAGCCCATTATTCCCCCTCCATAAGAGGGCGAAGGGGATTTTTAGCGCGACTGAAAATATCAAAATCATTATTCTTTCTTCTCTGCATCCTTTTCAGACTTCCCAGCCTTCTTCGATAAAAGTCTTTGACCCAATTCTACTATATAAGGTTTCAATTCGGAACCAATTTTTTCATTTTGAAGGGCAAATTCAATAGTAGTTTTAAGGTGTGATATGGGATCACCGACGGTATGCCAGTTTCCTCTTATTTTACGTGCATAGACGGCTTTTCTTTTGGCCAATTCCTGTATTGCATCTGTAAGTTGTATTTCCCGTCTATCTTCAGCAGGTTTAGTCTTTTCCAGTATATCGAATATTGCGGGGTCAAGTATACATCTACCTAAAAAGGCCAGGTTGGAGGGCGCGTTTTCCGGGTTTGGTTTTTCCACCAGTCGGTCTACAAGATATACCTCCCCATTTACCCCTCGACCCTCTATGATACCATAACTGCTGACTTTTTCCTGCGGTACTTCCTGAACAGCCAGAATAGTGCAGCTATATTTTTCATATAAATCCATCAATTGCTTGATACAGGGAATATCGGAAATCACCAGATCATCACCATATAAAACGGCAAATGGTTCATTTGCTATATGGTCTCTTGCCTTAAGTATAGCATGACCTGTACCCAGGGCCTCTTTCTGACGTAAATAGTGTATATCTGCCATTTCTTCTATGTTCTCAAGAGTTTCCAGTCTGGCGTGATCCCCTTTTTCTTTTAACACCTCGTTCAGCTCAAAGGATTTATCAAAATGATCTTCAATAGCCCTTTTTCCACGACCTGTTATAATTAGCACATCCTTAATACCTGAACCAACTATCTCTTCTATTATATATTGTATTGCAGGTTTGTCAACAACCGGGATCATCTCTTTCGGTAAAGATTTAGTAACAGGTAAAAATCTGGTTCCAAGACCAGCCGCCGGTATAACTGCTTTGCGAACTTTCATTGTCATACTCCTTCGTAAATTTCACATCAGCTAATGTCTTTCTTTTCCTTGCATAATGGACATTCTGGTGACACCTTTAACTCGATTTCCTGAAAATCCATATTTAAAGCATCATATATTAACATTCTCTTTGCAAGAAAGGTACCAATGCCCAGGATTAATTTAATAGTTTCTGTAGCCTGTATTGTTCCGATCACTCCGGGTAATACTCCTAAAAGACCGATTTCATTATCACCAGGTATTAAATCTTCCGGTGGCCTCTCAGGATAAAGGCATCTATAACAAGGTCCCTGCTCTGGAATAAATACAGTCGTTCTACCCTCAAATTGGAAAATACTGCCGTGAACAAGGGGTTTATCCAGTTCATAGCATATATCATTCATAACATATCTCGTCTCAAAATTATCGCAGGCATCAACAATTATGTCATAATCGGACACAAGCTGACGGGCATTTTCTGTTGTCAATCTTTCGTTATGTTTTATAATTTTAACATCAGGATTAAGATTTTTAAGCGTTCTTCTTGCTGATTCTGTTTTCAGAATACCTATAGTATCAGATGAATGTAGTATTTGTCTTTGAAGGTTGGTTATGTCAACTCTGTCTGAATCAGCAATCCCAAGAGTTCCAACACCCGAAGCCGCAAGATAATACGCAACAGGTGATCCTAGTCCACCCAAACCCACGACAAGAACCTTCGCCTGCAAAAGTTTTTCTTGACCTGATTCTCCTATTTCAGAAAGCATAATATGCCGCTTGTATCTATTCCTTTGTATTTGTGTAAGTTTAGTCATGTTACTATCATATAATCTATAGATATAATATCACTGATATTTCTAAAATTAACTAAAAACAGATGTTGCAGTGCTTAAAGAGACACTAGCAAATGAAAATGCTATTAGGCTGTCATTCCTGCGAAACTCTTATTCCTTTATCTTTTTTGTCAGGTACTATAACTTTTAATGCTTTGGGAATTGTTTTGAATACTATCTCTGAATATTCACCTATTGCTTCACCATCCACATGAGCAGGCAGTGGTTTTATTGAATTTATAGAAATGCTATTTCCCCGGTATACATGAACATAAGGAAGCTCAATATGTTCCCCGGTAAAAAGCTTGGGAAGGTTATATAGTAATCTTAGAATATTTATTTTCTGTATCACACAAACGTCGAGGAAACCATCATCTGGTAAAGCTCCCGGAACAACCAGAGCTTCGCCGCCGTATCTCCCTGTATTTGTTACGGATATTAGTAGGGGTTTAAATTGAACTTTTTCCGAGTCTATATCTATATCTACTAAGGGTGGCAGATACTTAATAAAGGCCAAAAAACCGGTAGCAAAATAGAGCCACATGCCCCTTAAGGGGCCAAATGTTTCACCGGAAAATTTGGATATCATGGCATCAAAACCAACTCCAGCAGTATTCAGGAAATACCTGCCGTTTACTTCACCTATATCCATCTCTACAACAGCACCCTTTTTAAGTATTTCACAGGCTTCTTCTGGATCTACAGGGATTCCCATTTGTCTGGCAAAACCATTTCCCGTACCTGCTGGCAAAATACCGAAGGCACATTCTGATCCCACTATACCATTAAGCACTCCGTTTATAGTACCATCTCCGCCCACAGCTACTACCGCGCTGTATTCTGACGAAACTTCTCTGGACATGGATATAGCATGATCCTTACCCTCAGATATACAGAAATCATATCGTATTTCAGAATATCCCAGAGTTTGGTCAATTATGTCAATGATATTCTGATAGTTTCCTTTTCCTGCTTGTGGGTTTATTATAAAAAATAGGCTTGTTATATTACCATCTCTGGTAATCATGCGCGAATGCCATGAAATTCTTTTAACGCAAAAGCCACCCTCTGTAATACAGTTATATGTGATAATATTACCAGTATCCAGAGTGCCACTATTAGAAAGCTGCTGTTAAAAGATTTGAATGTCATATCTCCAAGTAAAACACCCAGGGCCAGAATTATTATACGTTCAGGACGTTGCATCAATCCTACTTTGCATTCTACTTTCAATCCCTCGGCTCTGGCTCTTACATAACTAACTAAAAATGAGCTTATTAAGGCAAGTCCAGTTAAAGCTAAACCTGTAACCATTCTGGATCCACCGTTTATAGAAAAATATATTGCTAATCCAAGGAAAATAGCCCCTTCTGAATACCTGTCAACAACAGAATCCAGAAGCGCACCAAAGGGATTTGTTACTTTGCTTACCCTGGCCACCGCGCCATCCATCAGGTCAAAACTTCCGCCCACCAGGATTAACACCCCTGCTAATTTCAGGCGACCAATCGCTATACATATACCAGCAATTATTCCAAAAATCAATCCTGTAATTGTTAGCATATTAGCTGTTATACCTATGGCTGCTATACCTTTAGCGACAGGCTGAGTGATATAACTTAACCATCTTCTTATTGTAGCATGGAACATTTTGTTACATCCTAACTATCAATTGATTTTATCTGTAGCATTTTGAGAAGACCTAAATACACCAAAATTCAAAAACTGGTTTTGAAGTCTTTTAAGTCTTTCTTTTATAAGAACATCTGGATCAATATTTGACAAATGGCGTAATTCCTCCAGTATTGCTTCCTTTAATTGAGTTGCTACAGAAGCCTGTTCTTTCTGGGATAAAAATGTAAAAGCCTTGTGAACTATATTCATATCCAGTAATTGTTGTGTATTTAAACATAAAGACTCGTTACCAAAATCAATAATCCAACCCTTTTCTGATGATGAAGTATGACAGGTTCCATCATCCAGAACAAAAATACGATCTCCGGCACATAAATCTATAGCTTTAATATCATCAGATTCGCCCATTATTACATTAACAACAGGAACTTTTATTTGAGACATATTTCTCACGCTTCGGGCTATAGATTCATCTACTATTTGCTGTTCTGAGATGGACAATGAAGGCAGAACAGGGACATTGACAAATGTTACAACTGGTTTATTAAAATCCTTTGCAAGTTTCATAAGGCGTATAATTTTTCGATATCCTGCCGAAATAGAAAAATTGGATTCTGAGTGTTTATCTGATGACTGATAATTAACAACCACAATTTTATATTTACCTATACGGCCTAATCCTCCAACAACAGCAGGATCATCACCTGATTTACGGTCACCGTGTAATTCTATAAATTTATCAAATATTAATTCAAAAAATTCCATATTATTACTTGTATCAGCCAAAATATCACTCATGAAACATTACTCCAGAAACCAGATAAAATATTTGGTTCTTCAGATTTAGTTTGGCAATGAAGAAAAATCACAAATTATATAGGAAAAACCATATATTTTTAACCTTCATAATTATGTTTCCCTTTTTCCAAAGGTTTATTTCTGTGGAATATGACAATATCTTCTGCTAACGATTTATATAATATCATAAATATATCCAAAATGCAACGAGTTCTTTAATTATAAATTATAGTACCTGTTTCAATTTAGTAGGTTGAAATTTTTGGTTATTCCGGGTTCAGTGTGGCTATAATTTGAAAATTCTCTCAGCTTGTCATTTCTGCGAAAGCAGGAATCCAGATGCATCAGCACAAATAATGGATTCCTGCTTTCGCAGGAATGACAAATGGAGGATGTTTTTTCTTAATTGGACAATGTTTTTTACACTTCCACACTCAAACCGGATGAACCAAAATTTCTGATACAGACTAAAAACTTTATTTGTTATTCCGTTCTTCGCAATGACACAGGGATGTAAAATTTATGCTTGGTATTCAGCTTACCACCGTTGACAATACTTACAAAAAGAGGTAAACTAGGTTCAGAAAATTATATAAATTCCCATAATCATAATGTTAAGAGAGGTAAATATATGTATAAAGTTGGTATTATTGGTCTGGGGAGTATCGCAGCGCGTTATGCAAAGCCGGAAGATCCATATCCCTACTGCCATACAGGAGGAATCCGTTACTGTGAGTCCACAGAACTGGCGGCTGTGGCTGATCTATCTCAGGAGCGAAGGGATGAGTTTAAACAGATCTGGGGATCAGCTTTTCCGGAAGATTCGATAAACTACTACGAAAGCGACATCCAGATGTTGGATAACGAAGAATTGGATATAATAGCCGTATGTGTCCGGGGACCGCATCATTACAAGGTTATGATGGAAGTATTGAAATATGACATAAAGGCCATATTTCTGGAAAAACCGGCTGGTTGTTCTCTTAAAGAAGTAGACGAAATGACAAAAAAAGCCAAGGAAAAATGTATACCAATTGTAGTCAGCTATTCCCGTCATTGGGCACCACACCTGCTTAGGCTTCAGGAATTGGTTAAAGATGGATTGGTGGGAGAAGTCCAGTCTGTCATTGGTTACTGCGGTGGCGGGGTTCTATCTTTCGCCATTCATACCACAGACCTGATATGCCAGTTTGCCGGATATGATCCTGTTTCGGTAACGGGCTTTGTTCGGACATCCCAGGGGCAGGTTCCTGAAGGTTACGAACCTGAACCGCCTGTTATCGGTGCGACTATAAGATACTCAAGCGGTGTTATAGGATACCACGTCGGTCAGCATGGAAAAATCGGGGGATTTTCTGTTGATGTTTTAGGAAGTGAGGGCACACTTAAAACTGGTATGTATACAGGAACAGTATTGCAAAAAGACGGTGAAATAGTTGCTAACAGTGCTCTGGATCTTCCCGAAAACGCCAGTGTTTTTAAAGTAGCTTACCAGCAGATAGCAGATTATTTGGATGGCGGTCCTTTACCCCACTGCTCAGAAAAAGATTATATGGCTGTCAACGAAATAGGATTTGCCATGATCGAAAGTAGTATTACCGGAAAAAATATTGATATTCCATGCCAGAACCGGGAAAGGTTGATATACGCAAACGGATAAACTCAAATACAAAGGCAAGGAGCGATAAATGCAAATCGGAATAATGGCCAGAACTTTTGTTCGTCCCACCCTTGAAGAAGTCCTGGACGCAGTAGCATCCCATGATATACACTGTATCCAGTTCAGCTTTACATGCGCGGGATTGCAGGAAATGCCTGTGGATATCGAACCCGAGATATCCGATTACATAAGATCTGAAATGCAAAAAAGAGACATAGTAATGGGGGCAGTATCAGGCACATTTAACATGATCGACCCAAATGTTGGCAAAAGATACGATGGTCTGCAAAGGCTTGAAACGCTTGCTGCTGCATGTGAAAGGCTGGGTACTTCAGTCATAACCCTCTGCACCGGAACCAGAGATCCAGAAAGTATGTGGAAATGGCATCCCGAAAATGACACACCGGAAGCCTGGGATGACCTGGTAAAAGTTATGACAAAAGCCGTAAAATATGCAGAAAAATATAAAGTCAACATGGCCTTTGAACCAGAAGTATCCAATGTGGTAGATTCTGCCAGCAAAGCTCGAAGGCTTATTAACCAAATCAAATCCCCATACCTGAAAGTCGTTATGGATCCAGCCAATATATTTCATAAAGGCGAATTAGTCCGTATGAATGAGATGATCGATGAGGCTTTTGTGCTATTGGGTGACTATATAGCCCTGGCCCATGCAAAAGACCTGGATCACGACGGTGAAGCCGGACACCTGGCGGCAGGTAAAGGACTTCTGGACTATAAACAATATTTATCATGGCTAAAAAATTATGATCCAGACCTGCCGTTAATACTCCACGGCCTGAGCGAGGACGAAGTTGATGACTGTGTGGATTTTCTTAAAGTCCATGGATGATTAATGTTGAAAATCAAAACCTTTTCAGAATTAAACTTTATTTTGATTTTTTACCCCATTCAATTCTGGAGAGCCACAAATATTGTCAAACAAATACACAAAACAGACGTTATATATTTCAGAATCAGAAATATATATTAAAATAAGCATATTTTTTCACCAGGAGGATCATAATGAAAATTTCACATGCCTTTATGTGTATAATTCCCATGCTAAGTCTGTTTATTATTACCCAATCATCCAATGGCAGCGTTTCAATCAAACAGGTAAGACAGGCCCTTCAGAACAAAAAATTCACCGAAGCCGCCGAGTTTGCCGAAGAATCCTTAAAAGTCTCTGACAAAGACAGGGGTACCTTGACATACTACAAGGCCCTGACCCTCTTTCATATTGAGAAATACAACGAATCTGCTAAAGCCTGTCAATCAGTCATTGAACAACACAAAGATTCCACCTGGTACAGAAAAGCCTTTTTCCTGAAAGCTCAATGCCATATACGTCTAAAAGAATTCAAAAAAGCCGAAGACATCTATGATTCGGAAGTCCGTAGACTCCTTTCAAAATCCAGGAAAGAGGATATAGCCCGAATATACTTTCGTTTTGCCGAAGCTGTATCCCGTAAACCCGGCAATGATGAACTTGGCACGCCGCCGCCTGATTACCAGAAGGCCTACGAGTTATACAGAAAGGTTCTGGAACTCGAGATCAATCGAGATTTAAAAGATGAGACCATGTTCCTTATGGGACGCATGATGCAGATGGTGGGTAATCACAACCAGGCCATTTCTGAATATCGAAGTTATCTTCATGAATTCGATCCATCGTGGTTAGGGCCTGTAAATTCAACTCGTCGGGAAAGGCAGGATTCAGCAAGCGTTATTCCCGGTAAATATATACACCAGGTCAGGTATTATCTAGCCCAGAGTCAGATTGCTCTGGATCAGGTTCAATGGGCAAGGGTTAATCTGGAAGACCTGATAAAAATGCTTGAAACTATTTCAACCCAACTGCCTTTAGAATTAACCCCTGAAGCCCGTTTCCTCATGGTAAAAACATATCATTTCCCCGAACCCAGGAATGATGATGAATTAAACAGGGGCATAAAGGCTGCACAGGAATTCATTGATGATTACCCAAATGATCCCCGCTCTGTAAAACTTGGCTATGATATAGGTTCGGCTTATAGCTCAATGGGTAAAAGCCACCAGGCTCTGGAAGCCTATAAAACCTTTCTGGAAACAGAATTTAACCAGGAAAACATGGGTGAAAAATGGGATAATCTGGGTAAATCTCAATATATCAAACTGGATATTATAGGATTTAATCCCTCATCAGAAAACTTGTCCAATTATATCCAGAAACTCCGTATGTTAGCCACATACAGAAGGGCTGAAATTCTATTCTCCCAGAAAAATTACCCGGAAGCCATAAACGTCTGGAACAGCTATATAGCACAGTTCCCCAATGGCCCCCGGTGGAATGATGCCCAGCAGGGAATTGTTAATGCCGAGTATCAGAAAGGCCTGGATCTGATAGCTGAGGAGAAATACGATGAAGCCGTCGCAGTATGGGACAACTTTCTTAAAGAGCATCCCCTGGACGGCAGATCTCGCCAGATAATGTTTATTTATGGCCTGATTCACTACTACAAAGCCAAAGAACAAAAAGATAAAGGCAATTCACAGAATTACAGGATGGCCATATCCGAATGGGAAAAGCTGGTTAATAAATATCCCAATACCGAGGAATCATCCCTGGCCCTCTTCCGAATTGGTCAGATATATGAAGAGAAAATCGGTGATCTGGAAAAAGCCCTGGAAGCTTACCGCAGGCTGACCTGGGGAGGCTGGCATGACGATGCTCAGAACCGCATAAAATCTATGACAGAGAAAAACCTTAGACTGGTTACTGAGAGGGTTTTTCGGACAAATGAACCGGCAAAAGTAAAGTTAAACCTGCGGAATATAAAGAAAGTCACTGTAAGTGTTTACAAGGTTGACCTGGAAGCTTACTGGCGCAAGATGAACGGCATAACAGGCGTTGAAAATCTTGACATCGCCCTTATTTCCCCTGATGAAACTTGGGAATACGAAGTTCCTGAATACGAGAAATACAAACCCTTTGAGCAGGAGATCGAAATTCCCTTTGATAAAGCCGGTGTGTGCGCTGTCCACATAAGCGAGGAAGACCTGGAAGCCACTACAATGGTCATAAGAAGCGACATTGATGCCATAATTAAGGCCTCTCGCCGGGAAATATTGATATTTACCCAGGATATGATTAATAATCAACCTGTTCCCGACGCAAAGGTTCTGGTAAGCGATGGTAAAAGCATTATTAGCGAGGGTAAAACGGGCCCGGATGGTGTTTTTTATGAAAAAGCGAATGAGCTTAAAAATGCCTCTAATGTAACGGCTTTTATCATCAAAGACAACAGTGCCTCTTCTAATGTGTTGCAGTTGCAGGGGTTAGGATTAGCTCAGGGGTTGTCCCCAAGGGGATACATCTACACCCACAAACCCGTATACAGGCCCGGACAAAAGGTGTATGTAAAAGGTATCATCCGGGATGTCACCGACGGCAGTTACTCAGTATCTCCTGAAGCCCCTTATAAGGTTTCCATTATAGATCCCCGGGGTCGTCTTATATACTCGGAAGAACTGAAATTATCCAGATTCGGTACGTTTGACATGGAGATGCTTCTGGACGACAGCTCATCAGTGGGGGAATATCGCATTACAGCCCAGTCCACAAAAGAAAAAGATAAAATCTTTAACGGCGTTTTTTCAGTTGAACAGTATCAGCTTGAAAAAATACGCCTTGCCCTGGAATTTCCTCGGAAAGTCTATTTTCGAGGAGAAAAGGTGGAAGCCACCTTTTCAGCCAGCTATTACTATGGTCAGCCGCTAAAGGAACGCACCATCCGGTATGTATTGCCTGATGGTCGCAGTTACACAGGTAAGACAGACGCAGAGGGCAAACTTAAGATCGAGTTTGACACAACCCCCATGCAGCCCGGAACTGTTCTGAATTTCAACGGCAGTATAGATGGCGAAAACGTGCAGGTATATGATACGGTGTTTCTGGCCCTTCTGGGCTTTAATATAAATGTAAAACCGTCTTCCAATGTGGTTATATCCGGCGAACCTTTTGAGGCAATGGTAACAACCACCAGGGCTGATGGCGAACCCACAGGTAAAGACCTGACATTAAAGGTTTATCGCCAGACGGAACGCAAGGTTCACCCTATATTTTCCCAGATTCCCTGGATCGGTGACGATTCAAAACCCGGCGGTGAGGTGGAGATAGAGGAACATAAGATCACAACAGATCAGAAGACCGGTAAAGGAAGAATAAAGCTATCCCTGGAACAGGGCGGCAGGTATATTCTTCGGGTAAAGGGTGTTGATAGATTTGACCAGCCGGTTTCCGGCGAGGGAAGTATACAGATTTCCGATGACAGCGACTCGGTCAAGTTGAGGGTTTTTTCCGACACATCAGAGCTTAAAGTAGGTGAAAAGCACATTGTGCGTATACACTCCCGGTTAAAGCCCACGTTGGCCCTGGTGACATTTGAGGGTGAGGGCATCATAAGCCATCAGGTATTGTCATTAAAAGAAGGCTGGAACGAAATGGAATTTGAAGCTGGAAATGAGCATTTCCCCAATTTCCATCTTTCAGTTGTTGCCATAGACGGACAGCATCTTAGAACTGCTGGAAAAGATTTCAATGTCTTAAGACGTATCATGGTGACTATGACACTTAATGATACATACAAGCCCGGTGAAGAGGCAGAGGTAACTGTAAAAACTCTGGATCAGATAGGCAATCCTGTAGAGGCTGAAATGGCAATGGTCCTGGTGGATGAAGCCCTTTACTCCATTTATGATGAGAATGTTCTACCTATAAATGACTTCTTCAATGAAGGCATACATCGGGATGCACCCATGCGGACAGTCTCTAGCTGCACATTCAGCTACAAACCACCTACACGCAAAGTCTCCAAAGAGGTGCTGGAAGAACTGAGCAGGATGGAAATAGCAGAGAAATATGCCAGGGACAAAGCCGGTGTGTTAAAGGAATTAAATGGTACTATATCTTTGGGTATACCTGTTGAAAGTGCTGAACTGCGCGATAGACAAATGTTAGATGAAGAAGTAGTCGCTGAAGATGCTCTCAGTCTTAATAGAAAACGCTATGCTGGCAGATCATCCAAACAGCTCAGGGCACAGGAAACCCCTGCTGCTCTGATGAAGTCAGATATGGATTTTGCATACTTTGCTGATTCTCCTGCCTTAGCGCCATCGGGTGGAGGTGGTGTGGCATTTGGTGAGGAACTTACCGCTGGTTATGGTCTTGCACCGCAGATCAGGCGGGAAATCGCAGGTCTTGGATACTGGAATCCGTCGGTGATTACCGACAAGAACGGTGAGGGCAAAGCTGTTATAACTATGCCGGAACGCACAACCCAGTGGAGATTAACAGCGCGCGGATGCACAGTTGAAACCCTTGTAGGACAGGTCTTTGAAAAAACAGTTATCCGCAAGGACTTCTTTGTGGATGCAAAAGTTCCGTCAATCGTTACAGAAGGGGATAAAATCAGGGTTCATACACGAATACACAACCTCACAGACTTTGCAGGAAAAGCACAGTTGAATCTGAAAATAGAAATTGACGGTGCTGGAACAAAAGGGATTCAAGAAACAGTAGACGTTTCAGGTAACGACACTGTGGAATTCGTGTTCCCGGAGGTGGAGATAACATCAGGTCGGGAAGTACAGTTGGAACTTACAGCAAAAGCCGGTGAGATGTCCGATGGAATATCCCGAAAGATACCTATCAGACCCTGGGGCATGGAATATTCCCACAGCAGTTCAGGCGTATCCAGTGGAAACGAAACGGTGTTCCTGGAACTGACGAAGGGCATAGAGTATATAAGCAACAGGCTTAACATAAGCATTGGCCCGGATGTAAACCGCATGGTATTTGACATGGCCATGAATACCATAAGACCGATGGATATGTCTTTCTCCAGCCGTATACATCCTGTTCCCGGAGACGTGGGAAGCGATCTCCTGGCCCTGGCCTATGCGCTGGATTACCTGGAGGCAGTTGGCGGCGATTCGGAAGACAGCAGGCAACTGGTTTCACAGGCTCGCAGCCTGTCGGCTTTGCTGGTTACAAGACAGAGAGACGACGGCGGCTGGTGGTGGTGTGAAAATGCAGAACAGAGCGACATTCACGTCAGTGCCAGAAACCTGTGGGCCCTGCTGCATGTGCAAAAACAGGGCATTGAGGTGCATTCTGAAGCCATCGAAAAAGGCATCGCATACATGAAAGAAGCCTTTGCGCGGCTGGAACAACAAAAAGACTACGACAAATCGGTGGTACTGCACACCCTTTCTGCGGGTGGAGAAGCGGATTTTGCCTACGCCAACAGGCTTTACAGGAATCGCAACAATCTTAATCCCGCCGCTCTTGCCTATACGGCTTTGATCTTCGCCAATCTGGACAGGAAAGAGATCGGCGGTGAGATGCTGGAAGTATTGGCTTCAAAGAGCGATAAGAAAGCATCTAAAGGTTTATATGAAAACGTAGAAACGGCAGCGTTGGCAATGCTGGCCTGGGAGATGATACAACCTGAATCGCCTGTTGTAGACGAGATACTGAACTTTATCATGTCTCAACGGACATTCTATGGTTATTCACCCTATAAGGCCAAGGGTCCTGTTGTTGCAGCCCTGGCGATGTACTACGGAAAATCTCAATATTCCAGCAGTGATTATAATCTTGAAATAAAAGTAAACGGTAAATCCATCAAAGTAATAGATGCAAAGGATAAACAGCCAGCCGTTATGGTCAAGGTGCCATTAGACATGGTAAAAGACGGACAGAATAAGGTGGAATTCCAGCTTAAAGGCAGCGGCAATTACGCTTATACAGCCACGTTAAGCGGCTTTTCACCGGAATTCAAAGATCCGGAATCGTGGAAAAACCCACATATCCGGTCGCGGAACTATTATCACGCGCCTATTGAATACAAAGGTCGCCAGATAGCATCCAGCACCACGCAGATCACCCAGCTTGAAGCCGGGGCCCAGACGTATGTATCTGTAGATATAAAAGACCAGTGGTCAGATCGTTACTTTGTGGTTCATGAATACTTACCGGCGGGAACAACCCTGGTGAACGATTCTGTATCGGGCAATTTCCAGCATTATGAAGCGGGATATGGTATGATTACATTCTATTATCCCCCCGGCAGGCATGTCAGGGATTACAGGTATCAACTGGTAAGCTACGCACCGGGCACATACAGGGCTATGCCTTCAGTGATAATGGACAGCCGCAGACCTGGACAAATGCGGCTGGGTGAAGCAAAGTCTCTGGAGGTACTGGCACCGGGAGAAAAGTCAAAGGACGAATACCAGATGAATGACTCGGAGCTTTACGAGCTGGGAAAAGCCTACTTTAATGATAATAAATATGCCGATTCTCTGGAACTGCTTACAAAGCTGTATGACCGAAACAAGACCTATAATCAACGGGAGTCGGCCCGGATGCTTCTATGGATATGCACAGAAGAAGAGCATTATAATGCTAAAAATGTAATCGAATACTTTGAGATACTCCGGGAGAGATTCCCTGAGCTTTATATACCCTTCGACAAAATACTGGTGGTTGGTCGCTCATATCGGGAGATAGGTGAATTTGAAAGGGCTTATCTAGTTTATAAGGCCACCATAGAGGCCAGCTTTGTCAACGATTCCAGAGTCAGCGCGGTGCTGGAAGACGAAGGGCAGTTCCTGAGTTCCATTGATTTCCAGGAAGATCTGTGGAGAGAATATCCTGATCTCCCCCAGGTTGTTTCGGCATACTTTGCACTTTCCCAGGCCTTATATGCCAAAGCACCGGAAGCCCGGGAATTGGCAAAAAATCAACGTCAGATACCAATACTCAAAGGGCAGTCAAAATCTGATATTAAGAAAATAACCAAACTTGATCTGCTGAAGGAAACTGCCTTGATGCTGGCTGAATTCCTGACTCTATATTCAACTGATCCCCTGGCTGATGATGCGACTTTCTCAATGGCAAATGTCCTGCTGGATTTAGAAGACCATCAGCAGGTTGTTAAGCTGTGTAAAGGGGCACAATACCTTTATCCTGAAAGCGATTACCTGGCCAGTTTCCAGTATGTTGAGGCTCTGGGATTCTTCTCACAGCGAAAATATGACGAAGCTGTGGAAGCGGCTAAAGTCGTGGCTGATGGTAAAAGCGACGACAGAGACCTGGCCCGATACATCCTGGGACAGATATACCATTCAAGAGGCAAGCCGGAAATGGCTATAGACTGGTATGAAAAAGTAAAAACCATATATCCCGATGCGGGAGAATCCATAAACTACTTCAGGAAGAAGCAGGTATCTGTGGATGAAGTAAAGGTATTTCAGCCAACAGAGGAAGCCAGCGTTAAGATTAAATACAGGAATATACAGGAAACCTCATTGCAGGTATACAAGGTTGACCTGATGAAGCTTTATCTGCGGGAGAAAGACCTGAGTAAAATCCGTTCTATCCAACTGGCAGGCATAGAGCCGGAGTTCAGCAAGACAATAAAACTGGGCGACGGCAAGGACTATGTGGACAAAGAGCATATAGTACCACTGGAAATAAAGGACGAAGGCGCTTACCTGGTTATCTGCCGGGGAGATGAGCTATTCACAAGTGGTCTGGTGCTTTTGACTCCGCTCAAGATGGAAGTCCAGGAGGATGCGGTCAGCGGCAGGATCAGGGTGAATGTCCGGGATGTAGTGGATGATCTATACAAAGAGGACATCCATGTAAAGGTTGTTGGCTCTGAGGATCAGATATTTAAATCCGGTGAAACAGATCTGAGGGGTATTTTCACAGCCGATGATATCCGGGGTAAGGCTACAGTGATCGCCCGTAGCGGAAAGGATCAATATGCCTTTTATCGGGGTGAGCAGTGGCTTGGAAAGCAAGTAACCCATGAGGGTGTTGTTCAGCAGGAAAGAATGCCAGAAAGACAGCAGCAGGCTGACTACAGGTCTAATATAGGAATAATGAACCAGGCCATCCAGGGAAAGAATTTCAGGGGATTTGATGAAATGCGCCGGGGTGGCAAAAAAGGTGTGCAGGTGCAGTATACACAGTGATTAAGACTATCCCTATAATATAACCCAGACCTATATCTATCATTCCTGCTTCAGGCTTTTTTAAAAAAGCCTGAAGCAGGAATGATAATACAAATAAGTTTTCTTAACTTAACTCTGAAAAGCCTAAAAGGAAAGTTTAGCGGCTATTTTTCACAAATCCCTAAAATAGATGCCATTTATTCAATTTACTTGCCAGTAACTTCAAGTCCTTCTATATCAAAAATTACATTGACACTGGCTTTAAAATTTGCAGGATCTCTCACGAATTTTGTATATTGTTCTAATCTTTTAGCGGCGTTTACACTGTTATGGGCCATTATAACACTTCCCGGTGGCATTTTATCATAAGCACCTTGTAATATTTCCAGATAGATACCTTTACCTCTTGCCTTATCACCATCTGCATCAAGATAAAGGGCTTGAATTTGATCAGGGAAGTTTTTTACTGTATCTACAGCATCTTCGGCAATCACCCTGGCAACTCCGGTGGGATCAATGGTCCTTACATTGCGTTCCGCCCTTTCAGCTTCTTCGGGCTTTATTTCAACACCGATAAGATTTTTGGCTTTATAGACAGCACCAGGGCCTGCTCCTGCACCGGCATTTGAGATAAACGTATTTCCACAAAAAACCCCTGCGGCGATCATATTTTCTGGCTGAATTATCGCATTGATGGCATAAAGAAGCCTTTGCATACGGGGAGTAATGGCTGTCCAGGGAATTTCAAAATTTTCTGCAACAGCTTTACGATGGGCCAGCATCTTTTCATGATCATAATCAGTATGAGGTAAAATACCCACTTCTTTAAGTACATTCAGAGCTTCATCAACTACTTCTATTTCCTTTTCCAGGGGTTCTAGCTGGCGATGCGGTTCGCCATATACCATTTTATAACTATTCCAATCATCACTGCGATATTCTCGATGCATTATATACTCCTCAACTATTACAGGTTTCTCAGGGTGTGTGATACAACCATATAAGTAAAATATCTTTTGATAATAGTAATCGTTAAAAAATGGATATAATTTGGTTGTCATTTACCATCATTATAAAGGTATTTTCTAAACACATTTTCCATTTTTTAACGATTATATAATAATAAAAATATTGGACATTAATCTATCATAAACTTGACTTAAGGTCAATACATTCTTAACGTTTGGTAAGAATTATCTTTAATTCCTTGCCAAATTATTGTAAAATGCAGAAAATAAATAAACTGATATTTCTAAAATTAACTAAAACCATATGTTGCAGTGCTTAAAGAGACACTAGCAAATGAAAATGCTATCAGGCTGTCATTCCTGCTTTTGCAGGAATGACAGCATAAAGAAGTTTCTTATCTTTATCATACTAAATCCGGAAGAACCTTTAAACATAATAGACGAGAATTTGTAAAGCTAATAAGTATAGGAGGTATAATACCAGCAATGTTGCAAAATCCAAAGGATAAACCTAATGTTGTATTGATACTTGTTGATGACCTGGGGTATGGCGACCTGGCCTGTTGTGGTTCGGATGATATGAGAACTCCGAACCTTGATAACATGGCAGCTTCTGGCGTCAGGTTCGAAAATTTCTACGCCAACTGTCCTGTATGTTCACCTACAAGGGCATCTGTAATGACCGGCAGGTATCCCGATATGGTAGGTGTACCGGGGGTAATAAGAACCCATGCCATGTCAAATTTCGGTCGCTTATCCCAAAATGCGGTAATGCTGCCAGAGGCGTTGGATAAAGCCGGATATAATACGGCTATAATCGGTAAGTGGCATCTAGGTCTGGAACAACCCAATACTCCTAATATTCGGGGATTTGATCATTTCAACGGCTTTCTTGGTGATATGATGGATGATTATTACACTCACCGAAGGCATGATATAAATTACATGCGCCTGAACGAAAAAGAGATCGATCCAGAAGGACACGCCACAGACCTTTTCTCAGATTGGGCTTGTGAATATATCAAAAAGCAGGCAGGTAAAGAAAATCCCTTCTTTATGTATCTGGCCTATAATGCACCTCATACACCTATCCAGCCGCCTGAAGAATGGTTCGTCAAAGTCAGAGACCGGGAACCGGGAATTGATGAAAAACGGGCAAAACTGGTGGCTTTGATCGAACATATGGACTACGGTATAGGTAAAGTATTAAAAGCCCTGGAAGAATCCGGACAGAAGGAAAACACCCTTGTTATCTTTACATCGGATAACGGGGGTCAACTAAATGTAGGTGCTAATAACGGCCCGTTAAACGGCGGCAAGGGCCAGATGCTTGAGGGTGGTATAAAAGAACCTATGTTCGCAGTATGGCCCGGTCATATTGAAGCTGGTTCTCATAGAAAAAGGGTGGGATTGACAATGGACCTATTCCCCACTATATGCGACGCAGCCGGGGTTGATTTCAGTCATGAAATTGACGGGTTTAGCATTTTGCCCGATATGCTTAATGCAGGGAAAGATGAATTTGATGAGCGCATGCTGTTCTGGGTGCGCCGCGAGGGAGGTATGCAGTTTGGGGGGCAATCTTTTTACGCCGTCAGATGCGGTCAATGGAAACTCCTGCAAAATACACCCTTTGAACCACCCAGGCTTTATAATCTGAAAGAAGACCCAAAAGAGATTAATCCCATAGGAAAAGAACAGGATGAATATGGCATGCTTTTCAATGAGATGCAAAAACACGTCATAAGAACAGGAGCGATCCCATGGCAGGAGTATCCTGTGGATTTGTAAAAACGGAGCACAGACATGTTTACCATAATACTGGAACAAGAACAGATAGAGCGCATCCACGAAAAATCCCTGGAAATACTCCAGCATGTAGGCGTGCAAATTCCCCATGAAGAAATGCTGAATATCTTCCATGATGCCGGCACAGATGTGGATTACAAAAAACAGATTGTCAAAATTCCACCGGAGTTGGTGCAAAGGTCAATAGAACAGGCAGGTAAAAAGTTTACTATATACGGCCGGGACAAATCAAAATGTGCCCGGTTTGGTTACTCAACAAGAAATTATAACAGCATCGCCGGAGAAGCACTATGGATAGATGAACCATGCCAGAAACGCAGATATGCCACCCTGGAAGACGTGGCCACTGCATCTCGATTTGCTGATGCCCTTGAGAATATAAACGTGGTAGGGGCCATGTCCGACCCCCATGAACTGCCTGTTGACATGCGCTGTGTCAGCGTTATGGTTACCATGATTAAAAATACCACAAAGCCTATACATTTCTGGTATCATGACCGGGCATCGGCCCGATACCTGAACGAAATTATGATCGTCCTCAGAGGAAGCGCAAAGGCTGCATCTGAATTTCCCATCTGCTATCCGTTCCTTGAACCTATAAGCCCTCTAAGGTTTTCATTTAATGGTGTGGATTTGCTCTTTGAAACAGCAAGGTTAAATCTACCTGTGCCAATTGGCCCTATGGCCCAGATGGGTTTATCCGCCCCGGCTACCATCGCCGGTACAATGGCCCAGGAAAATGCTGAAATATTAGCTGGAGTCTGCATAACACAGCTTATACGACCCGGTATGCCTGTATGTTACGGGGGAATATGTCATGCCTTTGACATGGGAACAACCCAGTTGATATTCTCCGGCCCTGAGCAGGCCATATTTGGCGTTTGTATGACCCAGATAGGAAAATACTATGGTTTACCTGTTTATATCAATGTAGGCCTTACAGATTCAAAGAGACCAGATGCTCAAGCAGGTCTGGAAGCTGGCATAACTTTAATGGCAGGAGTAGCCGCAGGGGCGGATATATTTGGTCACATGGGCATCAGCGGTGTGGATCAGGCTTCATCCCTGGATATGTTGGTCTTGCAGGACGAGGTAATCAGTTTCGTAGAAAGCGTTATGCGTCAGGTTGACTTCAGTGATGATAAATTTGGTCTTGATGTTATAGAATCAGTAGAACCCGGTGGATCTTTTATTGATAAAGACCACACCCTGGAACACTTTCGAAAAGAATTGTGGTTCCCGAAAATTCTGGACAGGAATTATTACGATTCATGGCTTGATAACGGTGCTTTTGATACAGAGAAACGCTGCCAAAGGGTCAAGGAAAAAATTCTCTCAAAACATAATCCAGAGCCAATTTCTCCTGATCTGGAAAAAGAACTGGACAAAATTGTAAAAAAATTACCTGTCTCAAATTAGTAGGTTGTAATTTTTGATTTTTCCGGGTTTAGTATGGTTATAATTGAAAATTCTCTCAGCCTGTCATTCCTGCTTCCGCAGGAATGACAGCATATAGAAGTTTCTTATTTTTAACACATTGAACCCGAAGGAACCAAACTTTATTTGTTAGCCAGTTCTTCGCAATAACATAGGAACATAAATTTTATGCTTGGTAAAAAATTCTAGTTGACGAAATTTCCATTTATGGTATCATTAATACTTGAGGTTTTTATATGCGGTGGCAAAAATAAAAAAAACAGGAAAATTCTATCAACTTTTTATTTTGAGGTGCTGCATATGAAAGCAAGTGTTTTTTTATTAGCCGCTATATTGTTTATCTCAATATGTATATGTGGTTGTAGTTCTAAAAGTAGTGAAATAGAATATAACTCAGTCCAGAAAATAAGTGTTATCGTCTTTGCAGACAAGATGCAGATAGCTGAAAAAGTGGCTATGTATCTTGAAGATGAACCGGGATTTAATATTTTTCCCACTGACGATATTCAGGATCTCGATTCCATAAGACTTCGTGAGACGGATGTTGTAATCCTTGTTCCTCTTAATATACCAAGTATACCCAATTATATAGCCTTAAGCCTGGAAGATTTTGTTGATAAAGGAGGCGGCGTAATAGGTATAAATAATATTGTATTTAACGGGAGCAAACTGGGTAAAATCTTTGGTGAAAGAGGTTATGTATTCCCTGAAGATGCCCGTCACCAAAAACTACATATAAAACTTAACAAGGAATATTCATCACCTATTAGTGATGGTTTACCTGTAAAGTTTGCTCTGGTAGGGGAAAAACCTATAGGTGTCAACTGTGAATCGAAAGTCCAGAGAATTGTTGATATGTTTTACGAAACATCCGACGGTAGTATTAAAAGTTATTGCGCTGCCTGGTCATATAACTATGGGGATGGCAAGACCTTTGCCTTCGTGCCCGGTATTACAGAGGAAACCCGGTATAACCCATATGTGCTCAGGATGATAGCAAACGCGACGTTCTGGATGACGAAGAATTAAACAGGAGGGTTATTCGTGGCGGAAAAAAACAACTATCTGGATATTCACAGGGATTGTCTGGTATGTGATACCCATTGTGATACTATTCAGCGAGTATTGGACAGCGGAATTGATCTGGGTGTTAAGTCAGACAAAGGACATATTGATATACCCCGGTTATTTGAAGGAGGTGTTGACGCTCAGGTGTTCGCCTGCTATATAGGAAGAGCTGGGGAACCTGATGGATACTATGTAAAACGCGCATTAAGGATGATTGACGCCTTTTATAGCCAGTTGGATAAATATCCGGATAAGATAACCCCCACTTTAAAAGCTGATGAAATAAAACAAAACTCGGATAAAGATAAAATTTCTGCCATACTATCCATCGAAGGTGGACATGCTATAGAGGATGACCTGACCCTGCTCAGGGATTTTTACCGTCTGGGTGTCAGGTTAATGACCATCACATGGAACAGCACCAACTGGGCAGATGCGTCTCGGCAACCAGAAGAACATAACGGCCTTACAGACTTTGGTCGAGATGTGATCCGGGAGATGAATAATCTGGGAATGATGGTGGATGTTTCCCATTCATCGGACAAAACAACATGGGATGTACTGGAAACAAGTAAACACCCTATAATTGCTTCCCATTCATGCGCCAAATCGTTAAGTGAGCATCCGCGAAACCTGAATGATGATCTTATCAGGGAAATAACCCGAAAAGATGGTCTAATCTGCATCAACTTCTATTCCCTGTTTCTGGACGTAAATTACGAATCCAATCCGGAATCAAAACCTCCCAGCTTCCGGAAAATAATAGATCATATAGATCACATTATTAATTTAGGTGGGGTAGATTGTGTAGGCCTTGGTTCTGATTTTGACGGCATGGGCCCTGCCCCTGTGGGTATGGAAGACGTAACTAAAATGCCGATGATAACAAAAGAGCTTTTAGAACGGGGATATTCTGTAGAGGATGTAAAGAAAATTATAGGGGGAAACTTCATCAGACTTTTCGGTGAGGTGTGCGGAGATTAACCATGAAAAACAAAATTTCTCACAGCGGAGAGATAATTAAAAAAGCTCTGAATGAAAAAGATATGACTCAGACGGAACTTGCCAATCGTATTGGCAGAAACCAGACTCTGATAAGCCGTTATATACTGGGTCAGATCGAAATTTCCGATAAAGCCGCCCGGGCCATTGCCGATGTACTTGATCTGGACTTCGAGGAATTATCAAATCTGCTTCAGAGGGATAGGCTAAGGCGACAACAGGAAAAGCTCAACGCTGAATTTAAGGACATTATTGATGATGAAGATGATACCCCGACCCATGAAGTAGGTGGAGCTACCTTAATGGAGGAACTGGATATAGTAACAGTTCCCCTGCTGGATTCAACACCTATAAATCCGGATCAGCTTACTGGCAGCTACGAAACATTCCCTGTATCAACAAGAATTATCAAAGAATCCCAAAAAGTTTTTGCCCTTGAAGTCAAACAGGAAAGAATAACTGACGATAAAGTCGATCCGGGAGATATATTGGTCGTGGAAATATCACCTGAAATAAAAGACGGTGACAGAATTATAGCTATAATTCACGACGAACCTGTTTTAGGCAAAATATATCACATGGATGAAAATTTTGCCTTCCAGCATTTGGACGCGCAGAAAAAACAGACTATGCTTTTATCCAGGAAAGACAAACTGGTTATTATTGGTAAGGTTTTAGTTTGCATTAAGCTTTTTTAGTTGTTAAATGGTATTGGTTCTGATATTTCTTTTATCCCTTCAGTTTAAATTATGCAAAAACCTTTGTTATCTCATCAATGCCAAAAACAGGCAGAGGAATAATCTCTGATTCTTTTTCCATTTTTACCCCAGCTTCTGGTTTTAATACTTTACCTATCTTTAAGCATTTAATACCTTCCCGGGATAATTCCTTTATTATCGCGTTGCTACATTCTGGTTTTGATACGATCAACAGTGCGCCTGAAGCTATAACTCCCAGTATATCAAGATCAAAATCATGACACAAAATCTGGCATTCAGGAAAAACTTCAATCTCCGATTGCCATATAATCATACCCACATCAGAACACCGGGCAATTTCATGAAGACCTGTGGCAAGGCCTCCTTCGGTAGGATCGTGCATGGCATTCACTCCACCGGTTTTGGCAGCTACCAGGGCATCTTTTAAAACGGAAATACCGGGATTTTTAAGATATTGCTTCGCCCTGTCTATATACTGGGGTGAATAGTTCCTTTCCAGCAGATAATCTTCTTTTTCCCTGGCTATTATGGATACAGCTTCTATTGCAATGCCCTTGGTTAGCAATATATCATCATCAACCTGTGCCCCTGAACTGGTGATAAGTTTATCCTTATCCACCTGACCAAGCATTTGCCCCACGATAATAGGTCGATCAAGACCGTAAGTTACCTCAGTATGACCTCCGCATAAAGTTATTCCAAACTGATCGCATGCCCGGGTTATCTGCAAAAAAATATTTTCAACATCATGCTGAGATGTTTTATTTTCGGGCAGAAGCGCTGTAACCAAAAGCCACCTGGGATTAGCCCCCATACAGGCAATATCATTGCTGTTTATACATACAAGATACCAACCTATTTCATCAGTGGCAAAAGTTATGGGATCCGTCTTTGCCACAAGATAACTATCTCCCACATCAATCACCGCCGCGTCTTCTCCAACTTTGGGACCTATTAAAACAGATGGATCATTAACCTCGTAGCCTGAAAATAATGAACCCATAAGTTCTGGAGGTAATTTGCCTGCTGGCAAAAATTTATTCAAGACAATCACCTTTCGTTAGTGAATATAATTGCTAATTTCACGTAGAAATAATACAATAATAAGGTATAATCGTCAATACTCAATCATAAAATAATATTTTCAGGAATAACCTGACAATTTATAGCGTTAAAGAAATTAGAATCATAGAGGCGTGTGAAAAAGAGCGTAGTTGGGATTTAGGGTTTCCCCTGCGCTCTATTTTTTGTCTGTTATGTAACTGTTAAAAAATGAGGTTCTTCCGGATTTAGTGTGGTAAAGATAAGAAACTTCTTTATACTGTCATTCCTGCTTCCGCAGGAATGACAAGCTGAGAGCGTTTTCAATTATTACCACACTAAACCCGGAAGAACCAGAAGTTTTTTATCTTTACCACATTTTCAGGAATAATAAAGAAAAAATTTGGTTTGATATAATATATGAAGAC
>WJIO01000117.1 GCA_014730235.1 Candidatus Poribacteria bacterium
CATCTGTATCGGCAGATGAGCGTAGTTGCTTGAGCTTTTGACCTATATAAACTTCGTCTATTTCACTTATACTTTTGAGGGCTGATACAATAGCCGATAGGTTATCAACACCGGATAAAAACACCTCCAGAGCTATACCCCTGTAACGCTTGAAGGTTATTTCTTGCGGATCTAACCTGTCCAGCAATAATTCATCCAGACTGTTGAATTTGGCCTGGAGTTTGTCCATTTGCATTGCACCGTCAGGACATCCTAAAGATGCCAGATCGTGCTTTAGATTCTCCCGCTTTCTTTCAGTTTCCCTTTGTATCTGTTTCTGGAGTTTTTCCACATATTTATGCTCGAAACTATCGGCCTTCATGTAATAAATGTAAATCCAGGGGAAACAGGCCAGCCCAAAAGTGCCGGTCATGGCTATAAAGGCCATTTCACTGAATCCAAATAGAAAACTCCCTAATACAGAAAGGGCGAAAGGTACGGCTGAATATCTTGTTGCCCAATGCTCCACAGTATGACGGCGACGGGCTTTGCGAATAGCTACTGTAGAAAAATCACTGACTGTAGGGGCTAGTTCTCTGCTTTTTTCTTTTTCATTTTGCTCTTTTGGCATATCTAAATCCCGCGACTCCGCTCTAACAGGACAAATTCAACCCTGGGCATACGCAATCGCAGTGATCTTGTACTTTCTCCCGGTTTGCGTTCCGGCGGCTGAGTTGCCCCGAGTCCTTCAGCATGAAGTCGGTTGGTGTCTATGCTGTGTACTGCTATGAGTCTTTGAAGCACCACCTGGGCCCGTCTCAGGGATAACTCTTGATTAGCCTTTGCATCGCCAGGGCCTGTATGACCACGAATAGCCACCCTGTAGTTGGGATAGTTGTTGGTAAGCATCTGGGCTACCCGATCAACTACCTCTTTGCCGGGATCATCAAGCCTGTTTGTTCCACTCTGGAAGGTTATGGGTTCTACTCTCATTGTACCCACTTCCCGCAGGGCTTTCCATCCGCTTTCATCCAGTTGGGCAAATACGACTTTAGCCGATTGGGATGTTCCCACCTGAGTTATACCCTTTTTTGCCAAATCTTCCAGGAATTTACTATTGACTATCTTATATGGGTCTCTGAGTTTACTGGCGTCAAAATTACCGCTCCTGGCTAATACATCCATACAGGATATTATTGTGCTGAAAACCCGGTCGTCAGTCTGCGCACCAACCTGGACAGGAATTCCAAACTGTTGGCTGCAATTTTCATGGAGATCGTACCAGTCTATTTTTTCCACCATGTTTTCCACAACATTTTTCTTTAGGTTTGTGGACTTACTCATTTCTTCAATCATACGCTCCTGATCGGCTGAATAAATGTCCATAACCCGGAAGTATGTCTTGAGAAAATTACTTGCCATTTCAGGATTTTTACTTACAAAATCCCGGTGAAAGACGAATACATCAACTATGTAACCTGCAAACTTATCTGACCCCCATATATACTTCATCCCCAGTTCTTCTATAGCTTTTGACACCTCTGGCTCCCACATGACAAAAGCATCGCCCACGCTTCGGTCTTTCATGGACTTCTTTGCTCTTTTATAGGCTTCTTCAGAACTGCTTACCTCGCTGCGCCAGGGATTATTGTTTCCCTTGAGTTGATCCAGATCGAAGTCAGAAATAGTTAAGTCCAGCAGGAAGGAACTGGGAGACTCGGAGGTATAAACTATCCTGATGTTAGGATCATTCAATTCGTTGATTTTGCCTGTAGGAACTACATCACCAAATCCCACTATAGCGTCAGCACCTTTGGATTCGGATATGGAAGCGGCAATAACACCGGGAAATTTATGATTTGCTCCATGCTGTAAGTAAGAATTTACAGGCAGTATTATGCAATCGTATTCCTTGCTGGCAAATTTTCTCAGCCTTTCAGCATAAGCCCCTCCGTCATCTGTAAAATCTATTTCCAATCCCTGACGTGGAGCATGCATTCGCATTTCCGGGGATGTGATAAACCAGTAACCCAGGTATCCATCGCCGCCTATTTTTATGACCTTTGTCTCAACCGTTGCGTCGGAGGTAGCTCTTTGCCTCTTCTCAAATATCATGGGTCTGACAAAAAATATGGCCACCATAACAACAGCGATGATTATAAAAAGCAGTATAGGGCCTTTCAGCTTCAAATTATTTCACCTCCCTATTGGCTTGCGTCAAATTCAGTCGGATCATAAACAGGAAGTTCTGCCAATGTTTCTTCCAGGGCCTTTTTCAGGTCTTCGTAGTTGTTGGCTTCCCGATATGATACGGCGTAGGTTCTTAACGGGTGTTCTCCCTCAATACAAAGCCCGATGGCGTATATAGGTATGCTGTATTTAGCCGCATACCGGGAAGCATCGGGGATATCCTGGGCCAGGCCGTCGGTAACGGCTACCAGGCGAAATTCACCGTAACCCAACTGTTTTTTATATTGCTCAATCAACCGGTCTGTGCCAAAACGGATAGATTGGGCAAGGGGAGTCATACCTCCATTGTTTACATTCATGATGGCCTGCATAAATTCCTCTCGGTTTTCCGGACCCAGGGGCACAACTTCCCGAGCGCCTTTGGAATCAAAGACATATAAGCCTAAATTTGTATCATCGGGTATATTTTCAAGAAAGCGACTTACTGCTTCCTTAGCGCCTTCCAGCTTAACACGACCCGCACATTCATCACCCATGCTGCCGCTTCCATCAAAGATAAAATAAAAATTTCGCTTTAATGACGCTGATCCATCAGCGTCATTAAGGGGTATATCAACCCTTGTGACCTGTAAAGGCGGCAAAGGTGATGTTTTTGGTTCTTCTTCAACCATCTGTCTTCCGGTTTTTCTAAGGCTGAATCTGATAATTAGTGATACAAAGATTAAAAATAAAACAACAGCTATCAGAGAGGACTTTTTCATTCAATTCACCCCC
>WJIO01000007.1 GCA_014730235.1 Candidatus Poribacteria bacterium
ATGGTAAACTGTGCGCTGTTGATATTGGCCGCAGTCTTGATAAGATTACGGGTAGCCGTTTCAAGCTCAAAGCTAGCCTGGTTAATATTTGAGATCATCTGCTGAAGCTTTCTTGTTCTTTCCCGCAACTCATCCAACTGATCAGGCTCCTTCGCCATAACTTTATTTCCTCCTTATACATCCCCGGCCGATAAATGACCGGAGATGCTGGTAAATGGTTAATTAGTTTAATGCTTAAGAACCACAATCCTTATGCGCAACATAGCCGATCCCTTTACAGGTCTCGCATGATAAGGCATTTTCTATTGCCAAATCCGCTCCGCATGTCAGGCAATATCTGCCCCGGTTAACTGATCCGCAGTGTATTGCAGTGTATTTGTGGCTTCGGCCGGTTCCCTGGCATTTAGGGCAAAGCATGGATTTATTACAATACTTACATTTAATGTCAGGTCGTCTCATTAATTATCACCTCCTATTCATCAAGAAGTAGATGACCATAGTTGTCCACGATCTTCTGAATGACCTCCATGTCGAACCTGCTTGGAAGTTCCAGCCCGAACCTGTCGCAGATCATCCTGGCCCTCTCTATGTTATCCTGCAACTCCCTCAGATACGGCAGGGATTCCATCTCCACATGCCTCAGGTATTCACCAAACAGATCTCCAATAGGATCTTCCTCGACATCAGGAATATTGGGTATCTCTATCTCCCTGACAGGCTCGATAGGATATTCCCTTGGCGAAGGTTCACCGTCATACAAGGATGGGCTCTTATAAAGATCATCAATTTCATACTGTCCCATCCGCTTATCATAGTTGTCCTGCGGAAGAGATCGGTAAATCTTCAATAGATCCTCTAAGTCCTTCTGGTCATCAAAAGGCAAATCACTTCTCCTTATATTGAGTCCAAGTCAATGCATGTCCTTGACAGTCCAGTAATGATGTCGCCAACCACCTCCTCTCTTCTTATTTGCTCATGGCTTTAATGATGGTCTCATCAGGTTTGTAATCAGGATTCCACCATGAGAAGCCCAAACCGTCCAGATTCATATCTACGCTTTCAAATAATTCCCTGACTGCCTTACAGCCCTCCTTTCCTTCCGTCAATATGTCCTCCATTGCCAGCTTTGTCCCCAGGACAGAATGCAGTTCGCGTTCGATGCAGACCTCTATTTCCCGGGACAATACCTTCTCCTTGGCCATGTCCACGATAAGCCTGACGGCGACTTTCCCCGCATCAGCATCCACCAGGACCGTTGTGGCGATATAGAGAGTATTAAGACAGTTCCCTGCCTTCAGCACGTCAGCCAGCTTATCTTCAGGAATCCCCTCCGCTACTATAAAATACAATTCAAGGGAATTGGAATGGAGATAATGGCAGGCTAACCCTTCTATCTCGAACTCCTCGACACCCTCAATGTTTTCCACAGGCATTGTGAACTGGATGCGGAAATCATTCCTGTCCTTGTGGTATTCATATCCTGCGGAATCGAGGTATCGGATGAGCTCCATGTCTATGTCGTTTCCCATTGCGGATTTCCCATTTATATATTAGAAGACAATTTCCATCAACTTTCTAGCATCCAGCGACCTACAATGACATCCTCTTACGACAATATTTTAAAACTGCTTCTCTGAGTATGTTTCTCAAACCCCATATACTATATGTGTAAAATTTGGGAATTTTAAACATTCAAAGCAAAAAAAGGCGTTAAGGAATGTCATCCACTTCTCTGATTCGAATAATTGGCGGGATTATAATACTCATAATAATTGGCGTTTATATCAGAAGGAAGAAAAACTCAATTAAACTGTCTCAGTTGAGCTGGAAGAGCTTATTGCTGACCTTTGCTATCATCCTGGCATCATCTATTTGCTTATCTCAAATAAACTACATGCTTTTTGGGGTTGATTATTATACTCTTCTTATCAGCTTTTTATCGGTATGTCTGTCTTATACCTATCTTTTGTCACATCGAGAGAAAGATTAGGTATTCTTCGCATAGAATTCAGGGATTTGCTCGGATTATCGGGCATATTTTCATGCTGGCTAATGGTTGCCATACAATTGATTGGAAAATATTTCCTGGATTTTAAGACATATTTATTTGCCGCAGACTATGGTTGGCTTATTTTGGTTTCGATGGGAACTTTTATTTTTATCAGAAGTTTCATAGAGTTCGGAAGGGGTTTGTTCTATCGGAACTATGAGGAAGTTGACAGTTGTATAATAAACCGCTATATATCTAAATTTGAGTCTTTGGTTGGGCAAAAGATAAAAAACCTGAGAGTCTTAAGACGTAAAGATGATAAGCTCATTGTGCCAGCAATAACAGGAACAATTTTCCGTCCCATCATGCTGCTCCCCCGAAGCATGGAAGAGGAATACATTGGTAATGAAAACATCCAGGAGAAAGCAGTCCGGAAATTTACCATATATCACGAACTCGCCCATCACTTCAACAGAAACCTTTTATTCTTATTTGTAAATGAAGTTTTCATCATATTCTGGTCTGTCGGCTTGATTTACTTTCTGCATGCATACTTCCTGTTTGCTTCGCAATTCATCCATGACCCCATTAATGAAATAGGTAGAGACGAATTTTTTCTTGTGTATTTGATATTTACCTGGGCGGGATATGGGTTTCTTTGGTTTTTCGAAGCGCGAAAAGTGAGCAGAATAAGGGAAATCCAGGCGGATAATCTATCATGGAGTCTCCTAAACGAAGATGAGAAGAACGCCTTGCTTGCTTCATCATCGGACAGGACTACATACTTTGAGGCATTTCTTAATGAAATGAGACTCTCAAAAGCTGTGAATAACATATCGTTTAGTGTCTTGGGCGGCGCAGTTGGCTCTGTTATCAGACGATTGAGAAGAATTCATTATCCGTTTATTAGACCATTAACTCGGCTAGATAATTTATTGTCGCCGCATAAATATACCCTCACAACTATTAAAAGAGCGGCATTTATTTCAGGTGCCAGCGTCGGATTGACAGTCGGATATATTACTTATTACCGTCCATACTATATGATTTTCTTCAGTTTTATTTTTATGATTGCAGGTATCTATCTGGCCACAAATATCTACAGCAATCGTTCTGAAGAGAGGAAAGTATCGATACCTCGTATTACTTTATATGTATTTGTTGGCAGTATAATGGCTGGTTTTGCATATTTTGCATTACTAATATTGATCTTTATCCCGCTTTATATCTATAAAGAACCTAAACCAGATACATTTACTACAGTTAAGAGTATTGCTTCTGGGTTATGGGTTCTGAGGATGAAGTTTTTACAATACCTCACGGCTTCTGGAGCAATGGGTCTTATTTGTGTGTTCGCGGCATCAACTTTTTTGGAAATGTATGATGGTATAAGCAATACATTCTTCAAAAAATAGCATGATCAAAGCAAGCGATTCCGAATATACCTTAGTGCTTTGCCCCGGATTCTCAGTGGAACTATTTTAAGGCACGCCCGTGATATATTGTTAAAATCTTTCCTGGAATTGAGCAACTCAGGTGATTGGTTAATCCTGTCACAAAAAGCCAGATACGCTAATAGTAATTTTTCCGCTGGTGAAATATTACTTTCAGTGAGGGCTAAGCTGAACGTTGGTAACAGCGATATATTCCTATTTTTCCCCTTGTCCCATAGTTCCTCCCGAGTATCTGTATAAAGTTTCTTAATTATGCTCCATCCAGAATTGATCTCTTCAAGCCCCGTAGAATCATTCTCAAGGAAATCCTCTGTAAGCATTTTACCAACATCCATCCATTCCCCATGTTCTATCAATCTTCTATTCATTGCGGGAGCCGTGCGTTTTACAGGTTCTGGTTTTGCCAGCAGCTCTTCTAATTTATCTGGATTTACGGCTTTCATCGCTCCTTGGCAAAGTTCACACTTACGGATATGCTCCTCAATACCAGGTTTCATTTGGTCCAACAAATCATCTCTGCAATATCGCTTTATCAGTTCTGTTGGTATACACAGTATAGAGGCAGACAAATTAATCTGAGATTTACTTTCCTTAGCCATTATTCCACCTCTTCCTCATTTTCATAAATTTCCAGATAATCAACCATATCCACTTTTTCCCAATTTTCCTTTACATACTGCTTAAATCCATTATAGGCTTTGTTACGCTCTGCTCTCAAGCGTTTTATACCTTCCTCTATCTCAATATCTTTCCAGTCATCATATGTATTTTTGAAACGGATAACATATTCTTTATCGCTTAGCTTAACAATACCCTCTACTCTCTCAATTTTGGTATGAAAACCTAAAAACTCATCTCCCTCAAGCTGCTCCTCATATTCTTCAGCAAATCTATAGAATTCAAGCCGTCTTAAAGTCATGTCAATAATATGGCCATTTTCGGCCCTATTTTTTTGGACTCTATCCGATATAGGGACTTGTTCGATATTCTTTACCCATACCCACCTGGATGTATCCTTTTCATTCTTATTTTTATCCGAATCGTTGAATTCTGGATTTGGAATTTTTCTATATCCCTTGCTTTCAAGGAAGCTATTAAAACCTGTCTGGATCTTGTAATTTAGGAATGTGGCGAAAGAATGATTTCCATCGTAATCAAGAAGCGCGTATTTTCTTGTGTAGATATAGGTAATTACCTCGCCAACGGCTTCCTCAAGCTCATCTTTATTATCAAGTTCTGGGAAACGGGATAATTGCTCTCTTATGCGCTTTTCAATATATTCATAGTATCTCTTATATATTAAAAATCGAATATGGAATCCATCATAAATAAAGACATCATTTAAAAATCTTTCAAGGGGCATTCCTTCTTCATATTCATTTAGTCTTCTAGCTTCTTCAAATATGTAGTCTTTAACAGTATTTACTGCTTCCTGAAAAATCTCTTCGGTATCTAATTCCCAAAACTTGTATAGATACTGTGTCACCATTCGTTCAATGTAGGCTGAATAGTTTCTGAATATATATGTCAGGGAAATTTCTTCTTTTTTCTGTTCATCCATATTTTGCACATCCGAATTTGCTATCATTCCTGTAGAATCTTTATGCTATTCTTTATACTCCGTAGTATAGGAATTACGACGGTAAAAGTCAACGGCAAAATTCGCGATATTAAAACGAACCCGACCCAAAATCCATTGAGACCGGGTTCGGTCCTTGGAGGAAAAAACATGGCAACCATATTACCAACTTTCAAAGGCTACACCGTAGATACCAGACTGCACCAGTTCAGGAAAGTCAATCCTGACACCAGCATAGAATTCATTGACTTTGGCTCTGAAGAAGGAGACAAACTTCTCTGCGAATATATAGACACTCTAGACAAGAACTCAGAAGAGTTCAACAGGATAGCATCATACTTTCTTTCCTAAGAAATGAGCCCAATTTGACCCATAATGATTGAGGTCAAATTCGGCCTCGGAGGTAAGAAAAAATGGTGAAAGAGAATTTAGGAGAGATGAAGTTCGAGAGGGCTTTGGTTGATGATGACTCATACATGGGCCAGATCAGGGAGATCTCTGAAGTATACGCGACAACGAACTACACAGGAAAGGACGTTGAAAAGATAAGGCTGGACATAGAGATAGAAATGGAAAATAAGGAGAAAGCGACTCTTCCATTGTTCATGACTGCGACCATCAGCGACGCAGGGGAGAACAACAGCAAATACCGAAACTCAAGGCTCTACGACCTTCTCGTCCGGTCAGAACAGCTGGATAATTACATGAAGATGAGAGACACCATATTCAAGGAAGG
>WJIO01000118.1 GCA_014730235.1 Candidatus Poribacteria bacterium
TAGTTCTTCTATAATATTAAATAACCTTTTTTGATCACTGATTAATAATTTCTCGATATGTGAGATATCAATATCAGGTCTCATTCTAAGCGGATGCATCGCTTCTTTTATACATTCAATTACCTTTTTTTTCACTTCTATATGATTTGAATTAATAGACTTTCTCAGTAAATCAATAGCTCTTTTTCGAAGTTCAGCTACTTGAGGTGTATATTTTAGAATGTGCCAAGAAATATTAATTTTTCCACTTTCGAAAATAGTTTCAGATATCTCAAGTATGAATAATGATTTTACAGCTTCTAGCATAGGTATACTAAGCCTGGGATCATCTATATTTGCCCAAATATCAAATTTATCTAAAGCCTTAAATTGAAATGTTAAGGATTTACTTGTTTTAAAACTGATCATATCTTTTAATAGTTCTATTGCCGGTTCTGGGTATATAGATTTTCTATTATTGGGAAGAAGCTTTTGAATTATATCTATGGTTTCAACAAAACCTTCTAATGTAAATGTAGTCTTTCTTGCTTCTTCTATTATTTTTCTTATTAAATCTTTATGGGCTATTGTCCTTTGTCCTAGAAGAGAAGAATCAATTATTGATTCTTCTGTCTTTGGATTATTGATTATCATATTGAATATATCAATAGCATCACTTGACCGATAATAACATAATCCCTCGATTGAAAGAAGAATATTGTATCTTATTGAATTATTTCCTTCTAAAACATTTCTCTTAATTTCAGAAACAAATATGTCAAGTAAAGTTTTCTGATCTATCATGGATTCAATTTTGGCTAAATTCTTGATCACATTATCTGGAGCAAATCTTAGGAACTTATTCAAAAGCTCATCATGGAATCCATGTAAACATTCGCTTCTGAGTATATAATCTGATAGCTGGTCAGGAAAAATTCTAAGCTTTTTGCTTCTTTTAACAACAAATCCATAATCAATTAAATCACTCAGAACTTTGTTTACTTCATATTTTTTGATATTCAATACTTCGGCCAGTTGGTTAATAATATACTCGTTATCTTCTTCAATTGGCTCAATACCACTGAGCCAATTTAACATATCTCTATGTTTTGTGTTTCTTATTGTTAATTTGGTGTTAAATATATCTCTAATATAAGATTCAAATACGTGATCTATAAGCTTATCACCAGTTAATTCCTTTAAATCTTTTTTCTGACTATAATAATCAATTATCATTACTGCTATCAAAGGTGTATCTCTTGCTATTCTCGCTAAACTTGACAATATTGATTCATTATTTATTACTGAATATTTGGATATTAACTCTTTTGTTTTATCTCTTGAAAGACTTGATAGTCTTAGTTCTCTAATTGCCTGAGAGGGAAATCTATATATGAAATTATCTTCTATGAATTTCTTGAAAGGTTCTCTTGTTATTAGAATTACTTTGGAATTCTGGTAATTTTTATCGTCTAATATTGCTGCAAGACTGCCAAAATGACCATAAAATTCATGTGCATTATCTATAAAAAATAAATAATCTTTATTGGGCGGTATATAATAAAAAGAATCTTCAAAATTTTGGACACTTTCTCTTATAAATAAAGGTTCTATTTCTTTTTCTTGTTCTATTCTTTTAGCCAAATCTATTGAAAGTTTTGTTTTACCAATCCCTCCTGTTCCATATAGTATCATTATACGGCTATTTGCATCATTTATAAATGACCATAATTCCTCCATTTCTTTCTCTCTACCTATAGTCTTATAATCATATCTTAGAAGTTTATGCTTACCTTTGATTTGACTCTTGAACAATTCATCCCAAGAAAAGAATACTTTTCTATCAATAGGGAGAAAAGAAGTCATAATATACGGAAATTTTTCCACCATAGAATTTAGATCTGCTTGATCCCAGCAAAATAAATTAAATTTATATCCTTTTTCTTCTTTTGCTTTCTGGAGTTTGTCATAATTGCCTTTGGTAAGACTAATATTTGTTAAAAGGACATAGTAATCACAGCCTAATTCATATGCTTTGTCAATTTCACCTTTTTTTCTTTTGGTACCAATAACTGTATTGAGAAAGTTTCTTCTCTTTTTCATATTATCCATTGTTGGATCAGAGTATTTATATTGGAAAATCCAGTATCCATTTTCGTAATTACCTTTATATTCATATGCTCCACTATATTCAGCATCGGTTCCTTTATCTCTACCTGAAGCAGAATAAACCTTAACTAAGCGGGATATTTCTGTTTTCAAAAAGATATTGCAAAACCGCTCAAAATCTTTTTCTGATTTTATGTAGTCTAAATATCCTTCATTTTCCTTGCTCTGCATAGTATACCCCAGTAAAGCTATATCTGATAATCTTGGTTATTAGGAATAAAATATCGAATCATATATACTATAGCCATTTAATCCATATTTCGTAAATACTACTGAACTGCCCCTAATCTGCCTTAAGCCTGCGCCAACTTCTCATAAGCCTGCTCAAACATCATTGCCAATAATGCTGCCTTAACCTCTTTTCCATCATTTATTCGTCTGTAAAAATCGAAATGTTCCTTATACATATCGTCAAGCACATCATCAAAAAGATGCCCAAACGTCATTTTTACTTTCTGTTTGCTGTTTACCTTAGCGCTGGTTTTAAGTGATGGATTGGATTCCATCCTTGACTGCATCTGCTGGATTATTACTTTATCACTATCAGAGAAATCAGTCCCAAACCTGTCGTTTATATCCTCTATTATCTTTGACAGTATTTCTTTATCCTTCTTATCTGTCAGCTTGGTACCCACATCAGATATTGGTTGAAGTTCACCTTCACCTTTATCCAGATTGATCCCATCATCGCTGATAAGCTGTATTCTGTATGAGTCCATATCAACCTGATCCATAACCTCAACAGGAAGTCTGTCTTTTTCTATTGGGAGCTTTCTGATTAGCATCCTTCCAAAGACATAGAGTTTTTCGAGACCAGGATCTTTGAATGGAATAATCTGCGACAGGAAAGCATAAAGCCTGATATAGGACCTGAGCAGTTTTTTAAATTCCTCTTTTTTCTCATTTGTTAATTTAACAAATCGTTCTGCAACTTCGTTAAGTATAGGATTAAGCCTGTCCTGCTTTACTCTTCTGTCAAAGTAAAGTTTGGCAAAAGCTTCTATATCTTCATTTGAGTATACATAGAAATCAGATAACTGCAACTGAATATCATAGAGTTTATTAGGATCAGTTCCCTCGCTTAGAAGTGTGGTTCCGTAATAATCGGAAAATGCCTGCTCAATTTCATCAGCTTCGTTTGCAAAGTCAAGAATAATGGGTTCTTCTTTATTTAGATGGATTCTGTTAGAGCGACTGAGTGTCTGGACAGCAGCAACTCCAGAGAGTTTTTTATCAATATACATGGCATAAAGCAAAGGCTGATCAAAGCCTGTCTGGAATTTATTTGCCACAATCAAAAATTTGTATGACGGCTTTTTATATTCCTCTTTGGTCTGCTTTTCAGAAAAGCCGTTCATGCCCGGTTCTGTATATTCTATACCGTCATCAGGGTCAACAACAGTTCCAGAGAACGCAGCAAGAGTTTTGAATTTATAGCCTCTTTCCTTGATATATTTATCGCATGCGATCTTGAATCTTACTGCATGAAGCCTGGATCTGGTCACTACCATGGCTTTTGCCCGACCGTTTCCGTTCTTGTCTGGAATTTTGTTTTTCACATTCTCATTATAATGCTCAACAATAATCTCAACCTTTTTCTGAATAGATATTTCATGCAGATCCACAAATGATCTCAATAATCTTGTGGCCTTTCTCTTATCATATCTGGGATCATCTTCGATTTTTTTCAGCAGGTTGAAGTATGTTTTGTAGGTAGTGTAGTTCTTTAACACATCAAGAATAAAGCCCTCTTCTATGGCCTGCTTCATGCTGTAGAGGTGAAAGGGAAGATAAGTTCCATCTGGCTGTTTTTCTCCGAAAAGCTCAAATGTTTTGCCCTTAGGTGTGGCAGTAAAAGCAAAGAAACTAACGTTCTTTTGTCTACCCCGAGCTTCCATTTCCTTGGCGATCTCATCTTCGTATGTCTCTTCTTCTGAATCGGTTGCCTCAGCATCTTCCAGGTCTTGGGCTTTCAATACTTTTTTCAGGCTTTTGCTGGTCTCTCCTGACTGGGATGAATGGGCTTCGTCAACTGCAACTGCAAACTTTTTTCCGGGAAGTTCCTGAATATCCTCAATAATGTATGGGAATTTCTGTAGTGTTGTTACTATTATGTTTTTGCCGTTCTCCAGGGCTTCCTTTAGTTGCCTTGAGCGTTTATCTATCTTTTTTACCACTCCGTCCACTTGCTCAAACTGCTTGATTGTTTCCTGCAACTGCCTGTCAATTACTCTCCTGTCTGAAACTACAATTATTGTGTCAAACACACGTTTATCATTTTTGTCGTGCAAGCCTGCCAGTTGATGGCAAAGCCAAGCAATTGTATTGCTTTTACCGCTTCCTGCGCTGTGCTGTATGAGGTAATTTCTTCCAGTTCCTGCATTTTGAGAATGGGATATTAGCTTTCTTACAGCGTCAAGCTGATGGTATCTTGGGAATATCTGTATCTGCTCCCCTGTAGGCATTCCGTTGTCATCAAGAACATCAGCCACATGCACAAAGTGCTGGATGATGTTCATAAAGCTGTCTCTTTGCAGAATTTCTTTCCACAGGTATTCTGTTTTATAACCATCTGTAGGCGGGTTTCCTGCGCCGTTGTTAAGGCCTTTATTGAATGGAAAGAATCTTGTCTTTGTTCCGTCAAGCTTTGTTGTCATGTATACCAGGTCTTCATCAACTGCAAAGAAAACCAAACATCGTTTGAAATGAAATAATGGCTCTTTTGGATCACGGTCTTCTTTGTATTGTTTGATTGCAGAATTTACATTGTATCCTGAGCCTGAGAGCTTATCTTTTAATTCTATTACTGATATTGGAAGGCCGTTAAGGAATATGACCATATCTACAGATTTATTGTTATTTTCGCTGAAATAAACCTGGCGGGTGATGCTTAACAGATTCGCTTTGTATAAGGTTTCAAGGGTTTTGTTAAGTCCGCTTACTGGCTGAAAATACGCCAGATCAAAATGGCATCCATAGTCTCTTACCCCTTTGCGGAGAACGTCTAAAGTGCCTCTTTTGTCTATTTCGCTTTTTAGTCTTAAAAGGAATTTGTCTTTTACCTGTTCACGGTGCTGTTCCTTTAGCTTTTCCCATTCCTCTGGCTGTGTGGCAAAGATAAAGCTCATAACAAGCTCAGGATCCATGCAGAGCTTTTTGTCATACTGGGAGTGATTTCTTTTCAGGAAGCCTGATTCAGTAAAGAATATTTCGATCTGCTCTTCCATGTTTTGCTCTGATGTTTTGTTTTGTCTTCCCATTTTCTCACCTACAAAGATTGATAGTATGTTTTGATTTTCTGGGATATTAGCTTTCTTCTTGCTTCCAGAAACTCTTCATAATCCTGGATTTCCATATTGATTACTGATTCAGGGACGCAATTCATTTTAAGATTTGCTGTCAATTCATCTGTACTATCAATTCCGCCGTATTTCAGCTCTCCTCCGCCGCATTGCTCCAGCAATTCCTCAAAATATACTTTAGGCGGTTTCTTGCCTATCTTAATATTTATCTCAGACTGCATATAGACATAGTTTGCTATCTGGTTATATTGACCCCTTTTCAGCCCATGGGATTTCAGATAATCTCTTGGAAAAATGTGGTGTATATCCCCTCTGTGGGTAATGAGGTCATTAACCGTAATATCTTTAGATAAAAAGCCTTTATCATTTGCTTTAACCTGGGCCGCCAGATAGACATTGAAGTATGGACTGCTTGCTACAGAAGTATTAAGGCTTTGTATCAAAGCGGCATTCCAGTATGCATCTGAAAGGTCGGCGCTTTCTACATCCCTTAGGAAGCTTCCAAAGTCTCTGTTGGATATGTTTTTAATGTCAAAGTCAAACTGGGATTCTGACGCTCCTGAGTATCTTCCGGTAAGTATGCTCAGGACAAACCATCTCCTGACGTATTTTTCTATGTCTGCTGGATTATAATTCTGCGATTTTAGTTTTAGATACAAAATGTATGCAAAATTCAGGGTGTTTTGTGATCTTATCATTCCTGAAGAAATAAATCCTGCTGACCTTATTATCATCAGGAATCTTTTAAAGCTTGTCTCGTTTATAGCATCCAGTATTCCTTTTTCCAACTGGTCAAATGAATTCTGGGCAATTTCTTCTTCATAGGTTCGGGTTTCAAAATTCCTGCCGGAAAGAAGGCTTACCAGATCCGCCAATCTTCCTCTGTTAAAGCGATATGTAAATGCAACTCTCAACAGGTCTGCATAACTAGGATCATATAAATCATCATTTTCATTTTTTAGCCATTCGATCTTTGGGAAGTAATCAGTTTTGGCAAAATCCTTATCACCGTTTTTAATGTGGTCAAAGAATTCAGGGGCAACAACCAGGTGGCTGAAATAGTCTATTAGTTTTCTCAGGGTTGATCCGCCGTAAGTTTCATTTGAAGCTATCTTTGACATGGCAAAATCTGCCTGGCTTAATGGAACACCCTCTGAATTAATCCTGATAAATATTTCTGTTACTGTTTCTATATCCAGTTCTGGCTCTAACTCTATTAACCCTATCTGCTTCTTCATTATCTGCTTGAGGTTCTCTAACGAAGACCATACTTTCTTTTTATCAGCTTCCGGGTTCCTCTTGTTGTATTCATCAACAAAGTCATATAACATTATTTGGTTATTTATTATTGGACTTATGTCCTGAATCCATGTAGGATCTCTTGCTATTGCAGTATTGAAGACTTCAAATCTTTCCTCAATAGGATTGAATGCGATCTTGATTCTGATTTTCTGATATTCCTTGTTAACAACCTCTTTTCCCAGTATGGCTGAGATTAAGGCCATAATTCTTTGCTGGCCGTCAATGAGTATCTTCTTTCCTTCTGATCTGCTTCCGTCTTTAAGCCTTATATTTGGATTTCGCCATACAATAAGATAACCTATTGGATAGCCCTGATATAATGAGTCCATCAGGTTTCTGACTTTAGTAGAATCCCAGACAATGGGTCTCTGTATTTCAGGAACTGCTATTTCTCCTGAGTTTACCCAGGCAAGTATAGTTTCTGTGAATTGCTGATTTACTGAGTATTTTTGCGTTTGCATTAAGCCACCTCGCCGCGGATATCAATTTTCCCTGTGACAGCATGGGATATAAGA
>WJIO01000119.1 GCA_014730235.1 Candidatus Poribacteria bacterium
ATATAATGCTGGATAAAGATCCATCAATACCCCTGGAACCAGGGCCTTACTTGAGAATATCTGTTACAGATCAGGGTGCAGGAATTCCAGAACATTACCTGGGTAAAATATTTGAACCATTTTTTACAACAAAACAGACGGGAAGCGGTCTGGGCCTTGCAAACTGCTATTCTATAATTAGAAATCATAACGGTTACATATCGGTTGATTCTCAGGTAGGCGTTGGAGCGACCTTTTATATTTATCTTCCAGCTTCACCGGATGTTACTGTATCCAAAGACCGGGCAGAGAAAAACTATATAATACATGGCTCAGGAAAACTACTGGTCATGGATGATGAGGATATGGTTATTGAATTCCTGACCGATATGCTGGGAAGCATTGGATATGATGTATTAACCGCCCAAGACGGGGCCAAAGCCGTAGAAATGTATAAAAACGCCAAAGAGAGTGGAAAACCTTTCGATGCTATTATAATGGATTTAACCATCCCCGGCGGAATGAGCGGAAGAGACGCGATAAGAGAAATCTTAAAATTTGATCCTGATGTTAAAGCTATTGTTTCCAGTGGTTATTTCAACGACCCAATAATGGCTAATTACAGGGAATATGGTTTTTCAGCAGCTATAGCAAAACCCTACAGAAATGCAGAATTAAGCGAAGTTTTACATGATTTATTGGTAGGAGATAAGAGCTAAGATGCGTAGTAATAGGATGGTTTTACTTGTTGAGGACGATAAAATTGATGCTATGACTGTTAAAAGGGCTTTTAGCGATCTCAGTATCTTAAATCCTATTGAAGTAGTGGGCAATGGGGAAGAAGCCCTCTCATATCTTAAAAAACCGGGTAACAAAAAGCCCAGTATAATACTGCTGGATTTGAATATGCCCCGGATGAATGGGATTGAGTTTTTAAAGGTCGTTAAGCAGGAGGAAAAACTCAAAAAAATACCGGTGGTTGTATTAACAACATCCAGAGCTGACCAGGATAAAGACGAAAGCTTTGATCTGGGCGCTGCCGGATATATGGTAAAACCTGTCGATTATAATAAATTTGTTGATATTGTAAAAACTATTTATAAATACTGGACTTTCAGTGAACTACCGGGTGAAACTAAGTGATGTAATAATTACTTAATTTCCTCAATAGACATCCACAACCCGCCTGTTTGCTTTGCAATATTTCTCTGGAACGGTTCATCTTTGCCTATTACGTCTATAGTTACCTGAGAGCGTTTGGCAGCCCTTAACACATCGCTGACAGGATATGTTCCCTTTACATATTCATCTGTAACCAGTATAAAATGCCTGTCTGCACCTGGACGAAATTTCACGTCATCAAAGGCTTTCATAAGCGCATCCAGAGCTCTTTCCCCTCCGCTGACGGCTATGGATTTCATTATTTTCTTTATTTCCTTGATATCGGATGTTTGGTTGGTTATTGTTATATCCATACCAAGCCACTCATATACCACGCTGTGATGGAATCGAACAATACCCAGGGTAAAATCTACTTTAGCCTTTTGTAACCTGTCGATCATCTTGTCCAGATGCTTTCTCACTGCGTCTATATTATCCTGCATACTTTCACTGGTATCAATAATAAAAGTAATATCCATCTGGCGGCTGTTTTTAACTGTTATCATGTGCTGGGCTATTTCCTGTAAAGCCCTGATAAGCGGCATTTCTGCTTCGTTATAGACCTGAAGTTTTTCGCCCAGGGATTCCTTCGATGGTATAATTCCTTCACGATCTACGGAGGTAAGGCCTCCCTGATTTTTACCCTGGCTTCTGGAACCTGAGTCAGAGCCTACACCTCTTCTGGATCCGCCTGCTCCTTTAGCTGATTCAGAGGAAGATACGCGGGTTGGCAGGGATGTACGGTCGGAAGAATCTTCAATAACAGCGGGAATCTTACTTTCGGATTTATAATCAAGATCAGGTTTATTAACTACCGAACGTGGTGGGGTTGGTAATTTTTTACTGGAGTATCTTCCTTCAGGGGATCGGATGGTTCTTCTTCCACTGGTTCTATTTGGAGTATAAAATTCTCTTGCAGAGGGTTCGGGTTTATTTTTAAATTCTGATTCCGGAACGGAAACCAGATCTACATAGACACTGTTGGGTACAGTATATGAACGCTTCTTCATTATTACATCTCTGAATATAACAAGAGCAGCTACATGCAAAACCAGGGAAATAATCAGGGCCGTTTTGGTACGGTCTTTCCTTTTTTTCCGCTTTTGAATTCTGCGATTTGGCTTTTGCCATTTCTGTTCCCTTAATATGGCGGATATTTTATCACTTCTTTGATTCTTCCAGATGGCTGTATACCTCAATTTCTCTTATAGCTGCAGGGCCTGTGCGGTAGACCTGATAAATATTTATTGGGACACGATTTCTTCCTTGACCTATATATTCGATCTTACGATCTAGAAGCTTGTCGCTTTCTTTTGGGTCTCTTGTTATATAAACGCCGTCGCTTTCTGCTCTGGTTACAACTATTCTGATTCTGTCTGTAGTAAAGTTTATCCTGTGGTCAAAGCGAGGTATGTTTAGTTTATGCCGGTCGGCGTATACCTTTTGTCGTCCAGTCGCACTTCCTAAAGCACCAATACGCCGCCAATCCTTATCTTTATGATCCCAGCCAAATACCTGGTATGCTGTTATATTGCGACTGTAGATAATTACACGGTTAATCTTTTTCATTTCGGGAAACTTTAATTCAAATTCCCGATCCGGTGGATTTGCGACTCCCCAGGTTTCATAATCACCGTCAACGACTCTGGAATGAGATGATTTTGCCCCGTTTGCCGCCAAGGCGAAGTTTTCACTTAGTGATTCAGTTAATAAAGCTGAAAACTTTGGACTGCACGCCTGGACTGTCATAATAATCAGGAGATATATTATTACTCTCATAGAGATTTTAGTCATTACAATATCCGTCCATCCTGCATTTCCAGGATTCTATCCGCATCGGTTCTGAGTCTTTCGTCATGAGTAACAACAGCAAAGGCCGTTCTTCTTTCATTGCAAAGTTTTTCTATTAGTTGCATAATGCTCGCGCTGTTTCTGCTATCCAGATTTGCTGTGGGCTCATCGGCAAATACCACTAATGGGTTATTTGCCAGGGCCCTGGCAAATGATACCCTCTGTTGTTCGCCTCCGGAAAGCTGTGATGGTCTGTGATCCATCCTGTCCGGGAGTCCCACCTGTGTTAGTAATTCCTTTGCCCTTTCCTCAGCTTCATGTTCTTTTATGCCGGCTATATCCATTGCAATAATAACGTTTTCCAGGGCTGTCAGATAGGGAATAAGATTGAATAACTGGAATACAAATCCCACTTTTTCCCTTCTTATCATCGAAAGGTCTTCGCTGTCATAATCCACTTCCGTTCCATCTATAATCAAACTTCCTGACGTGGGTCGCAGTATACAACCAAGCAGGCTGGTCAGGGTCGTTTTACCTGATCCGCTTTCACCCATTATCACCAGCAGTTCTCCCTCGTATATGGACATATTGACGTTATCCACAGCCACAACTGCGCTTTCACTTTCACCGAACTTCTTTGTAATATTTATTGATTCAATTAAGCTATTCATCTAACGTCCTCGAAAAGCGATCATAGGATCAACTGATGCGGCTCTCTTTGCCGCTATATATCCACCATACAGGCATACAGCCATGGTTATCACAGCTACCAGAAGGGATTCGCTTGTACTTACTACCACCATTATTGGAAACACACCGGCAGCCAGATATGCCAGGATTATGCCGAGAATTATACCTGCCAGGGTCATAATTACCACCTGCTTCAGAATTAAAGACACCACATATTTATCCGAAGCACCTATGGCTTTTAATACACCGATCTCCCGGATTTTTTCCCGGGTTGTGACGTATGTGATCATGGCCACGATAAGCCCTGTTGCGATCCAGAGCATTATTCGTAAAGCCTGAACCCCTTTCATTGGCTCATCAACGTAGTTTGCCAATATTATTTCAACGATTTGATTGCCTGTATGGGCATCAACCCTTACTGTACTTCTCTCTTTAATTTCATTAGCCAGTTGCAGTGGATTGTACCCTTCTGCCACTTTAACCAGGACTGTATTTACATATATCACGTTAGACAATACAGTTTCCTGGGCTGTTCTTATGTCCATAAATAAAAGCGGCGTATCAAAGACAAAAAACTTCCCCCGGGTTTTTCCCACAACTCTTAGAGGTTTACCCGCAAGTTCCACATTCTGACCGATCTCTAACCCCGTCAATTCGTCAACTATGACTTCGCCGGGGGGGATATCCATAGGCCTGTAATCCTCGTATTGGCTGGATTGGAATAACCGACCTATTATAGGGTAAAACGGTGCGTTGGGATCTGTTTTGTCCTTTTCCGATGGACCTCCCAACTTTCCCTTTTGATAACCAACCACCACGGCTTTTGTCTCTTTGCCGTTGATCACAGGTCTGGCCTGGGCAAATATAATTGGCGATAGCGGTATATCCTTATCAACACCTTCAAGGCTTCGCAGTATTTCCAGGTGTTCGCTGTTAAGTAGTGAAAAACCCGCGAAGGTACTTCCTGACCTTTCAGTAGAAAGCCAAACAGTTCCTGTTTCAGCCTGTTGTTCAACGGACTCCACATAATCTCTGGCCTGCATCCTTAACCCTTTCATTATACCACCCATAAGCAGTATAAGGGCAACTAAACAGGCCACGCTTATTATTGTTAATACTATTCTGGCCCTTCTGTAGGCCATGTCTTTTAAAAATACATATTTCATAATTAATATCAGGAAAGATTCATGTGTAAAATTATATTTCTTATATTCATCTATAAGAAACGATTTATTTATAATTATTGATTACATATAATTGGAACTCTAATGCTCTTAATCCATAAGCGCACTTTTCACCTATGATAAATGTAACAGATGGATGCATTTTAAAAGATTCCAGATGTTTTACTGCATCCAGACAAAAGGGGTATTCATTAAAAGACTCAACCTTATCCCGAAGTAACGAGACTTCGATAAGGTGCCGATCTGTTATCATAAGCAAAAACCTTTCAATATCTATTGGTAACAAC
>WJIO01000120.1 GCA_014730235.1 Candidatus Poribacteria bacterium
AGCTCCAAGACGATGGGATCGGAGCCGGCTGTCCAGATGGACTCGGGAACATGAAGATGCAAGGAAAACTTATCGCGTTATATCAACTCAGAAAAGACGACATAATGATGTTAATAAATCACGTTCCCGAATCAGAAGTGTAATAACATCCCATAGTAGACCCTCGCCTTCGATTAAAAGGGCCAAATCAGGGGTAACTGTAAGAAGGACTAGAACTACAACCCGAACAGCAACATCTATATCCGGTTCCCGAAGTAGAGCACCATCACGTACAGAAACACAAAGCAGCAGCAAAGTAAGAAGGACAACCAGAGATACTCCATCAGTGCGAAGACGAACAACTACTTCACCTGATACATCTAGCAGAATAGAATCCCGAACCAATATAGATAGGACAAACAGAACACGAGTTGAAAGTTCTCGATCTTCATCTACAAGAAGCCGATCAAGTTCTACTCGGATTCAGCGTAATACCTCAAAAAGCCCAAACCGAGCACCTGCCAGAAGTAACTCATCCAGTTCCAGCAATAGCAAAGAACGGCGGGTAAGGACAAGGACTTCCTCCAGAAGTTCATCCAGCGATACAAAAGCTGCGCCTAAGAAAGATGACGACGATGATGACGAAGAAAAGCGCAGAAAAAGATCAACAAGATCTTCCAGCTCATCTAGTTCAAGTCGTTCAAGTTCAAGTGGAAAAACCCGAAGCAGAACACGTACTCGCTAAGCTGGATTTATATAACCGGGGGAACGGCTGAAATTTTCAGCCGTTCCTGCGGAACTGGATTTGTAAGGAAACCCGCTTACCTCACTATTTCGAGGATTTTATCTTACCCCAGCAGGTAGATAGTTGGCTATCGGAATAGGTAACAGCGGCTCCCAAAGAGTTATTATTCTTTTTAACTTCTGCTTCATCCAAAATCCTACCATAAAAAAGGACTTCATCAATTATACCATCAAAGAAATTTGCTGAAGCCCATTTGTGTGCACCAATGGAAATATCCGTTTAACCTCCCTGAAATAGCGACCCCTGATTAATTTTTCCATCAGCAAACTCTACAGCGTTAATTATAGCAGCATAATTGGCTTCCATTGAATCTTTGACGATGTCACCATCAATATCAACCTCGTCAAAAGTCCAATAACTGATTAATCCATTGATGACATACTGCGCTCCTGACGTATTGATAAACACGAAAAAGACAACAGTAAATGAAAAAATAAAAAGAATCTTACTGAGCATACTTGCCCTCCTTTTTACAATAAAACAATTATACTCCAGTATCATAAATCAAGAGCCAACAGTTTTTACTGTCCGATCATAACCTCCCAACGAATGTATTTTACTAAACCTTCATTACCGGGTCAACAAAAATCATCATGTCACTAAAAAAACATAAGTTTTCCGGTTTGGGTGCAGAAGTGTAAAAAAAACATGGTTCTTCCGGGTTTAGTATGTTTATAATTGAAAATTCCCTCAGCTTGTCATTCCTGCGAAAATCTTATTCCTTTTTGCTCAAGCTTTTTCAAAAAGCTTGAAGCAGGAATGACAGCATGAAGAAGTTTCTTATCATTACCGAAATAAATTCGGAAAACCGTTTCTTTAATACTTTCCAAAAGATATTTTGGTTTAAATAACTTTTTTAGCCCGAAAAATTCCGTAAAGCCTTATTATGACTAGTTTTTACTTGACAAATTTAACATCTGTGCTATATTATATTAACAGAAGTTTATAGATCATGCCTGAAGCAAGGCATGACAATCAATTAAGAAGGGAGGGCGGAGAAATGATTAAAGGCGATCTTGTAAATAAAGTTTCTGAGATCGGCATAACAAAGAAACAGTCTGCTGAAGTTGTGGATGCTGTCCTTGATGCCATCAAGAATGCTCTTGCCGAAGGTGATAAAGTCAGCCTTATAGGTTTTGGCACTTTCAGTGTTAAAGAAAGAGCTGCGAGAGAAGGCAGAAATCCACGCACCGGCGAGAAAATTCAAATAGAAGCGAAGAAAGTTCCGGCTTTCAAACCAGGCAAAGAGCTTAAAGAAATGGTGGCTTCTTAATAACACAACAAATATAAATAGCCGGTAAGATTTATCTTACCGGCTATTTATATAATCATCAAACCCACTACATCTGCTGTGCAGACTTAATCCTTTTATCCAGATCTGCCAGATCGGAAGAATTGACATACCAAGCTCCGTATCCCTCGCTGGAGCGCTTCTTCAACTGATCTGCCAATTTAACTACTTTGTCATGATCAGCATTACATTCAATACATTTCTTCAATAAAAAGTAGACATGAAAACCCTTGTTAGTATCACCAGGATCAAAATAGTCCTTATCTTCAAGGGCTTTCTCCGTCATAGCCAGTAGTTTCTCCGGATCTTTAGGTATAACCCGGGCTTTTTTTGTTACTTTTGGTTGGGATCTGTCATCTACTGGTTCTAACTTCGATAAATCAGTAGTTAAGCGAGCGGCGGATAATTCAGATTTGTGTTTGGCTTCGTAATTTCGCCAGACAAACACAGCAATAATTAAAAATACTAAAACACCCGCAACAATAATATAATTTGTTTTACTTTTTTTCTCCTTTTGTAACATAATACATCCCCCTCATTTGTGTAATTTATAAATTTTGAGAGATTCATTTTTTTACCTCTGCCCATACCGTTGCAAGCTTATTAACAGCATCTACTGATTTTGCATCTTCACCTTCCATATGGGCTCTGATCTCATCCTGATTCAGGGCCACGTTTGAAAATCTTATTTCATCCAGAAGACCGGAAAAATTCTCAGCTATTATTATTTCAAACTTGCCGTTAATTTCCCCCTGGGCCGGAGTTTGAACTGCGACTTCACCATCTATATACAGGATGATTTTCTCACCATCATACGTAGCGGAATAATACTGCCAGGTCTCTTCTACTGCGGCATTTGCCATATTTGCATCTGTGCGCACATTTGCCATATTATTAATGTCCCAGGTATAGGCCAATGTCATCCAGTTATTATCCATACCACATATATAGCTGCCAGCGCCCACCCAACCCTTGTGGATAAGTCTCCAGTAAGTAGCAGCAGGTATTGGATCGCACATAATCCAAAATTCTATTGTTATGGTTTCCTCAGGGTTTAGCGAATCTGAAAGGGGTACCGATATGCTTGTACCGTTGGTGAATCTGGCGCAACCACCAACTTTACCTTCCTCTTCAAATTCCACATTACCCACAACATTGCCAATATTGCCATATTGAGATTGGTCTTCAATCTCCCCGTCAAAAGGTGAGTCAAATTTATAAAACAATATAGTACTTTCATCCTGGCCGAAAGCAGCGAAACTGGAAATAAAAATTAAACTAATCGCTATTAAACGCTTTAGCATGTATTACCTCCTGATAAAATTCACTTAAAACTATACTTAATCTTTGCCCATGCTGAAGCTTTTTTGTTTTGAGCATTGACAGCTTTGGGACGGGATAAATTATCGGGATCAAAGGGATCTTCCGGTTCAAAAAGCATCACCCATACTCTATTTATCCACATATCGTCAACGCCGTGAGTGGAAAAGCGGAAATCACAACCGTTGCCGCGATTTTCAAATCTTCCATCGGGCATATACCAGACATGAAAACGCCATGTCTCGGTATTTTCCGGTGTCAGCATTTCAAAAGCACCATCACCGGATCCTCTAAAAGCTCCATCAACAGGTCCTGCACCATTACTGTCGTATTGACAATCAATTCCAGTACCTATATCGAAATATTCCATGACGATCCAGACCTCGTGATCACCACCAAAAATAAAGGAATCGTCAATATCGAAATACATATGGTTATGACCCGGTCCGGCATATGGAAAAGGTTGAAGACGACAATCTACTCCCGCTATTTCATCCGGCTCACTAACACCATCAGCCAGTTCCTTCTGATTTAGCAAAAAACCTTCATTTTCCTCACCCAGATCGATCCATACGTAGTCCTGACCCTCTACAGGATCTTCCTTGGAATAAGCATTAAAGCATATAATTACCAAAAACATGGTAAACAAAATAAATATGTATTTAAAGAAACGCATCACAATACCTCCGGATTATTTCTGTAATTATGAAAATTAAAATACTGCTACTGATATAACCATTATACATATTGAGTTTTTAAAATCAAGGCTTTAATGTCTTTTGGTTCTTCCGGGTTTAGTGTGTTTATAATTGAAAATTCCCACAGCTTGTCATTCCTGCGAAAGCAGGAATCCAGTATTTGTGCTGATGAT
>WJIO01000008.1 GCA_014730235.1 Candidatus Poribacteria bacterium
CCCAACAATAGAAGAGTTGGGTTTCGCAGACTCAACCCAACCTACTTGATCACATTAAAATCTTCATAAGCCTTAATATAGAAAGAGACACTAAATTCTGCGTCTAAAAAATCTATGACTGCTTTAAGATACATTTTTTCATTTTCAGTTAAATGTTTACCACTATATTCATCGTCTAATATTTCTTCAATACTTGTTAATTGTTCTGGTGAGATGTCTTCCTCTTGGTATAAATCAAAAGCTCTATCCTTCCGTTTCTCATTTATTTCACACAAGTAAGTTCTTGCATCGATTCCTCCTTTGATCAATTTTTTTATCCAAACCAGACTATCTTTTTCTACTTTCGATAATCCTTTAGATTTATTCTCATCTTTAGTATTTAATATTCTAATTATCCTTTCTTTTTCTAATTCTATTAATCCTTCTATGTCCTCTATCCGTCTTTCCTTCGATGTCCATACTAATGTAAAATCTCCTGATCCATCAGCTCTACGTGTTGGAGTTTGTTTAAAATATTCAGGTACAGAACGAGCTTTAAGTCCAACATAATTACTGATTTCACTAAATGTAATTCTGCCATTTTTATTAATATCAGCTTTACCGTTTAATCCTTCTACTAAATAGGAAGTAAAAACACCAAGCTTTTCTTCATCATCTTCAAAAGATTCCTGTCCTGGACTGCATGAGAATAAAGCAAGTTTACCTTTGAATATATTGGAAAAATCTTCATCTTCAACTGACAGAGCTTTAGAACGTTTCCAACAAGTATCTAGTATAGCTATTTTGTTTGGACCTTCTATATCTGAATTTCCAAAAAAATCTTCTTCTATATTAACAACTCTTTTCGGCAGTGTTTCGCTATTTACATCTACAGGAAGAATACCAAGACTTTCTTTTACCATCATTCCATGACCAGAAAAATAAAGAAGGATAGTTTCATCTTTATCTGCGGTATTTACAAGTTTCTGAATAGATACAAATATAGTATCTAGATCGGCAGGTTTTTCATCTGGATTTTCCCGATCGCTGGTTATAATTTCTATATCCTCAAAATTCCCTTTTTCTTTAAGTATCTTATACATTTTTCTGGCATCATTTACAGCATATTTTAAATCAGTAATATTATCATCTTCATAATCATTAATTCCAATAACTAATGCCTTTCTTTTCGATTTTGTAATCTTCTTTTTATCTTTTTGTGGTATATCTTCACCTAAACTGCTAGAGTATATTATTAAGATTTTTTCGCTGATTAATTCATTAACGTCTTCTGCAAGTATACTTATCTCATTTTTACCAAATTCTAGTTTTATTTCTTTATTAATATGAATCCTATTTCTTCCTCTTACTTCTATACTCTTAGATAATATCTCTTGATTATTAATTTTTATCGAATTAATTCCCTGAATATCCTCTGCATATCCAATTATTCTTATGTATTCCTTATCTGTCCTGTATTCATTTTCTGGACTATTAATTACAATTTTAGGCAGTTGATTATCTATCGGTTTTGGTATTAGTCTGGTAATTTGTATTGTTTCCTCATCAGAATTCCCCGCCGCATCGGAAGCCGATACAACAATCATATTCGCCCCCGGTTTTAGTGTTATCTTACCTTCAATACCCACAGAAGCGGTATATCTATCGGTAATTTTAGCCTTTGATGTATAATCTTCGTCGTTTACTATAATATCAACATTTACAACTTTCTTATCATCTGTAATCCTGCACCTGAGATTTACGAATTCGCTTTCCGTCGGGATGTCATCCTTAGGTTCAAGAACCAGTATGTTTGGTTTTTGAGTATCAGGTTTTTCCCTTGTCTCTATTCTTAACTCGTTGCTTTTGTTTCCATCGGCATCAACAGCAAAGATAATTATAGAATCAGTCTGAGGAATCCTCATGTTCTTTTCATAAGTTATTTTTTCACCCGGTTTAACGGCACCTAATTTTTCTTTGATAGCATTGATCGAAACCTCAACATCCCTGGCAGTTCCCTCACCCTTGTTTTCGATTTCCATTGTAATTGCAGCGTCTTGCCCGCGTTCCGGTTCTTTGATTCCTGTATATTTTATATTTAATTCGGGTTTAAGCCTTGTGACTTTCTGTTGTTTTTCAGCCTTGTTGCTGGATTTATCAACGGCTTCTACGTTTATAGTATTTTCTCCGTAGACCAGCGGTAAAGTTTTTTCAAACTCCTTTTTCTGAAGGGATTTGCTGTCGGATATATAATTTTCACCGTTGATTTTTATTGATGCTATCTCCCTGTTATCGGTAACATATCCCTTCAGGGTGGTTTTATCCGCGTCAATTTTCGCTTCTTCTGAGGGATGATTTACAAAAATGCTGGGGATGGTTATGTCGGCATTTATGGTGAAATTAAATGGATTTTGGGCATATCGCAGAGAGGAACCAAGGTTGTTCGTATGGTAGCAATCACCATAACCCTTAGCCCATAATACCCGGGATTTTCTGGTTTTATGACCGGATTTCATAACATATACGGATTCTTCTTTTGCGTTAGCCAGGACAAAGTTTAATTCATAACCGATATTGAAAATTCCAATACATGTATAATCACCCTTACCCACATAATATCGGCAAGTATATTCCCCGGTTTTTCCATCCATAGAATATATATAACTGCCGCCGCTGATCAGCACGTCCACAGATCCAGTGCCATCCATATCAACCAGCAGGGGATTCCGGGATTTATCATTAATATCCTGCTGCCAGACTATTGATCCATCCCGGGCGTTGATGGCAAAGAGATAATAATTTTCTTCTTCCGTTGCAATTGTCAGTATTTCCGCCAGCGCATCATCGTTAATATCACCTGCGCATACAGGGGCATTTATGATGTTTTCAGCGATCTTCTTATTCCATAAAACATCCCCCTTCTCTCCCTTTAGCGCGAATACTTTACCTTGGGCGTTAAAAATTATTACTTCGTCATGGCCGTCGTTATCAGTATCCAGAATAAGGGGTGATGAGACTATTTTTCCACCGGCATCAAAAGTCCATATCTGGCTCTTATCGGCGGCTTTCAGGGAATATACGAAACCTGTATCGTCGGCAACAACAACATCGGGTTTCTTGTCATGATCCAGATATCCCACTGCCGCGGTAAGGTTAACCCCTCCTATTTTATCTTTTACCCACATGCCGGTGCCGGTTTTGCCGTTTATCATGTAAAAACGCTTTTCGCTGCTGCCTACTGCAATATCCAGAAAGCCGTCATTGTTGGCATCAATCAGCACAGGAGATGCGCTAATCCTTCCCATAGCCTGATATGGTTTCCATTCGGGCCATGCTTTTGATCCATCAAAGGTATATATCCTGCCGTTATCGCAGGCTGTAGCCACATCCAGGGATTCCCTATTATCATCTAAAACTTCCCCTACAGTGGGTATACCCAGAACATTACCCCGAACTACATACTCAGACTTTTTCTTGTAATTTTCCAGATCAAATA
>WJIO01000009.1 GCA_014730235.1 Candidatus Poribacteria bacterium
CCGCTTGCCTTATATATTCAATGACTTTTTCAGAGCTTTTCTGAATATTTTCAGTCGTTAGTATCTGACAGGCTCCAACATTAATTTTTGTATTATTCATAATTATTCCTATTATAATGAGTTTCGAGCTTTAGTAGCAAAACTTACCCCGGTGCAAAGTCGTAAGTATATGTCTGAAAAATAACACTTATAGCACTCCAGAAAGCACCTACGCAGTATTCTCCCAGTATTACACCGAAGAAAAAAGATCTGGCCTTTCGATGACCACTTGCTCCACTGAATTTAAGCACTATGTATTTAACCAGGGTAGCAATAACCAGACATGACCAAAAATACTCAACACCAAAATTGGTTGATAATGCATATCCTGCAGGATGAAAGGGCCACCATAGGAAACGCATACGCATGGCCATGAGAAAAAACGTAAAGGCTAATCCTGCAAGCATACCGATGATAGCCGGGATATCAGTATCCTTTGGATAATTCAATTGATTTGTAAGCCAGTTAAACTGTCCAATATGTCCAACCGCCGGGCCTCCTTCTCCTCCAATTCTGTATAATTCACTAACCAACGACCAGAAAGAAGCTAATGAACCAAACAGAATAGCCAAGGCCATGGCCAGAACCAGACGTTTATTACTCATTCGAGCACATTCGGCCATTTTGAATCCTTCTAACTGGTGGGGCATAATATGTTCACGATAACCTCGGCCACTGAAGAACCAGAAATACATGGAAACAGTGAGATTATTTGCCCCCATTCTGCGGCTTCCCAGAACATTTACCAGTATCTGTTGAGAATTCATCATACCGGCCATTTCATGGGCTGGTGGGCCAAGTTCAGCCCTGGCTCTGGTTATAGCCAGAGAAAACGCGTAAAATATGGCAAAGAAAGGTATTATAATGCCTATACTCATACCAGCCCTTATGCAAAACCAAATTATGAATCCTGATGAAACTATTATAAAGATGAATGCTGTTCTGTAGCTTATTGGCTCATCAGAATCATCTATATTTGTTTTTAATCCAAGAATTCTTCTTGCTACCACTTTCAGGTGACTCCTTGTTACCCATACAGCAATGAAAAATATTCCAAACCATGCACCAGCTGATTGCTCGCTTAGATACGGAAAAAGCGGTAATCTTATCCCTGATGCACTGGTGGCCACCTCCTAAAATTTCCTGAAAAGATAAAAGAACCACAGGGAAAAAGATAAATCCAATAGCAATAGAAACCCTAAACCGATAACAAAAGGATAAAAGGTAACAGGTATAGATCCCATAGCATTCCAGGGTTTTTCAGTAAAATATGAACCCAGATTTCTCTGGTTATGCCGCACCGGTATATTTGGAATCTGAGGATACAGGTAACTTAAGCCATTCAATATATCAAGGAAAGCGGCGATACTGAAACCGATCCACAGCATCCTATTTTTGAAAAATTGGGATGTTCCACCACCTTATCGCACGCCAAGTAACTCCCACAGGTTTCCTGCGCTTTACTTGAACCACTATTAATCCTCCAAAGCTAAATTTTTTTCCAGATTTAGTGTGGTAGTAATTAGAAATTTATATATGTTTTTATTCTTACGAAGTTTTGATTCCTTTTTGCTTAAGCTTTTTAAAAAGCTTAAAACAATAATCCAAAAGCCAAACATGATTACTGGATTTCTGCTTTCGCAGGAATGACAGGCTGAGAGAATTTTCAATTATAACCACACTAAACCCGGAAGAAAAAGATTTTTCCCTTGACATCAATCTATTCATACGTTAAAATTATATCCACTGGTTGGGGGATTAGCTCAGCTGGGAGAGTACTTGCATGGCATGCAAGGGGTCACCGGTTCGATCCCGGTATCCTCCACCATTTCTCCCCCTTTTTTTTATTTATACCGATAAACAGCTATAATCCACATTTTATTTTTTACCATTTAAAAATTTAAAACCGCGATTTACCACGTATATTCCCGCAGCTACCAATATGACTCCGACAATCAGGTAAGGTGTTACAGGTTCATCCAGTATGAGTTTGCTTAATCCTACTCCGAATAGTGGTGTGGAAAATAAAAAAGCCGATGCCTTGCTGGCGCTGTAGCGTTTTAATATCAAGGTCCAGGCTACAAAACAGAACGACGCGACAACTATTCCCTGATATGCTATTGAAATAAAAAGTCTGGAAGTGAAGTTATGAGAATCGGGAGCTTCAAATATTAAACTTAAACCAAAGAAAGGCACAAGAGCAAAAATCATCTCCCAGAATAAAAGCTTATATGCGCTAATGTTCTGAACGATCCGCTTTGTATAGACGGCCAGAATTCCCAGGAGACCGCCGCTTATAAGCACCAAAGAATCACCCAGAATACGGGTTCTATCCAATCCTACGTCATCCCTAAATACTATTAATACACCACCAAAAGCCAGCAAAAGCCCAACTATTTTCCCTACACTGAGTCTATCAGTAGCTATAAAATAATGAGCAAGAACAGCAACAAAAAACGGATGTGTATTAATAAACAGGGATGCTCTGCCAGCCTTAGTGAATTTCGTACCCATGTTAAACGTGGCAATCTGAGCGGCAAAGATTAACGATAGTATGATCAAATATATAATTTCATCCCGTTTTGGTTTCAGTTCTATACCGATAAACCTGGACCACAAGCCTACAATGACTGCCCCCAGGGCAAATCTAAGTCCAGCCAGCATAAATGGCTCTGTGTCTTTCAGAGCCAGCTTAACGGCTACGGCATTTCCACCCCAGAACAGGGCCAGAAAAAGAAGGATAATAACAGCTTTTAGTCCAAGGTTTTCACTAGGTAAAGTCTTATTTTGATCCAAACCAACTCCTTTATTTAATAACCAGGGTCATTTCAGATGAACGTCCCTGGTCGTCCATACATATCAGGCTGTGTTTGCCGGGAACAGGCTTTAGAAAGACTTTTTCCACAGGCGTTCCATGATATATCATCTCCGAATCCAGAAACCAGAATATCTTATCCGTATCGTTGGATACCGAGGCTTCCAGGAGTATTTTCTGGTATTCAATATCCACTCCCGGTCGGATTGTATACTCGCAGTTGGCCGATGGGGAATGAATAACAGGCCCTGAACCTGCAATCAAGCTTGTGCATCCGGGAAAATGTTCGGGGATATTATCCACAGCCATTCCGCTTCGCTCCAGCCATGTAGCTATCCTGGGAGGCCATAATTCAAATACCTTCATTTCATAATCCCGACCTATGCGGCAGTGAGAACAAAGACGCGCGCCTGTTTCTTTGTCAATAGCAAAAACCTGGTGTATCGAGCATTTTTCACCGGGAGATACACCAGGAATATAATATTCTCCCTTGCCATGCGGACAATGTTCCGACATAACCATCCCGCTTAATGTGCAGACATCCCGACGATTTACCTTCAATGGTTGAGTATACCATGTTGACTTTCGCTGTTTTGATAAGGCGTTAAACAAATCAAAAAGCACCGGGGCCGCGGCTTCTGCTCCTACAATAGCCGGTGATCCCACAGGTTTAAAATTGCCTATCCAGACACCAATAGTAAATTGTGGTGAATAACCGATGCTCCAGGCATCCTTATGACCGTATGATGTTCCTGTCTTCCATGCCACTTTGGGAAGATTAACCGCCGATTCCCAGCACGCAGGCAGATCAGGTCGCTTTACTTCCGCCAGCATCTCCGTTATGATAAAGGCTGCGCCTTTACTTAGCAAAAGGGTTTTGTGGGTGTTTTTTGTATCATCAATTCTCAGGCAGTAGGGAGCAAACTCTCCCATGTTGGCTAGTCCTGCATACAGGTTGGTCATTTCCAGCAGTTTTATGCCACATCCACCCAGTATTATAGAAAGCCCATAGTGCTCCACAGGCTTTGTTAAAGTGGAAACACCAGCGTTTTTCAAAAAGCTATATATATCATTGCTGTATTCTACTTCACCTGTATATACAGGCTGCATCTGTTTAATCTGGGCTACAAGATTGACGGCTGGAACATTGAGGGAAAACCTTAAAGCATCCCGTGCTGTAACTATACCCCGGAATTGCCCGTCGTAATTAACAGGTTTATAGCCGGAATAGTCAACCGGAACATCACTCAGAACGCTTTCCGGTGAGATTAAACCTCGATCCAGGGCCAGGGCGTAGGCAAAGGGTTTTAAAGCCGATCCCGGTGATCTGGGGGATATCGCTCCGTTTACCTGTCCACATGAGCTTTTATCGAAAAAATCTGCCGAACCCACCAGAGCTAATACCTTCCGGGTTTTCGTATCCATAACAACTACAGAACCATTGGTAATGCCATGCTTTTTAAGAGGAATCAGGTGATCCTTCAAAATGTCCCTGGCCATAATCTGTATATTATGGTCTATTGTAGTTATAATTTTGCTGAAGCCGGGATACATGGCTTTTAAATCCCTGGCAAGGTGCGGCGCTTTAAAGGGCATGGGGTAGCGTTTATCCGGGATAGGTTCAGCTAAAGCCTCTTCATACTGGCTTACGTTTATTTTCTTTTTGTCAAGAAGCCTTTTTAATACCTTTTTCCGGCCTTTTTCCGCCATACTCTTAGGTGCATCGGGTCTTAAAACCGTAGGTGAATTGGGAATAGCCGCCAGTAAAGCCGCTTCGCCAAGACTTAAGCTCTTCTGGTCTTTGTTAAAGTAGAAATACGAAGCAGCAGCAGAACCCACTATATTTCCACCATAAGGGGCCATGTTAAAATAAAAATTCAAGATTTCGTCTTTATTGTAAGATATTTCCAGTTGAAAAGCCCTTATAGCTTCAATTAGCTTATTTTTGAAAGTCCGGGGTTTAGGCTCCATCATCCGGGCCACCTGCATGGTGATAGTAGAGCCGCCGCAGACTATACGCCGCACTTTTATATTGGTTAAAGCCGCCCTGATTATAGATACAGGATTGATCCCGAGATGATAACGAAAAAATCTATCCTCGTAGTTTATAACAGCCATACTAAGCCTGGGGGATATATCGTCTATTTCCGAATAAATACGCCACATGCTGTCCGATGCGGTAAAAGCCCTGAGAAGCTTATTGTTTTGGTCATAGACGCTTACTGATGCAGGAGCATGTAATTTATTTACGGGAAGCGGAAAAAGGATCTGGATTGTTAATAAAAGCAAAATCAGGAGGATAAATGCAGATAATGATATCTTAAGGAATACATGAAGAGGTTTTCGGGAATGGATGAAATTTTTAATTGTTTTCATTATGTCTTTATTATTGTCATTCCTGCGTACGCAGGAATGACAGACTTAGAGAATTTTCCAAATTATTACCACACGAAATGGCTATACCAATAATCATTTAGCCACTAAATCATAAGCTAACGCTACTAAAACTTTTGTTCTGAATACCAGATCATCAACAGCTATGGATTCATTATCTCCATGAACGTTATTGAGGTTCTGGTTGGTTTTGGGATGGGAGGGGGCAAAGTTATATACGATAGTTCCCAATGGACGTACGGCGCTGGAGTCTGTAAAACCTACAGTAAGGTTCTGTATCGTTTCCACGTTTCTACCCATAACCTGACTAAGGGATTTCTTAATTGAATTGAGAAATTCATTATTTGATGGTGAAGCGCTAGGGTTGGTTGTTCCGCTTACTATGACTTTACAACCATCAATATCGCTCAAAGTCTTTTCTAATTCACTTTGAACATACTGAATATCCTGTCCCGGGAGCACTCTTATATCACATATAAGCTCATAGGTATCGGGAACCACATTTGACTTTATTCCACCTTTTGTCATGGTAGGTGTAACAGTCATGCGGGATAAACCTTTTAGCACAGAATAAATAAGTGAATTCGATGAGGCAATTCTATCAATCAAAACATCTATTCTCTCAGGAGTTATTTCTGATTCCGCTACAGCGAATAACCTGGGTATTTCCTTGAATATTACGGTAGAGACATCAATCTCTGGTTTGTATTCATCTATTCTCTGTATTACTTTACTCAGCTTAACCAGGGCGTTATCGCCAACCCAGGGAACAGAAGCATGACAGCTTTTACCTGTTATAGTTATTCTTGCTTCTAACCTGCCTTTTTCTCCTATGGCTATTCCCCAGCAAAGACCTTTTGGGGTCATTATACATCCCCCACCGCCTTCGTTTATGGCAAAATCTGACAATATCTCCCTTCTTCTGTTTTTTGCGAGCCATCTAAATCCATATTTACTGCCCGTTTCTTCATCCGCACCCGCAGCCATTATAAGACTTCTTTTCAATGGCACATTCAGGCGTTTAAGCAGTATTGTAGCCATAACTTCACAGGATGTAAGTCCCTTACAATCGTTTGAACCCCGGCCATATATACGACCATTGTCCAAAATGCCGCTAAAAGGAGGATGTTTCCACTTGGTTTCATCACCAATGGGAACTACATCAGTATGAGACATAAACATCAGCCTGGCCTGATTTTCCCGGGAAGAACTGTTTAAACGGGCTATAAGATTACCTCTGGTAGGCAGACTTTCCACAATCTCATTTTTTATATGTTCAGCATCCAGTTTTTTCTTTAAAAACTGGCATAATTCAGTCTCGTTTCCTGTAGGCATTACACCTGTATTGACTGTTGGTATCTTTACAAGATTTTGATGCAGTTCTATTAATTCATCTTTTACATTATCAACTTCTGCTATTATTTCATCAAGTTTGCCCAATATCTTGACCCCTTCTATAATTATTTACAGATTAAAAATAGGTAATAATTTGCCATTAGTAATCGTAAAAAAATAAATATCATTCCTGCTATCACAGAAATTATATTGCATACAAAATTTTTAAAATGTTTGGTTCTTCCGGGTTTAGTGTGGTTATAATTGAAAATTCTCTCAGCTTGTCATTCCTGCGAAAGCAGGAATTCAGTCTTTATGTGGATCTACTGGATTCCTGCTTCAAGCTTTTTGAAAAAGCTTGAGCAAAAAGGAATAAGAGTTTCGCAGGAATGACAGCATAAAGAAGTTTCTTATATTTAAAACACTGAACCCGGAAGGGTCAAATGTTTATACACCAAATCTGGAATAATCGAAAATATTTTGATATTGACACTATTTTGTTAGTATTGTATATTACATACGTCAACTTGGCAATATAAAACTAACTGGCTCTTCATAGCTAAGTATAGTAATGAAGAACTATTTTTATATAAATATTTATAATGCAACAAAAATCAGGGTTAGAGTTTGTGAAAAACCAACAGGAAAAGGTCATACCTGAACAAACCCACCCGGAAGATATTTCTTTAATTTCCTCCACATTTTATCGACTTTTACAGTTATCAGACTATATAGCCATAACAAGGCCTTTATTGCTCATACCTGTATGGACTATGCTGTTTCTGGGCTATTATAAAAGCATAGCCGAAAATTTAAATCATAAGGTCTCTTTACCCATTATAGGTGAATTAAGTATTATTCTCAAACCTGATAAAGGGATTATTACAACTTTTATACTTTATTCCCTTCTTATGGGTGCTATTTATATACTGAATCAACTAAGCGATATAAATACGGATAAAATAAACGGTAAACTTTATCTGGTATATCAGGGTTATATAGATAAAAAAAGACTTAAAATACAGATTATATCGATGCTTTTAGTTTCGGTTACCATATCACTGCTTGTATATACCCTTTCTTATTTGTATTTAATTATTCTTTCTATAGTCATAGGGATAATGTATTCTGTTACACCTTTCAGGTTAAAAGGAAGACCATTTTTTGATTTAATTGCCAATGCTTTCGGTTTCGGGATTGTGGCCTTCGCTGTTGGATGGGCATCAAGATCTGAAATGTCAACTGATATGATTTTAAGCAGCATACCATACGTTATATGCGTTGCCGCAGCTTTCATTAATACAACAATACCGGATATAAAAGGTGATGTACAAAATGGTGATATTACAACCGGGGCATTTCTTGGCATTCCCAAAGCCTGTATCACAAGCACCATACTTTTAACATCTGTGCCGGTGATAAGCTGGTTTCTCAGGGATTTTATTGCTATGTCCGCTTCCATTATATCTTTACCTTTTTTTATTTATATGACTTTTAAAAACCTGAATGAAAAATCACCTGACATAAAAGCTGTTATTCTGGCTACAAAGATCAGCCTACTGACTCTATCAATTTTTGTTGCTATATTTATGCCATTTTATTTTGTTTTACTTTTCATTACTATTTTGTTTATCAGGCTATATTATCATTCCAGATTTGGTATCAGCTATCCCTGAATAAATTATTTAAATTTAACATTGACATATAATTTTCATTATGCAAAAATGAATTTATCCATAATCACAACAATAGGTATAAATGCCGGTGACAATTTTATTTACGAGGGTTTTAAAAAACTCTTTCCGGTAAAAAAATACGGTAGCATTTTGCTGATAAATAAAGCCGACGTTCCCAGGAGCAAAGAATACCGGGAACTTATAGATTTATCGGATATCATAGTTATATGCGGTTCTCCCATATTCTATAAAGAGTGCTATAAGATGAAATGGCAGAACAGAATTCTGGATTACAGCAAAAAGTCGGGCAAAAAGATATTACTCTTCGCTGTTGGTTCTAATTTTCTTTGTTCTGCTGATGGCAAAGTTAAGCCTCCGGTTGAAACAAGGGACGGAAGATATAGAAAATTTGTATCCCGTTATAATGAAGCAATAATCGACGGTTTTAATGTAAGGGATAGATATTGCCGTAATTTTCTTAATGGTCTTGGATTTCAAAATGTAAATCAGGTTTCATGCCCGTCCTTATTTTCAGGTGATATGAGAATCAAAGATAATGATGCAGATCTGATTTTTTTGATATGGGGGGATGATTACTGGAGTTGCAAACTTTCACCTAAAAAGATACTTAAAATATGTCATGAAATTAAAGCTATACTGGAAAAAGAATTTTCTCAACAAAAAGTTGTTTGGGTATGTCATGACTTTAACTCTTATAAAAGATTGTTAAAAAAAGTTAAAAATCAAGAAGTATTGTTTTCAAACAATTATATAGACTTCTTTAAGTATTACAAACGTTGCCGATTTGCCTTTTCTGTAAAAGTTCATGGCTCTATGTTACTTTCATCAATGGGGATACCTTCTTTATTATTGCAACTGGATTCCCGGGCATCAGTAATAGAAGCTCTGGATGAAACTTACGCAGTTCCGGCTATGGAAACAGAAGAAATAGCTGAAATGTGCCTTCAAAAATTTGATAATAAAGGGGAATTCAGGGATAAAATAAATTACCTGAAAGATAAATATAAAAAAGAATATAATCACCTATTTGAAAAATTGGGGTTTATCTAAATATGAACCATTTTTTACAATACAAATCATCTTCATCATTATTGCCTTTCATTGCCATCTCGATGTTGGTATTAGTATGCTGGCGGGTATACTGTTATGCTGAAATTCATTATACATTTTTCGGTTATTCAATTATCAATCGGAAATACCCGGAAATACTGGCCGATGCTCCCTGGCGTTTGGATGAAGGGAAATCCCTTCCTATAGCCTGTCTTGTGAAAGATGCAAACATCTACCCCACAAAACTTAGAAGCATAATGGCCAGTTATTCAACACCTGATGGTGAAATATATCGAAAGCAAATTCTTTCCGAGAAACCGGTAAGGATTAATAAGCATTACTGGCATACTCTGGCTTTTCTTGATATACCCAAAGGGGCTGTTGGAAATATCAAGGTTAATGTGGATATGGATTTCACCTGTAAAGGTATAAAGAGGAAAGCTACTTCCGATAACCTGCCCGGTTTATCCCATAAGCCTTTCAATATATTTGTAAGCCCTTATAAACTGCCGTCATTTGATGGATGGTATTATGGAGATGGTCATTATCATACCCACATGTCCCACAATCAGGTTGAGTTCGGCGCACCATTAGACATTGCCTCAGAAATGGGTAAAGCCATAGGTATACAATGGGTAATAGCCTCTGACCATTCCTATGATCTGGATAGAGCAATGGGCAAGCTGTTTGAGCATGATCCAAAACTACCAAGATGGCAAAAGCTTCATGACGATGCCAAGATAATAAATTCAAAAGACAAAGAATTTGTGGTATTACCTGCCGAAGAAGTATCCTGCGGCAATTATAAAAAATATAATATACATTTGATAGCTCTTAACACTTCCCAATTTATACCCGGAAAGGGTGACGGAGTTAAAAGAGGTCTCAACAAAAGACCTGATCTAAGTCTGCGTCAGTGTCTTAACAGGATAAACGATCAAGATGGTTTTGCATATGCAGCCCATCCTGAAGAGGGTAACGGATACTTAGGCAAGCTGTTGCTAAACAGGGATTACTGGCGTAACCCGGACTATGATCAGGGTGGATATACCGGTCTTCAGTTCTGGAACGGTTATCAGGGTAAACCTTTTAGAAAAGGATACAAAAAATGGGTTGAACTTCTTCTTGAAGGACGAAAACTTTTTGTTCTAGGTGGAAATGATGCTCATGGGGATTTTAACAGATGCCGAAAAGTCCGGTATCCAAATACAAAACTTGATGAAACCTATGATCATATATTCGGCAAAGTAAGAACTTATGCTAATTGCGGTGGTAACCTTTCCCAGGAAGGTGTTCTGGAAGCCCTTAGAAATGGAAGGACAATAGTAACTAACGGTCCTATTCTACTTATTGAAGCCAGGAGAGGAAATCATTCTGCAGATATTGGCGAAGAAATAACAGGAAAAATTCAGGAAATTAAAATCAAAGCCAGTTCATCAAAAGAATTTGGTCCTATAGACAGAATTAAGTTATATAAAGGTGATTGTGTAGAAAAAGTTGAAAAAGTTTCCAGAGTTTTTATCCCCGAAAAAGACGAATATGAACTCGTATATAAATGCAACATAAACCAGAAAAACAGGGGTTATATCCGCGCAGAAGCATTTTCTTCAGCCAGAGGTTATAAGTATATGTGCATGACAAACCCCGTGTGGTTTCGCATAGTTTAAAATTATGAGTAAGTCAGGAGTCAGAACCAAAATTTCAGGTTACTTTAAGCTAATGCGTCCGTTGAATGGTGCAATAGCATTTATATCTGTAATAATGGGTGCTTTTCTGGCTAACGGTGATTTAGCATCTTTGGATAAAATATTAATTACAGCCTCAGCGGCTTTTATTATATTATCATCGGGAAATGTAATAAACGACTACTATGATGTTGAAACCGACAGAATAAATAAACCCTATCGTCCTATACCTTCCAGACAGATAAAACGAACTAATGCGCTTATTTTCTCAATATGCCTTTTTATAGCAGGAGTTTGCATGGGTTTGTTTGTTAATTTAACAGCATTTTTTATCGCACTTTTTTCATCAGTATTGCTTATATTATATACAACTATACTAAGACGTTTTCTGCTTTTAGGCAATATGACAGTTGGCCTGCTGACTGGATTGACATTTATTTCAGGTGGAGCAGCGGTAGAAAATATAGGACAAAGCCTGATTCCCGCAGTTTTTGCCTTTTTATTTACTGTAGCCAGAGAAATTGTGAAAGACATTCAGGATGTAAAAGGCGATCAACATGCAGGTATGTCAAGTTTACCCATAAAATTAGGTAGACGCAGGGCTATGTATATTTCTTTTGTATTTTTTATCCTGGTAATTCTCATAAGTCCTGTACCATATTTAATGAACTTATATTCTATTTACTATCTTATTTCTGTAACAATTGGGGTTGACTTGGTTCTTATAATCTGTATGATTATAATGTCAAAAGACCTTAACGAAATAAATACAGCCAGAGTTTCAAGTCTTATGAAATTTGATATTTTTATCGGATTGGGGGCTATTTATCTTGGAGGAATACACTGAAGTATGAATTATCCAGTTGTAAACAGGCAAGTATGCGGTTACTGCGGCGCCTGTGTAAGTGTTTGTCCAGAAAATGCCATTGAATTGGTTGATACTTATGTCAGTATAGATAATAATTTATGTTCCAAATGTTTATCCTGTGTGAAAGTCTGTCCAGTAGGGGCTTTATCTACTGATATGCTTAATCCTGACCTTTTGTATAACAAACCATCTACTGAAAAAGCATCAATAAATGTTGATGTGTTGATTATTGGTGGAGGCCCGGCCGGATCAATAGCAGCCCGAACTCTGGCGGAGCAGAATCTTGAAGTCCTTATGGTGGAAAAGCGTCAGGAGATAGGAACTCCTGTCAGATGCGCCGAAGGGATAAGTAAAGAAGCACTGTTAAAGTTGACGGCTATTGACCCAAAATGGGTTTCTGCGCCTATAAACAGCGGGTGTATATATGCTCCTAATGGTGATTCTGTCACCCTTGAACAGCCGAATACGGGTCTAGTATTGGAAAGAAAAATATTTGATAGGGATTTAGCCCACCAGGCAGCCAAAGCCGGTGCTGATATATGGGTTAAAGCCAGAGCAGTTGGCATTATAAAGCAGAATGGAAATGTGATAGGTGCTGTGGTTCGTCGTGCAGGAATTGATTATGAAATAAAATCAAAAGTCGTGATCGCCGCTGATGGTGTTGAGTCCCGGATCGCAAGATGGGCAGGAATTGATACCCATTGTAAGAACAGTGATGTGGATACATGCGTCCAATATCTTATGACGGGTCTGGATAATATAAAGCCAGACTGCTGTTGTTTCTACCTCGGACATGAGGTGGCTCCCAGGGGTTACGCGTGGATATTCCCCAAGGGCAATGGTTCAGCCAACGTAGGGATTGGTATTGGCGGAAATATTGATAATAAGACAGCCCTGGATTACCTTAATC
>WJIO01000121.1 GCA_014730235.1 Candidatus Poribacteria bacterium
GATAAGGTTGTTACAGGTATATACGTTTACAGGCTTGAAGCTGAACTTCCCGATGGACAGAAGGCCAACAAGGTCGGCAAGCCGATGATTATAAAAAATTAAGTGATGAGTAATCAGTGATCAGAAAAATTGTACTTGGTGGTCAGTAATCAGTCAATTTCAACTGGTTACTGATTACAACCCACTATTATATAGGAGAATTGGAATGCTAAAAACAGAAAGAAGATATGTTAAGGACTTCATAGTCGCGGTTTGCATTCTGTTTGCCATTTCGTTTGCTTGTGCTATATCAATCGCCGATGAAATAGGCACAGAAGATGCCGCATTTTTGAAAATTGATGCCGCGTCCAGACCTGCTGCAATGGGCGGGGCTTTTGTAGGTGTTGCCAACGATGTAAACTCTGTATTCTGGAATCCAGCCGGTCTGACCCAGACGGAAAAGCGGGAATTAAGTGCCATGTATAACTCATGGTTTGCCGGTATAAACTACGGTTCCGGGGCTTATTCCCAGCGGATAGGCAACGCCGCTGTTGGTCTCAGCGTTATTTACTTACAGTCCGAAATCCAGAGAAGAACTGACGACACAGAAGAAGCCGACAGCACCTTTAACGCCTATTCTATGGCAGCGGGAATTTCAGGTAGCTATGCCTTAATACCGAAGGTGTTTTCCCTGGGCGGTACAGTGAAACTTATAGATCAGGATTTTGACGTGGAAGATTCAAACGGCACAGCCCTTGATCTGGGAGGTATGTTCCATATATCAAAGCTGAATATAGGCGGAAGCGTCCAGAATATAAAGCTGCACAGCAGTCTTGATGATGGAAGCCTGCCATTAGGCATAAGAGCCGGGATTTCCTATCCCTTTGTCAGCGAAGGTATTATCGCCGCTGAGTTCTCAAAACAGGGTGCGGCTGATGCTACATACCATATTGGCGTGGAAAAATGGTTTAAGAAGATACTGGCAATGAGGCTTGGATACTGCCTGGGTTCCGGTGACAATCCAAAAGAAGGTTTCTCTTTAGGTCTTGGTCTTAAAGCCTACGGCACAAAACCCATGGAGAATATGAACTTCCAGTTTGATTATGCCTACGTGCCGGAATGGGATGGTCTTGGAGATACCCACCGTATATCTATGATGGTCAGGTTTTAGTGTGTAAATAATTTGAAAATATTTAAAGCTTATCATTCCAGCGAAAGCTGGAATGAATAATTAGGAAGAACCATATAATTTTTAGAGAAATTAGAATATGAATAAAATTGACAGGAAATTTGCTGAATTAAAATCTCAGGGCAAAAAGGCCTTTATGCCCTTTATAACTGCTGGTGATCCTTCCCTGAAGCATACACCAGCGCTAATTGAAAAATTGGAATCATCAGGAGCGGATTTGCTTGAGCTTGGTATACCTTTTTCCGATCCGGTGGCTGATGGTCCCAGTATCCAGAGGTCATCCCTACGCTCCCTGGATTCGGGAACTACACTGGGCAAAATTCTAGATACCATGTCGCAAATCAGGGCAAAAGCTGATATTCCCATAGCTTTTATGAGTTATTACAATGTGATATTGAGATATGGTATAGAAAAATTTGTTAAAGACGCTGTTGAAGCCGGCGTTGACGGAACAATAATCCCCGATCTTCCACCTGATGAAGCCGCTGATCTTATCTCTGTCGCCAGGGATAATGACTTTGCCACTATATTTTTGTTGACACCTACAAGCACCGATCAGAGGATGGAGGTTGTATCCAAAGCATCCACAGGATTTATATACTGCGTTTCCCTTACCGGAGTAACCGGAGCACGAAAACAGGTGTCCGAAATGTTAGCACCGACGTTGGATAAGATCAGGAAACATTCAGATAAACCTGTGGCCGTAGGTTTTGGCGTTTCAACCCCGGAACAGGCGGAGGCTGTGGCGAAAATGGCCGAAGGGGTTATTGTAGGAAGTGCTATAGTCAATGTTATCGAGGCAAATGCCGATAATCCTGAGAAAATGCTGGACGAAGTGGGGAGATTTACAAAAAAACTTTCTGATGCTGTGAAGAAGGCATAAGCTTAACTCTTTCACAAAAAATGTGGTAAAAATAAAAAAACTTCTACAAGCCATTCCTGCTTCAAGCTTTTTAAAAAGCTTGAAGCAGGAATGGCTTGTAGAAGTGGATATGCTCTTATTTAACCAGTAGAATTTTCTTCATTTCCACACTCAAATCGGAAGTGTCAAATATATTACTTCAACTTTAAGAATATGTATCCAAGGTTATATCTGCGTTCATCTTCAGGATCAAAGTATGAGTCATTATATCTTTCTATAAGGTAATCATAGGCTTCCACAATGTCCATAAACTTCTGAGGGTATTTTTTCTTGAATTCCTCAGCTATCATGCCCGGTAATGAGAAATTATCCAGCAATTCAACTCCCTGATAGTTTTGTTTTTCCTGAACATCCATCCACCATTGATATTCCAGCATTTTTTCATCTTCATCCCTGTAGACCAGGGGCCAGATGTAATAATCCTCCCGTATAAGAAGACCGAGACCGTCATGGAAAACATGTATGAGGTCTATGTCGTCTATCCAGTCCTGCATTACTTCAAGCAGGTATTGGGGTATGTCCTGGGGAACTACATGATAATAAAATTCCTCTTCCCTGAGCACCATCTTTACCTTTATGCTTTTCTTATTTTCCGGCTGTAGATAATCTTCTATCTCATATCCGGTCATAAATATAAAGGGAACATTGCCGTTGGCAATGTCCATCATAACATCTTCCGTTTCCAGATCATACAGCAAAGCCATATGCTCCCAGTATATCATAAATTTCTTTCCCAGTTCAAAATCCAGAGTCTCTAACATTTCCCGAAGGGGCCCTTCGGGAAATGGCCCTTTTGCCCCTGGCCCTCCCAGTAGATATTCACAGTTGAAACCGTATACATCGCTGATCATTTTCATTGCTGATGATTTCTCTGTGCATGTTCCCCCTCTTCCTGCGATTATATTCAGTAATGTTTCTGAAGGGTCTTTAAACCAGAGTTTATCGCCTATAAAACGTGAATATAACTCAAAATCAGCTTCCCACATTCTTTTGCCTACAGCTTTGAGAAAACGCTTGCAGTCCTCAACTGTAGTTAGTTCCAGTATCCTGTCGGCTGATGAGCCATAAGCATCTTCCAGACATTCGTAAACAAAATTTTCAAAAACATCCTGGTTTTTCATCCACTTTCTTATGTTATAGCCGTAGGGGTTGCCTTCCTCAGTAATCTGGGAGCGATCAAGGACAATGTCCAGTAGCATAAAATCTTCTGTTTCCTGAGACCGGTAAAGCTCAAATTCCGGTTTCTGATCAAGATTCAGGATATTATCATCCTGCCTGATTATCAAACCTTCGTATAGATCAAGAAGTTGACCGTCATCATTTATTTTATAAATGCAGTCCTGAATTACATTAAGGTTTTTTCGTGATTTTGGTTTAGGGCTGCCTGCGTCTACATTTTTAACATACTTATCCAGCATTTCTTCTATGGAATTAAAACTGTTGGGATCGACTTTTACTGCACATTTGAACCGGTTTGGAAAATCGGTAATCTGTAATATATAGGACATATCTTTTTCCATGACTTCAGAAACCCCTTTGTTTTTGAGTAAATTAACGCTATCATCGTATATAATTATATTATTCTCTCTTGCTTTATATATGTAACCGATAAGTTTATAAATCAGCTTTGCCGTCAGGAAATCCGGTGCGGGATTTCCCTGCTGTGGGCTGAGTTCTACCACATCAAAACCCACTATATTCTTTTTTGCGGCAACCTGCTTCAGTAAATCAAGAGTATTATCCCACATCAAGCCACCGGGTTCAGGTGTTCCAGTAGAAGGCATGATTGACGGATCAAAGGCATCCACGTCTAATGTTATATAGACGTTTTCAGTCAGTTTTTCGATTACCTTATCTATCCAGTTGTCTTTAATATCCTGCATAAAAAATACCGGCAGTTTTTCCTTTTGAATAAATATTTTCTCAGGATATGACAAACTGCGGATTCCTACCTGAACGGCTGGACAATGTTCCAGAATTCTTCTTATAGAGCAGGCATGGTTATACTTGCTTCCCATATATTGATCCCGCAGATCGGCATGAGCATCGAGTTGCAAAACTGAAAGAGAACTGTATTTATCGGCGAATGCAGCTACTGCTCCGGGTGTAACAGAATGTTCCCCACCTAAAATAATTATAAGCTTTTTGCTGTTCAGTAGCTTTTTAGTCGCTTTATATACATGCTGGAATATGTCGTCAATCTGAGTGGATCTTAATTCTGGTAGGGTAATAAATCCCCATACGTGAGGTTCGCAATCCAATTCTTCGCTGTAGAATTCCACGTGTTTTGATGCTTCAATAATGGCTTTTGGGCCTTTTGCTGTTCCCCGGCCGTATGTTACAGTTGCTTCATAAGGAACCGGGATTATTATTACGTTTGCATGGCTGAGACGGGTGTTTCTGATCCCCATGAACGTTGAAGTTATAGAGCGTTTTATGAAGTGGTTGATCAATTCTATTTTCCTGTTGAAAGTTTTGATTCTTCCGGGTTTAGTGTGGTAAAGATAAGAAACTTCTTTATGCTGTCATTCCTGCTTCCGCGGGAATGACAAGCTGAGAGCATTTTCAATTATTACCACACTAAACCCGGAAGAATCAAAGTTTTTAAATCATGAGTAGGAAATTCATGCTATAAAACACTTTATTATAATTATTTTACCATATTTCATTATTTTTGTTTACATAGATTTTACATAACTGATAAAACTATTTTACATTGATGATATAGAGACGTAACAATTATGATGTATAATTATAACCGAAAACAGAAGTCAAGCAAGATTGCTAGTCTTTTAGCGAAGCAGGCATTTTTCAGAAAAATGCTTTATTAACTATTTGAGAGGAGTAAAAGAGAATGGAAGTCAAAGACAAGAAATACATTCTTGAGATGGTAAAGAAGCACGATGTTAAGTTTATAAGACTATGGTTTACAGATATACTTGGTTACCTGAAGAGTTTTGCTATTACTGTTGAGGAACTTGAAGGTGCACTTGATGAAGGTATGGGTTTTGACGGATCATCCATACAGGGTTTTGCCAGAATTGATGAAAGTGATATGATGGCTATGCCCGATCCCAGCACTTTCCAACTTCTTCCCTGGAGACCAAGAGAACACAGCGCTGTTGCCAGAATGTTCTGTGACATTGTAGAACCCGATGGCACTCCATATGTAGGCGATCCCAGAAGAGTTCTAAAGGATATGCTGAAGAAGGCCTCTGATATGGGCTATTCTTTCTACGTGGGGCCGGAGCTTGAATACTTCTACTTCAAAAACGATCAGGGAACAGAAGTTCTAGATCATGGTGGTTACTTCGACCTGATTCCATCGGATGTTGCAACTGACCTGCGTAGAGAAACAGTCCTTATGCTGGAAGCCATGGGAATCCAGGTGGAATACAGCCATCATGAGGTGGCTCCCAGTCAGCATGAAATTGATATGCGTTATACTGATGCCTTGACAATGGCTGATAACGTTATGACTTACCGCCTGGTAGTCAAGGAAGTTGCCCTTAAAAACGGTGTATATGCTACTTTTATGCCCAAACCGATATTTGGTGAAAACGGCAGTGGTATGCACACACATCAGTCATTATTTAAAGGCGACAAGAACGCTTTCTTTGATAAGGAAGACCCACATCATCTGTCAGCAACGGCAAAGGGCTATATAGCTGGACTTTTGGAGCATGCCCCTGAAATCACACTGGTAACTAACCAGTGGGTGAATTCATACAAGCGTTTGGTGCCGGGATATGAAGCTCCTGTTTATATATCATGGGCGATGCGTAACAGGTCAGACCTGATAAGAGTTCCTCTTTATAAACCGGGACAGGAAAAGGCTACCAGGGTTGAATATAGATCACCCGATCCGGCCTGTAATCCATATCTGGCCTTTTCATTGATGCTGGCCGCTGGTCTGGAAGGTATCGAGAAAGGATATGAGCTAAGGGCTCCGGTAGAGGAAAACGTTTATGAAATGTCAGAAGAGGAGAGGGCAAACAGAGGTATTGATACTCTCCCACCCGATCTTTATGAAGCTATTCTGGCTACAGAAAAAAGCGAACTGGTAAGGAAAACCCTTGGTGACCATATATTCAATAAATTGATTGAAAACAAGATAATTGAATGGAACAGGTATCGAGTTCAGGTTACTCAATACGAACTGGATGAATATCTACCGCTACTGTAAGGAATTGATTTCCTGAAGTAAAAATTCTGTGCAGAAGTCACAAATGTCCTGGAAGGCGAATCTTCTGCACAGAAGAATGGCTAATCTCTGGTATTGAAACCAGAGGTGTTCTTATGGGTTTTTAGCCAGCAGATTGCTGCAACAATCTGTTATAAATAATTCTTGCCTAAAACCCACAATTTGTCAATAGTAATTTTCCAGCCATACCCTTAAGCGGAAGATTCATCCGTATCAGACTATTATAGTCAAAGAAAGGATAATTACATGAGGCGCGTTTTAATCACAACGGCCGCAGTTCTGATACTGGTGTTTCTAACTACTAATCTATTTGCCGATGATGCAACTACGTCATCAAACTCCAGAGCCATTGATACAGTCTGGATGCTCCTGGCAGCTTTTCTTGTGTTCTTCATGCAGGCTGGCTTTGCCATGGTAGAAGCAGGATTCACAAGAGCTAAAAACGCCTGTAACATTATCATGAAAAACCTTATGGACTTTTCAATAGGTTCATTAGCATACTGGGCTCTGGGATTTGGCATAATGTTTGGCGCAAGCAAAGCCGGTTTGTTTGGCAGTGATGGATTTTTCCTGTCAGCGGGAGATCCCAGTACTGGCGATGGATTATGGCAGATAGCTTTTTGGCTGTTCCAGGCTGTATTTGCCGCAACGGCTGCTACAATCGTTTCAGGCGCTATGGCCGAGAGGACAAAATTCTCCGGTTACCTGGCATACAGCGCGGTTATTACAATACTAATATATCCTGTTGTAGGTCACTGGATATGGGGCGGCGGATGGTTATCCAAACTGGGTATGATAGACTTTGCAGGCTCAACAGTTGTCCACTCTGTTGGTGGATGGGCTGGCCTGATGGGGGCTATTGTGCTGGGGCCTCGAGTTGGAAAATATATCGACAATAATGGTGGGAAAAAAATATCTAAAGCTATCCCTGGACATAATATCCCACTAGCTGCTTTAGGTGTCTTCATCCTCTGGTTCGGTTGGTTTGGCTTCAATCCCGGTAGTACAACTTCCGGAACAAACCTGAGCATCGCCACCATCGCAGTAACGACAAATCTGGCAGCGGCGGCTGGCGCTATAAGTGCCATGTTTACGGCATGGATACGATACAAGAAACCTGATGCCAGTATGTCCCTCAACGGTGCATTAGCCGGACTTGTGGCTATTACCGCTCCTTGCGCAGTTGTATCTCCATTAAGCGCTGTTATTATAGGCCTTATTGGTGGAATACTGGTTGTCCTGGCCGTTGATTTCTTTGACAAGATTCTGCATATTGACGACCCTGTTGGCGCTGTATCGGTTCATGGTGTATGCGGGATGTTTGGAACTCTGGCCGTTGGCTTGTTTGCCGAATCCCGCTATGCACAGGCAGCAGGTCTTGGCGATGTAAACGGTTTATTCTTCGGTGGCGGGGCAAAGCTGCTGGGTGTGCAGGCATTAGGAGCAATATCTGTGCTTGCCTGGGTTTCGGTTACTGCCTTGATTATGTTTCTGATCATAAAGAAAACCATTGGACTACGGGTATCCCGGGAAGAGGAACTTCGAGGACTGGATATTGAAGAACACGGTATGGAAGCATACTCCGGGTTCCAGATATTTACGAACCAATAAAGGAGACACTGAAAATGAAACTTATCATCGCATACATCCAACCGGAAAAGCTTAACGATGTAAAGCAGGAACTTTACAAGGCTGAGATATACAAGATGTCAGTAACAAACGCCATGGGATGTGGTCAGCAGAAAGGCTATCACGAATCATATCGTGGCGTTGATATAGAAGTAAACCTGCTTAAAAAGATTCGTCTGGAAATTGCCGTCAACGAAGATTTTGTAGCACCGACTATAAACGCAATAATAAAGGGTGCAAGAACAGGTGAAATCGGCGACGGAAAGATATTTATCCTTGATCTTGTAGAATGTATCAGGATCAGGACAGGCGAAACTGGTAACGAAGCTATAGGATAATAATAACATTCATCCAGCCACATTCCTGTGGCTGGATGAATGAAAAATATATAGAGGAAAGGTTCAGGGATATGTATAGAGTTGGTATATTAACAGCAGCAATTTGTTTGATATTGGCTACAACTACGTTCGGTGAAATACCCGAAATTGAGGGATCGGCGGATATATACTTTACTGACAATTATTTCTGGAGGGCTGCCGGTGACGGCAATCCCCATCTTCAATATGATTTTGGATTATCAACCAGCATTGCGGGATTGGGCATAAGCTTTTCCCCCTGGGTTTCTCACAACCTGGATAACATGGATGTGGATGAAGTTGACTATGCCTTTGACCTCAGCTACTCCATTTTAGAAGCATTATCAGTAAATGCTGGGGTTTTATATTACGATGTTACAGGAATAGAGGAGACAGGGGAATTTTACGGGGCGTTGGGTTATGAAATCCCAATCTCTGAGATGCTAAGTATGTCCCCGGGTATAACCTTTTACTACGATTTTATGGAAGTAGACAAACCGTATCTTGAAGCTTCCGTCTCTGCAGGTGTGAGTGTCTTTGAGCCCCTCTCGGCTTCGCTTTCGGCTGTTATCGGGTTTGACTTCGGACAGTATGAATCAGATGATTTTGAAAATGGCCCTACAGTTCTCCAGATAGGGGTATCGGCAGACTACCAGTTGACGGAGGTGGTCACCCTCACACCTGCCTTTACTTATGTTTTAGGCCTGGCTGATGTTTTTGATAATGATACATTTCTCGGTGTAAACATCGGTTTTGGTTTCTAGAAGTCCAACTTAAACCTCAATACTGCTACAGCAACCGGGGCAGATGCCCAACATCTGCCCCTGATTTCGTGTTAAAGAGAAATAGAGGAGGTTATGAATGTCTTATAGATCATTCCGTAAAAAATCAAAATTACTAATCGCTGCCGTTATAATGTTTCTTTTAGCAGCAAGTATTGCTTTTGCGGATGAAACAGCCGCTATCGGCACACTTACAGTGGGGCTTGATACTGTATGGGTGCTGGTAGCGGCTTTTTTAGTGTTCTTTATGCAGGCCGGTTTTGGAATGGTGGAAGCCGGTTTCATAAGGGCAAAGAATACATGTAATATACTGACAAAGAATTTCCTGGATTACTGCATGGCATCTATTGGATTTTTTATTTTTGGATACGCCATAATGTTTGGTTCTGGAAATGCTTTTATGGGCCTTAAGGGATGGTTTCTGGCTGGGGCTGAGTCAGCGGCTGATGTTCCCCTCTTTGCTTTCTGGCTATTCCAGGCGGCTTTCTGTGGGGCGGCGGCGACTATTGTTGCCGGGGGAATGGCCGGAAGGATGAAATTCCAGGCCTATTTGATATATTCGTTTTTGATCTCCGCGCTTATATATCCAATCGTGGGTCACTGGGTATGGGGCGGCGGATGGCTTGCCAGCTTAAATTTTGCCGATTTTGCCGGTTCTACCGTTGTCCATTCTGTGGGTGGATTTGCCGCTTTGATAGGTACTATTTTTCTGAAGCCAAGAATTGGCAAATACAATCCCGATGGTTCACCAAACGCCATTCCCGGACATTCGATTCCCCTGGCTTCTCTAGGGGTTTTCATATTGTGGTTTGGATGGTTTGGATTCAACCCCGGTTCTACACTGGGAGTAGGCGACGGCAATCTTATAGGACGCGTTGCCATAAACACAAACCTGGCGGCTGCTGCCGGGGCTATTACGGCCATGATAGCTATCTGGATAGTATCGGGAAAACCTGACCTGTCAATGATAATGAACGGGGCCCTGGCCGGATTGGTGGCTGTAACTGCTCCATGTGCTTTTGTTGATCCCTGGGCGGCTATTGTTATTGGCGCGGTTGGCGGAGTAATTGTAGTCTTTGGCGTTATAATGCTGGACAAATTCAGGATTGACGATCCCGTAGGTGCTGTACCTGTGCATGGATTAAACGGTATATGGGGAACCATTTCCATCGGTCTTTTTGGTCGAAAAAATCTGGCTTTGGCAAATGACGGGCTTTTTTACGGCGGTGGTTTTAAGCAGCTTGGGGTGCAATTTCTCGGAGTAATTTCAGTGGTTGCATTTGTCCTTGTGACTATGGGGATTATATTTAAGATAATTGATGTTACAGTAGGATTGAGGGTTACACCCCAGGAAGAAATGGAAGGATTGGACACTGGTGAGCATGGTTTACAGGCATATTCTGGTTTCCAGATACAGGAATAAGGGGGAGAAAAAATGAAAAAAATTGAGGCTATAATACGTCCCGAAGGGCTTACCGCCGTCAGAAATGCCCTGGAAGAGCTTGGATACCCGGGGATGACTATAACTGAGGTTAAAGGGCACGGAAAACAAAAGGGCAAAGAACAGGTATGGCGAGGCAAGGAATACAAAGTGGAATTTTTACCAAAACTGAAACTGGAAATTGTTGTAATAGACGACGATGTCTCCAAAATTGTCCGGGCCATAATAAACGAAACCAGGACAGGAAACATCGGCGACGGAAAGATTTTCATATATCCGGTGGAAGACGCCATAAGGATCAGGACTGGAGACTTTGGCAATAACGCCATATAATTTTTAATGGCTTTTCCGGTTTTAGTGTGGTAAAGGTAAGAGACTTTTTTATGATGTCATTAGGATTCTTGACTTGTAGGGACACGGTATACCGTGTCCCTACAAGTGTATAAATGTTATGTCTTTTAAAAAGTGCGAAAGTATAGAACCACACTAAACTCGGGAAAGCCTTTTTAATAAGGGAAAACCCACGTGCAGTCGTCCAGAACGTTTATCCAGCATCCATAACCGGGTTTCAGCTTATCCAGGTTGCCAATCATACCAGCGTAATACAGCCATAGCTTATTTTCGTTGTCATAGGTGTAAACGGCGGTATAAATGTCTTCTATAAGTTGCAGCGCTTCGGCATAATCCATCTCCACGTTCTGGTTATATCCCGCTAGATTCCAGCCTGTGTATAATTCCACAGAGGAGTCGTCCAGGGAATCGCCAAATACGGTAAGGGTAACATCAGCATTGACAAATATCAGGTAACCCCTGCCGGGAATAATTAAACTCAGGTTGTTATCACCACCGGTGTTCCCATAGATATGTCTTAACCATAGACCTGTCAGGGCATCATAAGCCCACACCGATTCCCAGAAGCCCTCTATGGGCTTAAGCAATGTTACCAAGTTGCCGGATATAGGGTCAACGTTTACCGAGATCAGGTTCCAGCCCTGGTATAACTGGATGTCCTGCTGGATATATTCACCTTCTGGTTTGCTTTGCACTATCACAGGATTTGCCATACCCAGGTCAATGGGATTACCGTCGGGATCAACGGCAGCTATATCTGTCAGGGTAAATGCGCTGGTGATTCCCCCGTCGTTGAATTGCATCTGCACCTTTGCTATTGAACCGTAGCCGTCTACCCCATTAATGCCCTTGCGGACAATGCCTATGCTTACAGTTCCGGCATCCGGGTCTATCTGGGGTTCTAATGAGATCAGATCGTCGCCCAGCAGACCATCTGTGGCTATCTGGGCGTCAACGGCTTCAATATCCTCCGGATTTGTATACTGAAACACCAGAGATATGCCGAACAGGTTATCCACCGGATCAGCTTCACTTCCGACCTGTATGTCAACCCAGAAGGCTTCACCGGGGTCATGTAAGGGATCGGCTATGATAGACAGTCCGTTGGACGAAGATACCACAGCATCC
>WJIO01000122.1 GCA_014730235.1 Candidatus Poribacteria bacterium
CCCCTTGGTTCTTTACGCACTCTGGTTTTTCGGAATACTTTTATACCGGAAGCTATTAAAGCCGATGCAATAGTCTCACCTTTAAAAGCCTTTACAGGCATGCCATCAACTGTTATAGTGACTTCCTCTTTTTCTTCTATTAGGCCAAGTATAGGATGGTTTTTTATTCGCATAATCTATTTTCCACACAGTTCCTTTAATCATCATAGTTTCAAGCTTCCCCATGTAACTGTTGCTTTATCTGAGAGCTACCGTCATAAGTTCCAGCCGCATGATACCATTTTTCTTCTTCAACTGTAACTGTTGAATACAAAGTTCCCGGTCCACTCATTCTGAAGGCTATGCTGGGTTTATTCGGGTTTGCTCCATCACCTGTATCGAGAAACAAAAGATATGCTGCGTTAATAGGTATTTTACTCACTATCATGGGCAACTGCAGGGGTTCGCCATGAACGATTCCATCTTCGTTCCATTTTACCCATGCAATAATGCTTAATTCATCAGTTACGTTCAATTCAACTAGTAATGGCAGGTGTGCTTTCTAAGAGAAGTGTAAGCATTGATGGGCATGCCAATTATGAAACAACCCTCAGGTACGCCCATCTTGCGGAAGATCATGTCAAGAAACAAGTCCTGAAACTACCGTTTGCAGACGGTTGAGGAAAAGTTAGGACACATATAGGACACAAAAAGCGCCGCAAAAGCTTACGGCGCTTGGGTTTACATATGGTTGCGGAGGGAGGATTTGAACCTCCGACCTTTGGGTTATGAGCCCAACGAGCTACCTGACTGCTCCACTCCGCGATAAATTTTGATTGGTGGGCCAGGAGGGAGTCGAACCCTCATGGTCATATTGACCGAAGGATTTTAAGTCCATCGTGTATACCTGTTCCACCACTAGCCCATTCCCTGAGCTGAGATATAACATTAATTGCAAGCATGGAAAGATGTTATGCAATTGATGGTCAAAAATACCTTGGCAATATTATAACAGAAATTGTAATTTTAGTCAAGGAAACAAATTGCCCCCAAGCATAAATTTCTTGTCCGGACAAAATACTGGCATATATAATGCGTGATTACCGTGGATCTGGATTCATGAAATGGGATGACAAAAAAGGTATATCCCTATACAATAAGGATCTGTAAGGAGAATATGCCCGATGAAAAATAAAAAAGATATAAAGAATAATACAGAATTAGGCCAACTTTGGCAAGAGGAAATAATGAAGCTATCAGAAGTAACCCCTGATAGTCTTGATGCTCTGGAGAATCGGATTGAAGATACACTACACCGTCTTGGTAAAGCCATAATGGAATGGAAGCTTCATGATTGGAATGATACGTTGCCCAGGGTTCATTCCACACCCTCGACTTCCTTGTCAATACCACCGAAGCGAGGGTTGACAACATTACTGAATATGGAACCAAAGGTATATCGTAAACTGATTGAACCATAATAGCTATATTGTGTGGATAGTTCCCTGCGACGTAAAAGGATATCCTCTTGTGACAGTTCTCCTTTTTGTAAAGCCAATTGGTCATGAATCTGTGATATACTGCCAAAAACATCAATAGAAAATCCCTCAAACAATCGGATATTCAGATTACTGGAAAGATTCAGATGGTTTTTGTCAAAATCATGAAAATAATAAGAGCCTGACAAAGTTGTGCTAACTGATCCCCATTTTTCCTTTATTTCCAAAGTAGCAGCGAGGCTTTCACTAAGTAACTGCTCCTCCAATTTATCATAGATAGTTTCTTCTTCATATTGAATGTTCTGATAATTCAGCCGATACAGAAAACGGAATTCTCGACGAGTAGACTCAGAATAGGGAAACACATTAAATTCCAATGCCGGAGCAATGTTGATTCCTAACTCTGTATTGTTATAAACAGAAGAATATACTGAAGCGTATCCCCCGGTTGACCAGTGTTCATTAATACTTTTTACAATCATTCCTTTAAAACTATGAGAGCTCCGGGTATCCTCAAATTCATAATTGCTCGAATCTTCCTCAAACTCAAAACTCTCTTTATTGTAATTCGTACTTATATTTGCACTGATTTTCCACTCTGGAGTAACTCTATCGGCGGAAAAAGAGCCATATAAACTATAGGAACTCCTTGATTCTTCACCACTAAACCTGCCATGGGTGTTGATATTAAAAACCCAGCAATTCCACTTATCAATCACATCAGTCGTCTCAGCTTCTTTTTGATAAGAAATATTCATATCTTTAAACAGTGGAGTTCTTGCCACATAGGGCATAAGGCCTGCCTTTAATAAGCTTATAATACCACTACGAACAATTTCTTCTGTATCATCTTGTCTGGAAAAATATCTTAATGTAGCTTTTTGCCCCATGAAGAACATGGAATTGGACTGCACCCCCAATAACGGACAATGAATGAAGACGTTTCTGGTTATACATGTTACCTATGTGCCAGCCCACACACTTCCGGCTGTATACGTCTATCACCGACGCAAGATAAATATACTCGTCAGGAAGACCAATGTAAGTTATGTCAGAAGCCCACAGCTGATTGACCCCTGTCACTTCTGCGGTACCTGCAAGGTTTGCGTATATACAAAAACCATGATGGCTGTCGGTAGTTCTCAACTTACTTTTCCTGCGCCTGCAAAGTAGTTGTTCCCCAAAATGGGTTATGCGAATCCTCTTGCGGAAACCTTCTGATTTCAAGTCTTCCGGATGTTCCGAAAAGAGCTTATCATCAAGAGCTTCCTGACCTTGTTTAAACAGTTCCCTGGATATACAACAACCTATCTTGTAGTATTTCGATTCCCAATTCTTATGGTCATTGGGTACCACGAATTCCATCTTTTTTCCTGTTCTTTATCTCTATCCTGGGTTATAATGTTTACTATTATCTTTGCCATTTGCTGTTTCTCCTTTTCATAAGATTACCTTAATGTTTTCATATATAAAAACGGACATGAAAAGTATACAGCAAATGGCTTTTTTTGGTAGCCTACTAATTTGGTACAGGTTCATTTCAGACACATTTATTGACATACTAAAAATCTCTGTGGTATAATCCGTTGAAACAGCAATAAAATAATATAAATCCTAATCTACAGGTGGTCTTATGGAAGATAAGCAGAATATTGAAAGTATTTATAGTTCCACGCATGGTATATCAAAAAAGCTCTATAATCAGGCATGCGAAATTTTCCCCAGCGGTGTTACCCATGATAGCAGGTATTTAAAACCATTTCCTGTATACATGGAAAGGGCATCAGGATCAAAAAAATGGGATGTTGAAGGTAATGAATATATTGACTACTGGGTTGGACATGGTTCCCTGCTTCTTGGCCACTGTCGACCGGAGGTAGTGGTTGCGATTAATGCACAGCTTTCCAGGGGTACACATTATGGAGCGTGTCAACGTCTGGAAATTGAATGGGGTCAATTAGTAAAAGAGCTTATTCCATCGGCGGAAAAGGTGAAATTTGTCAGTTCAGGTACAGAAGCCACATTAATGGCCCTTAGACTGGCCAGAACTTTTACCGGGAAGAATAAGATAGTTAAATTTGAAGGACATTTTCATGGCTGGCATGATGGACTTGTATCAGGGGTAAAACCGCCTTTTGATATTCCCCCCTCACCGGGGATTCCAAAGGAATTTCTGGATAACACCCTTCATTGTCCTCCCAACGATATTAAAAGCTTGAAGGAAATGCTTGAAAAGGATAAAGACATAGCAGCGGTAATAATTGAGCCAACTGGCGGGTCTTTTGTGGCAATACCTACCCAGGATGAATTTTTAAAAAAACTCCGGAATATTACAAAAAAATACGGCGTCCTACTTATCTTTGATGAAGTTGTTACAGGATTCAGGGTATCTCCAGGTGGTGCCCAGGAATATTACAAAGTTATACCTGATCTAACAGCCCTGGCAAAGGTCTTAGGTGGTGGATTGCCCGGTGGTGCTGTTGCTGGCCGTAATGATATAATGGAATATCTGGAATTCAAAGATGACAGCCATTGGAATCGCTATAAAAAAATATATCATCCTGGAACTTTTAACGCCAATCCTCTATCTGCCAGCGCGGGTATAGCTACGTTAAAAATTGTTTCAACAGGTGAAGACATCCAGAAAGCCAATGAAACTGCAAAACAATTACGCGCAGGAATGAATCAGGTCATTGATATACATAAGGTAAACTGGTGTGTATATGGAAGCTTTTCCGGTTTTAAGGTTTTAAAAGGTCATGAATGTAAAAAACGGGGAGAATGTGATTACCAGAACTGTGATTATGGCCATGCGTTCCAGAAAACCGGGGGTGATCCGGAATTAGGAAGGTTATTCCGTCTTGGAATGTTGATCAACGGTATTGATATTTCACCTTCCCTGGCTTTGACTTCATCAGCCCATACGAAGGAAGATGTTGAAAAAACCATAAACGCGTTTGACGATACATTATCCCGCATAAAAGCTGGGTCCTTGCTTTCGCAGGAATGACAATAAATAAAAGTTTATTATTAACACTTTTAACTCTAAAGATTCAAATTTCACAAGGAGGTATAAGAATGTATATGAAGTTAAAAGGTATTTGTATAGTATCAATATTTTTATGTTTGCTAACACCAATTGTTAATGCAAACCTGGAAGAAGGACTGGTGTTATATCTGCCTTTTGATGAGGGAGAAGGTGACACAACTCAGGATCTCTCTCCCAATGGTTTTGTTGGAACTATTGAAAAGGCTGAATGGGGAGAAGGGAAATTCGGCAATGCTCTGATATTTGGTGGTGATGGGGCTTTTGTGGAAGTTCCTTATAATGAAGCTTTTGATTTTAAAGAAGGTATAACCATGGCTGCATGGGTGACAGCAAATCTGCC
>WJIO01000123.1 GCA_014730235.1 Candidatus Poribacteria bacterium
CTTCTGATACAGACTAAAAACTTTATTTGTTACTCCGTTCTTCGCAATAACACAGGGATGTAAAATTTATGCTTTGAGCTCAGCCCTTGATTTTTAAAACATAATCCGTATAATATAAACCGTCCATTAAATAGAGAAAAATATAACAATATCAGGAGATAAAACTATGTCAAAGGAAAAATTAGCCATTGACGGCGGTTCGCCGGTCATTACCGAAGGTATACCCGGTGGAATGCACGGTCCCACAGTCATTGACCACCAGGAAATAGACGCAGTTACAGCCGTATTAAAAAGCCAAAAGCTATTCAGGTTCTGCGAAAATTCCAACGTAGCGGCTTTTGAGCAGCAGGCCTGCGAGCATGTGGGGGTAAAGCATTCTCTTATGGTGAATTCTGGAACAAGTGCCCTGGTATGCTGTCTGACAGGTGTTGGAGTAGGGCCCGGTGATGAGGTTATCGTGCCCGGTTATACATACATATCCACAGCCGCATCTGTGGTGGGTGTAGGTGGAGTACCTGTTATAACGGAAATAGATGAATCTCTGGGCCTGGATCCTAAAGACGTTGAAAAGAAGATCACCCCCTATACCAAAGCTATTATACCCGTATACATGCAAGGGGTTCCAGCCCGTATAAATGCCATAATGGAAATAGCAAAGAAGCACAACCTGAAGGTAGTAGAGGACTGCTGTCAGTGTATCGGTGGTCGTTATAAGGGTAAATATGTAGGCACAATCGGCAACGCTGGGGCCTGGAGTCTAAATTATTATAAAGTCATAACCGCCGGCGAAGGTGGACTGGTGCTTACTGATGAATATGAGGTATACGAAAAATCGGCTTTTGCCAGCGATCCCGCCATGCCCATGTGGATGAGCGAAAGCGAATGGCAGTCGCCACCCTTTTCAAGACAGTGTTACCGACCCAGCGAAGTGTTGGGCGCAATAGCCAGGGTTCAGCTTGGTAAGATGGAGACAATACTGACTCATACACGCAAACTGAAAAAGGCTTTCCTTTCTGAACTTGCAGAACCGAAAGGATATGTCAGACAACATGTGGATGATCCTGAAGGTGACTGTGGAATCAGCGCAGCTATTATCATCAGAGATCAGGATATGGCCCATAGCTACGCCGAAGCCCTGAGAGCCGAAGGCCTGGGTGCAGGAACGGCCTATAACGATGGTTTTCCTGACAGGCATATCTATAAATACTGGGATTCGATCCTGGACAAAAATTCACATCATCCAACCGGTTATCCCTGGAAAGATCCAGCTTATATGGGGAATGTGGAATACTCAAGGGATATGTGTCCTGTAACTCTTTCCATATTAGGTCGTGCTCTGCGCTTTGGGTTTAACATGAATATGGAAGAGGAACATGCAAAACTCATGGCTGCCGCCATAAATAAAGTGGATGCTGCATTAGGTTAGGGAGATTTTTCAGTGTTACATGGCAAACATATTCGTCTGAACTGTCTTTTTAACCCAGCTTTCAGATGGAAGTTTGCTAACGGATATTTCTAATTCTAATCTGCGAAAATCTATTTTATTTGACACCTTCATAATATTATAATATTATGATATATTAAACATGCACATGTATGACAAATAAATCATATATGTAATCATCATTTAATTATGGAGGTGTAAAATGTCCAAAGTTTCTGTTAGAACTACCATTATACTTTCATCCGAAGTGGCGGAAAAGCTAAAGGAGTTGGTTCCTTCCCGTCAGCGGAGTAAATTCATAGAGGAAGCAATCGAGCAGAAGCTTATGCAAATGGTTTTCCGACAGGGTCGGGAGCTTTCTTTCGGTGCATGGAGCGATGATAAATACCCGCATCTGAAAAAACAGAGCGATGTCCAGAAATATATATCAAAGATGCGTGATGATTCTAACTGGCGCAAGCCTGAGGAGGGTTAATCATGTCTCTCAGATTTCTTCTGGACACTGATGTTATAATATGGCATTTACGGGGACATAAAAAGACCGAAGAACTACTGGTGGAGCTTGAGCCAGAACAGCCTTTAAGCTGTTCTGCATTATCGGTATTTGAAGTCTGGGCAGGTATTCGACCTGAGGACAAAGAGACAACTCATAATTTCATCAGTGCCCTCTTCAAAATTCCAGTAGATGGAGAAATAGCCATGAAAGCCGCCGATTACTGGCGGGAATTCAGGAACAAAGGTGTAACTTTGGGACAAGCTGATGCAATGATAGCAGCGACTGCCAGTGTGAATAACCTTATAATTGTAACTTATAATTCCAGTCATTATCCCATGAAGGATGTAGAAACTTACTACCCTATGCCGCATATTGAATAGTTTGTGCTGGGTTATTTCAGGTTTTTCATGCTTAATGTGTAAATCTTTGCTATAAAGTTTGAGATTGTTTCTTCGCTCCGTCACCATAGAAGTCGCTAACTGAAAAAGTCATAAAATAAAAGCATATGCTTAAATACAGCAGAGAAAATAAATATGGAAAATAAAATAATCGACAACGTTAATGCTTATTCCAGTCCTTCACAACTAAAAATCACCGACATGCGGGTAGCATCCATCGGGCGTTCGCCTATGCGATGTTCTATTATAAAAATTGACACCAACCAGGGAATATATGGCCTGGGTGAAATCCGGGACGGTGCCAGTAAGACCTATGCCCTTATGTTAAAAAGCCGTATAGTGGGCGAAAATCCCTGTAACGTGGATAAGATTTTCCGCAGGATTAAGCAGTTTGGTCATCACGGTCGACAGGGCGGCGGGGTGTGCGCTGTAGAGATGGCCCTGATGGATTTAGCCGGTAAAGCCTATAACGCTCCGGCTTATCAACTGGCCGGCGGTAAATTCCGTGATAAAGTTCGGATATATAGTGATACACATGCAAAAACAGCCGAAGAGATGGGTCAAAAACTTAAAAAGCGTATAGAACAAGGTTTCACATTCCTGAAAATGGATGTGGGTGTTTATGATTGTAGAGGTATACCTGATACAGTGTGCGCTCCCAAAGGAATGCTGGAAAATCATCACATTATGCACCCCTTTACCGGTATACATCTAACAGATAAAGGCATCCATGTTATATGTGAATATGTGGAAACTGTGCGTGATATTGTGGGCTATGAAATACCCTTAGCCGTTGACCACTTCGGTCATATTGGGATCGCTAATTGCATCAGGCTGGCAAAAGCTCTGGATAAGTATGGTCTGGCATGGCTGGAAGATATGATCCCCTGGCAGTATACGGATCAGTATGTTCGCCTGACTAACTCATGTGAAACGCCCATCTGCACCGGCGAGGATATATACTGCAAGGAGGAATTCCTGAAGCTGTTCCAGGCCGGGGCTATTGATATATGCCATCCCGATCTGGGCACTTCTGGCGGAATTCTGGAAACAAAAAAGATTGGCGATCTGGCCCAGGATTACGGCATCGCCATGGCCATGCACATGGCCGGAAGCCCGGTAGCAGCAATGGCCAGCGTCCATTGTGCAGCCGCGACGGAAAATTTCCTGGTGCTGGAGAACCACTCCGTTGATATTCCCTGGTGGAACGATCTGGTGACGGGACTTCCCAACCCTATAATCCAGGATGGATATATACATGTTCCTGAATCACCAGGATTGGGAATAGACCTGAATTCCGATGTTATAAAAGAACACTTAGATCCCAACGATTCCGGATACTTCGAGCCAACCACGGAATGGGATAATGAACGATCTCATGATAGATTGTGGAGCTAGAGTTAATTAAACTAAAATATGGAGCGATAAAATGGATTGGAAAGCGAAATGGATATGGCATGAAGCCAGGGGTGGAGCGCAAAATTACTACCTCTGTGCCCGTAAAGTTTTTAATGTCCAGGAAAATATAAAGAAGGCAGATTTACATATAACCGCCGATTCCCGGTATGTAGTATGGATAAACGATAAAAGAATAGGCCAGGGGCCTATCCGAAGCTGGCCTTTTGCCTATCATTACGACAGTTACGATCTCTCTCATCTTCTGAAACCTGGTGAAAATGTAATCGCTGTTCTTGGCATGCACTACGGCGTAGGCACGTTCCAGTATTTGCCTAATCCCGGCGGAATTCTGGCCCAGATAGAGATGGAAGATGTCGACGGAGAAAAGCACTATGTATGTACCGACAGATCATGGAAGCTTATGCATAACCCCGCCTATGACAGCCGCACTCCCCGTATATGCTGTCAGCAGGCCTGGGTTGAGCATTACAATGCAAACTACGATCCTGAAGGTTGGAAGGACGATCCAGAGCTTGATAATTCCTGCTGGTACGAAGCAAAAGAGATAGGCCCGGCTGGATGTGAACCCTGGACAAATTTGGTTCCCAGACCTATACCATTTTTGACAGAAGAACCCATGTATCCTGTCTCTGTAATCAGGTCAAGGCTTGTAAAACCACCGGAACAGATATGGGCTTTGAACCTGCGACCAAACCTTATGCCCCATGACATTCAGGCCAACCGGATGCCCCTCTGTGGATTCCTGGCTACCACAGTTAAGGTAAACGAGAAACAAAAGGTTACCCTGAAACAGCAGACGTCAGGTGTAAGAGGCAGACTAAGGGTAAACGGTGTGGATGTGCAGAAAACGGGCGATTATCAAAGCCGCTGGGCCGGCGGAACCAACGGAACATTTGAACTGGAACCCGGCGAAAACCTGCTTTTGTGGAACGTTACAGGGAACTATCACGAATGGTCTATAAGC
>WJIO01000124.1 GCA_014730235.1 Candidatus Poribacteria bacterium
AGTAACAAATAAAGTTTTTACGGACATAAATTTTGGACTATTAAAAATAAAGAGGTTCTTTGGTATTAAATATGTTATAATATTGTTAATCATTAAAAAATGAAAAATATATTTAGAAAATACCTTTATAATAATGGTAAATTACAAAATTTGTCATTCCTGCGAAAGCAGGAATCCAGAAAAAACGCTATCCTGGAGACTGAATTCCTGCTTTCGCAGGAATGACAGCATAAAGAAGTTTCTTATCTTTACCACACTAAACCCGGAAGAAACAATATCTTAGTAACACAGCATTCCGTAGCGCTAGAGGTTTTAGCTTCTTTTAAATAGCTTTCAAAAACTTGCTAATGAGGGGAATTACGTTATGAAAATAGTAGTTATAGGAGGAGTTGCAGCCGGGCCAAAAGCTGCATCCAGGGCCAGAAGACGGGATCCTGATGCCGAAATTACCATAATTGAAAAGGGAAATTTGCTCTCTTATGCGGGTTGTGGATTGCCATATTTTATTTCCGGTGATATACATGATTGTAATGAATTAATATGTACTCCGGCTGGAACAGTTCGCAACGAGGTTTTCTTCCAGAATGTAAAAAACATCAAAGCCCTTACCCGGACTTTCGCCGAATCTATAGATAGAGAAAAGCAAGAGGTTAAAGTGGTAAACCTGGAATCTCAGGAACACTTTACCGTACCCTATGACAAATTAATCCTGGCTACAGGGGCAAGCCATTTTAAACCACCAATAGAGGGTATAAATCTATACAGAATATTTAACCTGGGACATCCTGATGACGCTATGGACATATACAACACAGCAAAATCCAATGATGTCAAAAAAGCCGCACTTTTTGGCGCTGGACTTATAGGTATTGAAACTACCGAAGCTCTTACTAAACAAGGCGTGGAAGTTGTTATTATTGAAATGCAGGATCAGCTTCTTCCCAGAATTCTGGATGTGGAAACAGCTTCTATTCTTACCAGGTATCTAACTTCCCAGGATGTTGAAGTCAGGCTTTCTGAAAAAGCTGTCAGGCTAGAGGGAGACGACAGGAGCAATGTAAGAAAAGTTATCACCAATAAAGGCGAAGCCGAAGCTGACATGATAATCACAGCCATTGGTGTCAGACCTAACATAGAATTAGCAAAAAATGCCGGATTGAAAATCGGTGAAACCGGTGCAATATGGGTTGATGAATATCTTCAAACCAGTGACCAAAATATATATGCCGGGGGTGATTGTGTTGAAAATACTCACCTTATAACTGGTGAAAAGGTTTATATACCTCTTGGCTCTACAGCCAATAAGCATGGAAGAATTATCGGTAACAATATTACCGGTGGTTCTGAAACGTTTAAAGGCGTTTTGGGAACTACAATATTCAAGATATTTGACTATACAGTAGGCTGCACAGGTCTATCGGAAAAAGCTGCCAGAGAGAAGGGGTATTCAATAGTTACCTGCCTAGCCCCGGGACCGGATACAGCCCACTATTATCCAATACATGACACTATCATAACCAAGCTGGTGGTAAATGCTGATAATGGTAAAATCCTGGGTGCTCAGGTAATAGGCCCCGGAGATGTTGACAAACGTCTGGATGTTATAGTCACATGCATAAGCAACGAGGATACAGTTAAGGAACTGGCTGATCTGGATCTATGCTATGCCCCGCCATATTCCAACGCCATAGATAACATAGCCCACGCAGCTAATATTATAAGGAACAAGATGGAAGGGTTGGCCAAATCCCTTTCCCCAATAGAAGTTAAGTCCAGGATTGACAGTGATGAGGACTTCATTCTTCTGGATGTTCGCACTCCTCCGGAACTACATAAAGCCCAGATTGAAGACAAAAGGGTAAAACATATACCTCTGGGTAAACTTCGGGAGCGGATAGATGAACTACCCAGGGATAAAGAGATAATAGCATACTGCGCCATAAGCCTGCGTGGTTATGAAGCCCAGAGAATTCTGGATGGTTACGGTTTTAAAGATGTTAAGTTTATGGATGGAGGTATCGCAACCTGGCCGTATTAATATATTCGGAGGAAAAAATGGAATCCCTGTCTAAAGTAAAAATCGGTAAACACGAAATCACCAGACTTATAGTGGGAGGTAATCCCTTCAGTGGAAATTCTCATCAGACGGGTGAAATGAGCAGAGAAATGAGAGATTATTACACCACAGAAAAAATCAAAGAAACCCTTAGAGAGTGCGAAAGATATGGCATAAATACCATCCAGGCCAGGGCCGATAACCATATAATGCGTATGCTGAACGAATACTGGAACGAGGGTGGAAAACTTCAATGGATCGCTCAAACAGCATCGGAAAGATCATCTATACCGGAAAACATCGGTCAACTGGCATCTTATGGAGCTATTGCGTGCTACCATCACGGAAGCAGAACAGATGCCCTATACCGAGAGGGCAAGATTGATATGGTAAAAGACTTTCTAAATGTAATGAAGGATCACGGCCTGCCGGCTGGGCTGGGAACGCATAATCCTGAAGTGGTGAGATACGCAGAGGATAACAACTTCGATGCGGATTTCTATATGCTGGCCTTTTATAACCTTTCTATGCGGGGTGAGATATATCTACCAGAAGACCGACAGGCAGCATGTGAGGTCATACGGGAAATTAATAAACCTTTTCTCGCATTTAAGATCATGGCAGCAGGTAGAAACGAACCTATAGAAGCCTTTAAATATACTTATGAAAACATAAAACCCACAGACGCGGTCGTTGTGGGTATATATACGAAGCATCATCCTAATCAGGTTGAGGAAGATGTTAAACTTGCTAAGAGATATGGTTCCTTAACTTGAATGTGGAAATATAAGAAAATTCATTATGAAGAACTAAATTCCTGCTTTCACAGGTAGGTCTATTTATAGGGGGAAATAATATATGCTAGAAATACCACGCACACAAATAGAGAATTTATCAGTACCAAGACTCATGGCTGGAACTAACTGGTTTCTGGGATATTCCCATACCAGCGCGGCAAAAGATAAGCTTATCAAAGAAATGCAGACAAGGCAGCATTTGGCTGATATTCTGGAAGTCTTTTTCAACGCCGGTGTGGATGCTGTTTATGGTGGTCGTCCCGGCGCAAAGCATCTTACTGATGCCATGAAAGACGCAGAGGATCGCACCGGTCGTAAATGTGTAAGAATTGGTATACCGTCCTTTAATACATCCGGAACACAGGAAGCTACAGACGCTAACCTGAAACTCATGGACGAATTTATGGAACTGGATTATGATATTTTGATGCCCCATCAAAACACTACAGACGTCCTGGTTGACAAACGTACCCGAACTATCCGGGATATAGATTTCTATGTATCAGCCATAAGAGAAAGAGGCATGATTCCGGGATTGTCAACTCATATGCCGGAAACCCCTATATATGCCGATGAAATGGGTCTGGATTTGGGCACGTATATCCAGATATACAATGCGGCTGGATTTCTGATGCAAATTGAAATTGACTGGGTACATCGCATGATATGGAACCGCAAAAAACCTGTTATTACCATTAAACCTCTGGCTGCTGGTAGACTTCATCCTCTGGTGGGGTTGGCTTTTAGCTGGGCGACCCTCAGGGATATTGATATGATCTGTATAGGGTGTCTGACTCCTGATGAAGCTAAAGAAGTAATTGATATTTCCCTTTCTCTGCTGGAAAAACGTTCTACAACGGTTAAATTACAGGAAACCCGGAGTAAAGCTTCGGTAAAAGAAAATACTGATACGGGATGAATGGTTTTGTCGTATATCAAACATATCAACCCTTCATAGCCCTTAATAAGCGAAAGAGGGGGATTTAGCGCGTTTGAAAACTCAAAAATCATTATTGAAAATTACTTAGAATTTTCAGTAAGCAATCTCTACATATTTTTACATTAACTCACCGGAATTTTCAGCAACTTTGCGGAAAGCAAGAGCATATTGTTTTATGACTTCCGGCCTATAGTGCTTGAACCAGGGGATGCTATACATGCGTTCCGGTTGCGCTTCTGTTACAGGCAGACTGCCTTTAGGCTGGCGTAAATCCCGGTCTGAATTGGCTATACGAGTAGGCTTGCCATGACCGTATATGTCTACATCGTTAAACACTGGATGCAGATGCAGCAGAATATTAGCTCCGGGATAGGTTGATGCACCTTCCGCCGTTACAGCCTTACAGAATTTGCTTACGGGTAATCCATCCAGTTCCTCCGGTACATACAAGCCCTTGGCTGCATACCATCCGCCCATAGTGCTTCCCGATTCTCTTGATGGACGATGGGGTCTTATACCCGGCACACCTTCAAGCAGATCCCAGAAGTAATTCATGGCTTTCTGTATCTCTTCCATGCGCTCTTTGTAATATTTTAGCTGCACCCTGGCCATAGCCGATGACATCTGGTGCATTCGGTATTTATAACCACCCTGGGGTACACCTGACGTATGTTTCAGTTCGGGTATTGTTAGTTCTCCTGTGCGTTCATAGTGGCCAATGGTAATGGCCTTTTCGTGGATGTATTGATCGTTGGTTATGAGTATACCTGCTTCACCGCATGCAAACGCTTTTCCTGACATTAAGGACATACCGGCTGCATGGCCTATGGTTCCCACAAGCCGGCCCTTATAAAGTGCTCCATGAGCGTGGGATACATCCTCAATGACCTTTATACCGTGCCTGTTGGCTATTTCCATGATTGGGTCCATATCCGATGGATAGCCGCAGTAATGGACGGGAATAATGGCTTTTGTCCTTTTGGTAATACGATGCTCTATGTCGTTGGGATCGATGGTTAATGTCTTGGGATCGATCTCCGCAAAGACCACTGTTGCACCCAGGGAATAAGCAGGAAGACCCGTGGCCCAATATGTCATACTCTGGCAAATTATTTCATCACCTACACCCACATTAGATCCAAACATGGCAGCATGTAAGGCTGCGGTTCCGGTGCTGTGTCCCAGAGCATATTTCAGACCGTGCCAACTGGCAAATTCCTCTTCAAACTTACGGGTTATGTCAGTACCAGACATATTCCGAGCCCAGAGAATGTCAAGTATTGACTGTTCATCCTCTTTTGTAACGATTGGCCACGTAAAAGTATCTCCGGAATTAATCTGGACTGCCTTATTGCCGCCATTAATAGCCAATTTACCCATGAGATTACCTCCTTTAAAGGGGTGACTGAGATTGGTATCTTCTGATTCTTCCGGGTTCAGTATGGTTATAATTGAAAATTTTCTCAGCTTGTCATTCCTGCGAAAATCTTATTCCTTTTTGCTCAAGCTTTTTGAAAAAGCTTGAAGCAGGAATCCAGTAGATCCGCATAAAGACTGGATCCCTGCTTTCGCAGAAATGACAGCATAAAGAAGTTTCTTATCTTTACCACACTTAACCCGGAAGAGCCACAAGTTTTAACAAGTGAGTAAACTACTTAAAGTAAAAATTGGCTCATGTATTTCTTTGTAAGCAGAAGCATTTTATCCCGCATTTCACCCCTTGACCATATTGGACCGTGAGGTTCTATGGACAGATACCCCTGGTAATCGTGTTCATACAGGTAGGCCATAAGTTTACCCCAGTGAATGTCACCCATTCCTGCAGCAGGCTGGGATACTAGCTGGCCGTCGTGGTATATATGCTCTTTTATGTGGAAATGGTATATCTTGTCACCGTGCAGTCGCGGCAGAGCCAGATAGTCGTCACCGTGATGACACCAGTTGGCCGGATCGTATTTAACCCCTACATTCGGGAATTTTTCCCAGACTTTTTCGTAAGCCTGAATTGAGTCAAAGAAGCTGTTACCGTGTACTGCATACATGGCGATTTTCATGCCTGCTTTTTCTATCTCTTCCAGGAATGGTGGGAAAACCTTGGAGAATTCCTCCACTTTTTTGTCCAGAGAAGCACCTTCAATATCTCCACCACCGGCTACAAGTATATGTGCTCGCAGGATTTTACCAAATTTGATTGCTCTTTTTAACATCTCGTGGGCTGTCTCACGCTCAGATGTGTCCTTAGCCATGTGATTCCAACCCCATATACCCAAGGATGACACTTCGATATTATGGTCGTCCAGTATTTCCCGCATTTTCTCCACAGTTTCCTGTGTCAGGTCTTTGAAATTACCCCAGTAATTATATTCCAGAGCCGCAAAGCCGTTTTCTTCAGAAAATTTCGCATCAGCTTTTACGTCTTCCAATGAGTTATTTCCGATAAATCCCATTTCCATGCTCATTTGGTCGCTCCTTTAGTTTCAATCATTTTATCGTAAATTAAAAGAACTTAGATTCCAGGGATTTTAACAGATTATTATTATATATTCAACTATTTTTATTGAGGTGTAATCGTTAAAAAATGAAATATTTGTTTATAATAATTGCTTTTTCTATAGTCAATTATAGAATTTCTCATTACTATAAAGCTGTTTTTTTAAATATATCTTTAATTTTTTAACGATTACTGAGGTGAATCTGCAAAGCCTTTTTTATGCTTGACTGATTGTCATGGATCATTTACCCTAATTTATGCTTAGAACTATTGATTTTTTGATCTATACAATGTTCACCTATATTAGAACTTGGGGAAAGGAAAATCCTGATGAGAAAAGTCTGGATCGTTGAAGATGAGCCGGACATAGCCGATTTAGTAGCACGTAATCTACGCAAAGAACAATTTGATGTTAAAGAATTCTACGATGGTGAAGATTTTATTGATGCTTTAAAAAGCGAACTACCAGATCTGGTGGTGCTTGATTTAATGCTTCCCGGTATAGATGGATTGGAAATATGTAAGATTATGAGATTAGAGTCCAGAACCCGATCTGTTCCGATTATTATACTGACAGCAAAGGGAACCGAATTAGATGTGGTTTTAGGTCTGGAACTGGGCGCGGATGACTATATGGTAAAGCCTTTTAGTGTACGCGAATTGATGGCCAGGATAAAAGCCATTTTACGTCGTTCAGAAGAAACTGATACGGACAATATTATTAAATTCGGTGGACTTACACTAAATCCAGAGAGCTTTGAAGCCAAGACAGACGGTGAAGTTGTGGGATTAACTTATGCAGAATTTAAAACTCTGGAACTTCTGGCAAGAAAACCAAGCCGCGTCTTTACCCGTCAGCAAATAATTGACGGTATATGGGATGATTACAGGCTTGTAGTATCAAAAACTGTGGATGTGCATATCGCGCGTCTCAGGAAAAAAATTGGTAAATACGGGCATATGATAAAAACCGTTAGAGGGGTAGGGTATAAATTTGAGCCGTAGAATAGGTATTTTCTGGAAATACTTTATATCATATTCAGCTATAGCAACTATCGTCATACTTATTCTTGCTATAATAATTAATTCTTCTGTTCGAGAGCGTTATAAAAAGACGATATTAGAAGACCTGGAAAGACAGGGAATATTTGCAGGAATTGCCTTTAGAGATGTTTTTGGAAATGAACCGGAAAAATTTGAATCCCTTGTTAAAGAAATATCTGAAAAAACAAAAGCCAGGGTAACTATCATAGATGTTAATGGGAAAGTTCTGGCTGATTCTGATAGACCTTCTGACGAAATGGAAAGTCATTTAGACCGACCGGAGGTACAAAAAGCATTAACAGGTGAAATCGGCATAAGGACAAGATTCAGCAAAACAATAGGCCAGAGAATGAGCTATGTGGCTGTTCCTGTAATAGATGACCAGAGTATAAAGGGAATAGTCAGATTAAGTCTAAAGTCCCAGTTTATAGAAGCCTTATTAAGCGAAATGACAAGGGAAATGATAACTCTATCCGTTATAATCTGGGGTATCATACTTATACTTACGTTTATTTTTTCCAGGATTTTCTCATCTTCTGTTAAAGAGATGGTATATCTTACAAAGAGGTTCGCCAGCGGAGATTTCACCAAGCGTCTTCTGGTTAAAAGGCAGGATGAACTGGGCGATTTGTCTTCCGGCCTGAATGAAATGTCCCGAAAGTTACAATCCCTGTTTAATCAGCTTCAGGCCCAGCACGATGAACTTGGTGCGATAATCGAATCCATGACAGAGGGGGTTTTGGTGCTGGATCGAAGGCTGAATATACGTCTGGCTAACACCAGTTTCAGGACTATTTTTTCTGTGGAGGGTGAGGTAGAAGGTCGGAGTTATATTGAAGTTGTACGCTTTGCGCCACTCAAGGAGATGGTTGATGAGCTTTCTGAAAGCGGACAGGTTAAAGGAAAAAGAATGCAGTTTAACAACAGGATACTGTTGAGCAACGGCATAGCCCTTAAAGGCTCAGAAGACAACGAAGGAAGTTATGTCCTGGTTTTTCATGATATGACTTCTGAAGCCCATCTTGAGCAGATCAAGGGTGAATTGGTAGCAAATGCCTCCCATGAACTTAGAACTCCGTTGACCGCCATGCGAGGATATCTGGAGACTTTCGAGGATGAGGACCCGGAAACCCAGAAGATGTTTATCCAGGTTGTACGAAGAAATGTAGACAGAATATCAAACATGGTATCAGACCTGCTTTTGCTGTCAAGGCTGGAAGTATCAGAAGCTCAGAGGGATTTTGAAAAGGTTGATATTGCCGAAGTGTCGGAAAATGTAATAAAGCTTATCGAACGCATAGCTCAAAACAAAGGGCTTGAATTGAAAATGGAAATCGAACCGGGATTGGTGGTTAATGGTGACCCCTTTCTTCTGGAGCAGATGATGCTAAATCTTCTGGATAATGCTGTCAAATATACGGAAAAAGGTGAGGTTGCTTTGCATGCAAGTCAGGAAGATGGAAAAGTGAAAATTCAGATTTCGGATACTGGCGTTGGTATACCTCAGAGGCATTTATCCAGGATATTTGAGCGTTTCTACAGGGTGGACAAAGCCCGTTCCAGGGATCTAGGTGGCACTGGATTGGGATTATCAATCGTTAAGCACATAATACAAATTCACGAAGGAAGTATTGATGTGGAAAGTCAACCGGGCATAGGTACAAAATTTAATATAATAATATAATCGTAATCGTTAAAAAATGAAAAATGTGTTTAGAAAATACCTTTATAATGATGGTAAATGACAAATAAATTATATCCATTTTTTAACGATTATAATAAACGGAGGTAAAGTTATGTTAATCATGCTTATAACTTCGGTAGCCATAGCATCTTACGGCCAGATAGGGAAACGTCCGTATGAAATGGTTTGGGCTGACCGTGTGGAGGACGATCACCCGCCGTTGATAGACTTCGAGGATTTATCCGGCTGGCGTGTGGAGGTTAAGAATTCCGAAGCCGTCTTTGAGCAAACCAGGGAACAGCAGATATGGGGTAAATACGTTGGAAAATTCACTTACAAAGCCACAGGCGAAAACCCGGAGGTGCGTATTCTCCCCCCTGAACCTGTGGATATAAAAGATCCCTTCGATGCCTTAACATGCTGGATATACGGCAACAACTGGGCCTGGGCCCCGGATCCCAATACACCACAGGTAAATGTATCAGCTATTTTTGAAGACTCCCAGGGCCGCGATATATGGGTAAATCTTATCCGGGTTCGATGGAAAGAATGGTTTCTGTGCCACAAAAGACTAACACCAGAGGAAATCCAGCAGGTTAAGAGCGGTGCTAAATTCAAGGCCTTTATTGTGGATAAC
>WJIO01000125.1 GCA_014730235.1 Candidatus Poribacteria bacterium
ATTCCTGCTTCAAGCTTTTTCAAAAAGCTTGAAGCAGGAATGACAAGTTGAGGGAATTTTCAATTATAACCACACTGAACCCGGAATAGCCAAATTTTAACTTGGGCTGGTGACTGAAGTATATATCTTGACACCCATCTTTTGAAATGCTATCATTTCATTCAATCAGAACCCTGTGAATAACAATCTGCAAGGAGATATAAATATGGGCGCAACAATAGATGAATTGACGTATCAAGAACGTTTGGCTATGCTTCACGCTACAAAGCTGGAGCATACAAAGCAGAAGCAGGAAACCCGGGGGGCAATGGATCATGACGACCAGGGGCAGGTTCCCCTTCCTCCCGAAGCTTCGGAAGAGGTAGAAGCCGTAAGTGGCTCCGGTGTTGTCATAAAAGACCTGATATTAAAGGGTTTTGAACCAAAAAACAATCACCCCAGCGGCGGCTTTTTTGGCCCAAAAATCACCGGTGAAAATTTCCGTATGCTTCTGGATGCTCATCCCACATATATTAACCCGGTCAGTTCTATGGTTGGTGTGTATATGGTGAATTTCAACTCCTACCGTAAACCCGGTTGGAACCCAGACTATGATTATTCTCATCTTCATGAAGACCAGAGGAAGTATCATCTCAGCACTGGAATTGGAGGTGTCCAGCACTTCTGTCCGGATTTGACAATAGGACTTGAATTGGGATGGGGTGGACTGCTAGATAAGGTAAGACACTATAGAGAAATTAACACCGGTGCTGAGGATTTTTATCAGGGCCTGGAAGAAATTATAATAGGTATGCAGGACTGGATCAGACGACATGGGGAAGATGCCCTTAAAATGGCTGAGACAGAGGAGAATCCGCAGTTGAAAGAAAATCTGGAAACTATGGCGGATGTATGTCAAAGACTCACCACAGAACCACCTGTAACCTTCCGGGAAGCCTGTCAGTGGTTGGTGTTTTTCCAGGCGGCTGCCAAGATGTTTAACGGAAGTGGAGAATGGGGTCAGTTGGATGAACTGCTGAAACCTTACTATGAAAGGGACATGGAAGCGGGGATAATTACTGATGAAGAGGCCATATTCCACATAGCATGTCTGCTTTTGAGCGAAACTGCCTATATTCAACTGGGCGGCCCCGATGCCAAGGGGAATGATCAATCGAGCAAAGTATCATATTTGGTGCTGGAAGCTATACATAATCTGAAAATACCGGCTAATATTGCCATCCGTATAGGCGAAGGGCTTGATGATGAGCTTTTCCGTCGTGGGCTTGAGATTCTTTTTGAGGATAAGATGGGCTTCCCCAAATTTATGGGTGATAAACCTGTAAACGAGGGATTCATGAAAAATGGTTATCCCATAGAGCTTGCCCGTCAGCGCACATACTCAGGATGTCACTGGCTGGCCATTCCCGGACGGGAATATACCATGAATGACCTCATTAAAATTGAACTGGGAACTGTATTTGATGTGGCCCTGAAAGATATGATGTCAGAAGAATCAGAACCCAGCATTGATAAGCTCTGGGATTATTTTAAAAAACATTTGCACCGGGCTGTGGAAGTTATTGCCCAGAGTATAGATTTTCACCTGGAACACATGCACAAGGTTTTCCCTGAACTTTACCTCGACCTGTTCTGTCACGGCCCCGTAGAAAAGGGTCTGGATGCTACCAACGGTGGGGTTGAATTTTATAATTTATGCGTGGATGCAGCATCATTAGCTACCGCCGCTGATTCTTTTGCCGCTATTCAGCAGCGCGTAGAGCAGGAAAAACGTCTGACATGGTCGAAGATGATGGAATATCTGGAAAACGACTGGGCTGGTCAGGATGGTGAACAGGCTCGATTGATGATGAGAAATATCCGACGTTTCGGGAGCGGTGGTTCTCAGGCTGATGAATGGGCGTTGAAAATTTCCCGGACATTTACAGAAATGGTGAAAGAAAACCCAACACCCGATGGCTATAACATGATACCGGGATTGTTCTCCTGGGCCAGTGTTATCGGCTTCGGGAAGCAACTGGGTGCAACCCCTAACGGCAGGCATGCAGGGGATCCTGTTTCTCATGGGCCAAACCCGGATCCCGGTTTCAACGAGGGCAAGGGTGGAACCCCGACCCAGATGGTAAAAGCCGTAGCCGCCGTTCAGCCCGGATATGGAAATACAGCACCACTGCAACTAGACCTTGATCCCGGAATGGTGGAAACTGACGAAGGGCTTGATAAGGTGGAAGCCCTTATCAGAAGCCACTTCGATCTGGGTGGAACGCTTATTAATATAAATGTACTGGATAAAGAAACTGTGCTGGACGCCTATGAGAATCCGTCGAAATATCCGGATTTGATAGTCAGAGTTACGGGATTTAGCGCATATTTCGCCAGTCTCTCTGAAGACCTTCGTAAATTTGTGGTTAACCGGATTGTTGAAGGGTAGTTTTTTGGCAATGGTGTTTGGCGCTTCCAATCCTCCTAAATCCCCCTTTAAGAAAGGGGGATTTTTAGAACTGCTAAATAAAAATGGTTCTTCCGGGTTTAGTGTGGTAAAGATAATAAACTACTTTATGCTGTCATTCCTGCGGAGGTAGGAATCTAGTCTTTATGCGGATCTACTGGATTCCTGCCTTCGCAGGAATGACAGAATAATTGATATTCATTTAATTGATATTGATTTTTTAACGATTACTAAAATTAAACGTGCCTTTGGAGAAATACCTTCGATGGGCTTCCTGAACATAGCTGTCTTGTAAGCTTCCGTCTTTTAAGACCCTTACAGTACCTCGGTTGGCGTAATAGTGCCAGTGCCAGCCGAACTGGTCGAATATTTTCAGGTAGTCCATCATAAGGGTTAAAGCGCAGGCGTTATCATAAACGCTTTCCTCAGTCTGCTCAAAACCTCCGAATTCGCCCAGATGCATAGGTCTTCGGGAATCAATGGCAAATTTAAATGCCGGTATCCAGCGTTTTAATATATCCGTTATGTCATGATCCTGATTGGGCCAGCGAGGTGGTAGCCTGTATTCGTAGTCATGGAAGCTGTAGACTGTAAGCTCATCTCCGGTTGGCTTTAGCTTCCTGAAAGCCTCCTGGGGAAATGGACTGGCTCCGGGTCCCCAGGGCGGAAAGGCCTCCACGTATATAAGGTGATCTTTATCCACACTCCTTATGGTATGGGTTATTTTTTGTATCAAGGCGTTATAGGCCGGGTATTCCCTGGTTTCTGGCTCGTTTAGCAGATCGTAGGCTACAGCATCCGGGGGATAATCCTTACACTGTTCCGCCAGTTTCCTGAAATGCTCAACAATATCAGGAACCCATTTTTCATCGGTGTTAAAGACGTTTTGAATACCCCTTTCCCAACACCATTCCAGGGTTTTCATGGCTCTTTCGCCGGTCTGATTATGCTGTGGTCTGAAGGTGTTAGCGCCTGTCTTTACGATAGTTTCGATCTCTGTAATGCTTCCTGGTTCGCCTATATCAGTATTTCCAAAGCAGTAAGAGGTGAAACCTCCGAAGCGCTTTATTTTGTCCAGGGGAACCCGGTATATTATATATTCCTGATCAACTGCGGCTATATGATCTCCCCATATTCCCCTTGATCCCAGGATTTCAGCATCGCTGATTACCTCTAAACCCGGGTAATTCGTCATTAGACCATAAGTAGCCAGTGGTGGTAGTGGTGCAACGGTTAAAGGTTCAGTTCCCCATTCATCCTCAAAATCCCAGTAATTATATACATCAGCGCATATGATAGCGTTTCTGTCACCGGGATCAGTGGTAAATATCTCGCTGAAGGTAACAGGATACATTAACAAAGCCCTTGACCATAGACGACACTGGCTGATAAAATCAGCCGCATCTTCTTCATCCAATGTATTAGATGTCATAATCCTGGCGGTTCTGAGGAGTCCGCGCCATTCCTTAAAGGGTCGCAGTAGGAAAAATTCTTCTTCGGTTTCGTCAAACTCTACATAAACCTCATTTGTTCCCTTTTCGTCGGTTTTGAAGACGATTTTCTCCGGGTTAGTGGTAAAGACTAGTTGTTCCGGCAGATGTGCGCCAGCAGAAAGGTCAGTCACCAGCAAAATCCAGTTTTCTTCCATCTTACCGTGTTTTATAAGGTCATATACAATTCCGTTTTCATCGGGTTTCAGTATTCTTACCTTGCCATCCAATACAACCCAGATACCAATAGGGCCTAGATTTTGAGGTTTGTTATAGACTTTAACAGGTTCCAGATTATTCCAGCCTTTGAGCACAAATTCTTTATCCTCAGCGGTAATAAAAATTGCAGGTGATAACGGACTGGCCAACATACGTGCCGGTGAATCAATACTTAAACCCCAGTCTTCTATATTGCTATCCAGTAACGCGTTGGTGTCGAACCATCCGAATTTATTTTCAACACAACTGCATAAATCGTTTATAATTCGTCTGGAACGTATTTCATCCATTAGATCCCTGCATTCGACAATTGCTGGCATTATTCCTGAGTATTCTTCTTCATCAATAAGCTCCCGCATATGTGAAGTGAGGGCTATTAAACCATCTATTGTATATTCAGTTATTTCCAATTCACTCTCTGATGCTTCCAGAGCTTCAAGGCCTACCAGATGGTTTTCCAGATTGGTTATTTCATCCATCAAGCGGAAATACCACGTTAAAGCTTCTGCTATTGAATGTTTCCATCCCGATCGTCCTTCGGTATCTATGGTTTCTATGGCCTTTTCCAGAATCCAGTTGGAATGTCTTTCTATGCCGCACCATCCATAGGCTTCCCATTCTACTACAGCTATACCCTTTTCTCCCAGCATTTTCAGCCGCCATTTAGCATCTTCATCCAGCTTTTTCAGGCGCGTCTCTGATAGCTGTTGACATATTTTCATAACTTGATCCCGGGATGTCTCCAGGGATTTATCCTCTTTTTCTTTAACAGGAAACCACGAGGATGAATCAAAATCTGTTTTCATGCAAGGTTCAAAATCCAGCATGGTGAGGGGAGGGAATTTCATTACTTTCCAGTTATCCGCATTGGAAATTATCTTATCTGCTTCACCATCTTCATAAATTACATATCCCGATAATGCAAAACCATCTGCCTTTGTGCTTATTGCCAATACATTTTCACCCTTATGTAAAAGATGACCTAGTTCGATATTTATAGTTATAGGCTTTGAATCTTTATCCTGAAAATAATCGCCTATTAGATTACCATTTAGATATATGTAGATGAAGTTTGATGATATTGCCTGGAATCCGGCAGTAAAAGGTTTATCTTTTACCTCGATAATAGTTCTGTAGACTATGGGACATACCGGATATTCATTGGTCTTCCAGAAAAGAGAACCGGGAGGAAATTCTGGTTCTTTATCATCCCAGTCAGGCTCAATCCAGGGAGCGGCATTGGCCGCTGCCAGGGCGAAGACTGAACCTAAACAGGTTATTGCAAAGGTGTTTTTCCACATGAAAATTCTCCTGTATTAAAAAGCTTGCAAGCTCGATTTTAAAATTGATTTTTGGTTCTTCCAAGTTTAGTGTGGTGAACATCTTTTGTTAAATTTGAGATTGTTAATTTAACCCAGTCAAGTCGGAAGAACCTGATTTTTATAATGCCATTATAAAATTGGTAATAATAAATATCAATAGTAAAATTTTGAGCTTCGAATATAAGTTCAGACAGAAATCCTGTGAGAATTTTTCTTCATGCTGAAAACCCCTAAAATTCTCTTATAAAAGGGAGAGTTTAGAGGTACTTTTCTCAAAATTTTCTGCCTGGAAACGCTTGTTTTTACTTGACTATATCATCATAATATGTTAGATTAATTTTGGGTAAGTATGTTATTAAGTTGATGTAAATTAGTAACAGGAGGTATAAAACATGAAGTTTTTAGTTTCAATCATACTGGCATCAATGTTGATGCTTTTTGCTGGTGTGGTTTACGCTGTGAATCTGGACGATTTTAACGGCCAAAATCTCGACGACATGTGGACTGTTCGAGATCCTTCCAATAAAGCTGAATATCGTCTAGAAGAAGGTAAACTTATCGTTGACCTTGAAGCAGGGGCTGATATGTATATACAGGGAACAGATAATGGTGTTTGTTTCCTTATGGATCCCCCTGATATGGAAGATTTCACCCTGGAAATGAAGGTTAATGTAGCCGTTGACGGAACTCAACCTCCAGCCTGTCAGGTTGGTCCACTTCTTTTCAACGAAGGTGCCTGGGCTTATAGTGCCTGGGGTCCGTATAGTGCTGGTCAGGATATACGATTGGAAGATTGTATCGCGGCTGATTATCGCTGGCGGGATCAAACTAATATTGGTATTAACCCGGGTGATGTAGAAATAGATCAGGATGTATGGTTAAGAATTGTTAAGACTGGAGAAGAATTAGAGTTTTTTGCTAAAAGTGATGCGAATGCAGATTGGGTTTCTGGTGGTGTTGATACAAAGCTTGGGCCAAACTATACCCCGGGTAATTACCAGGTAGGTATTGTCCTCAAAAGCTGGGGAGGCTCAGTTGATAGCACCTTTGAAATAGATTATTTTAATATCCCAGAAATTGCTCCGGTAGAGTCTAACGGCAAACTGGCGACCACTTGGTCTGCCATTAAGTAGCAAAATCCTGCTTATGCAGGGAATTTTTAATTGAGCCTTTAAGGAGGTTTTCTAATGAAAAAGATTTTTTTCATCGCATTAGCTGTTGTTTTTTGTCTTTCAGGTACAGTATTTGCCGCTTTGGATGATTTTGATGGTACAGACCTGAGCGGAATCTGGACTCTTCGTGATCCAGCCGATAAAGCTGATATAAGCTTTGACAATAGTGAATTAGTTCTGGATTTGGCAGCCGGTGCTGATATGTATATCAGAGGTACTGATGCTGGTGTATTACTTTTGACTGAACCACCAGCTATGGAAGATTTCACCCTGGAAATGAAAGTCAACGCTGCTGTTGACGGAGAACAGCCCCCAGCCTGCCATATCGGTCCTGTATTTTTTAACGAAGATGCGTGGGCTTACAGCGCATGGGGACCATATAGTGCTGGTCAGGATATTCGTTTAGAAGACTGCGTGGACGCAAGCTATCGCTGGAGAGATCAGATCGGCATAGGTATTGATCCTGCCGATATTGCAGTTGATGGTGACCTGTGGTTGAGAATAGTCAGAACTGGTGACGATCTGGAGTTCTTTGCTAAAGGAAATGCCGGTGACGATTGGATGTCTGCTGGTGTAGAATCCACTTTAACTGAATATTATACCGAAGGTGACTACATGGTAGGTATAATTGCCAAGAGTTGGGGTGGCTCTGTGGACAGCACTTTCAGGATCGACTATTTTGACATTCCCGAACTTACTACTACAGCAGTCTCAGCTTCAGGTAAACTGGCTACAACCTGGTCAGCTATTAAATAACGATTCTTATAATAATAATTGGTTAATTAAATATTCAAAAACAGGGGTGTGTTTTTAACACACCCCTGTTTTTGATTCTTTACCAAACCCGGAGAAATCAGATTTTTTTCTGATTCTTGACAGCTTATAATTGTTGTGTTACAATTTCCTTGACATGGAAAAAACGGCGAGGTATACTCGTAATAATAATTTATAAATAATTAGAAATAAGATTATATTTGTTATATAATTCTGGATTTAAAACTTTTACTGTTCCTGTATTCCATCCAAAACCAGGGGGGAAAGATAATGACAAATCAGTATAGACCTCCTACAGTCTATCAGCCGACTACAACATCTTACACAAGATCCAGTATTCCAATGGCTCCAATGAGACCCCGGTTGATAGCTGAGATATATCGGGATCCTTACTTCCGCGGTCCGAGAGGCCTTGTTATTTCAAACGTACCATTTACTGCCGGCATTGGCTTTCAGGATAATATATCATCCTGCCGGGTATACCGGGGACCTGGTTATGCTACCAGTCCTAATTATAAGGTAATTTTCCACGAACATAAAGATTTTAAAGGTCGCCAGTTGGTTCTGGGACCGGGTTATTATCCTAATTTACATGATATAGCATACAATTTTGGTGATACAATATCTTCTATCAGCTTTGGGCCTGCTTTGGTTACTACTGGTCCTGAGTATGGTACAATACCTCTTATAGTAGAAGTATATCAGCACGTAAATTTCCAGGGTAAAAAGGTTACAATATTACGGGATGTAAGTCATACCGAACAGATAGGACTTCATGATGCTATTTCATCAATAAGAGTATACCGGGGACCGGATTTTCCTGCCGCAGGATGTAAAGCCATTTTCTATGAACATATAGAATTTGAGGGTCAGCAGTTGGAAATACCTCTAGGGCCATTGGACTACCATAGAGAACTTCCAAATCTTCATACTCAACCTCAGTTTTTTGGTGATATTATTTCATCTGTAAAACTTGAATCCTGGGTTGCCGGCGGTACGGGAAGGTTCCGGGAGATAGTATTCCAGGACGAATTTGATACTCTCAAACCTGTATGGCAATGGATCGATCCCAAAGGCGACTGCCGCCGGGAATTAGGCAGACCAGCTACAGGCGGTATTCTCAGAGAACGTGAAGGCTGGCTTGAGATTCACGTTGGTTCAAACCATGACTTATGGTGGGGACCAAACGGCCGGGGTGGTAATATGGATGCTCCCCGAATGATTCAGCCTGTTTCTGGCGACTTTGCACTGGAAGTTAAGATGACATCCTCACAGCAACGTAAAGAACATGGTGGTATTCTTGTCTGGAAGGATGAAAATCATTTTGTAAGATTGGATAAGACTTCTTCACTGCATGCCTTCCGAGGTGATATACGTTTTGAGACTCATGTAAACAGGAGATATCGGGCTATAGGTCGGGGTAGACAAAATTCAGTGATGAATTTCCTTCGTCTGGAGCGAACCGGACATCAGTTCCAGGCCTATTGCAGCACAGATGGTCAGAATTGGCAATCCTGCGGAACTTCCTCTGTGGTAATGAGAGATCCTGTTATGGTGGGTATGCATGCACTTTGTCCGGGTAATACACCACCGACAGTTACAAGATTTGACTATTTCAAGATTATAAGACCGGCTGCTACAACCAGTTTGGGATTGGCTTCTCAGACAACTACCCAGGGTACATCAACGGCAACGACCCAAACACCCTTAAGGTAGTAAGGAGCAGATATTAATGTCAATGTCACCAAGGGTTATTGCTGAGGTATTTCGTGACCCAAATTATAGAGGGAAAAAGGTTACTATAGTTGATTCAGTGACTGATACTAAAGAGATCGGTTGCAATGATATGATTTCCTCTATAAAGGTATATAAAGGCCCAGGTTTCGATGCTTCACCGAGTTACAAAGCTATTTTCTACGAGCATCCAAACTTTACAGGCCGTAAAATAGCTTTACCTCCGGGATTCTACCCAAATATTCATCATATACCATATAACTTTGGTGATACTATATCCTCAATTCAGTTTGCCCCTGCCCTGGTGTCTACCGGTCCTGATTATGGTGTTGTGCCAATGATTGTTGAGCTTTACAGAGATACAAATCTTAGAGGTACAAAGGGTGTTGTCCTTAAGGATATTAGTCATACCCGTCAGATTGGTATGGATAATCAGGTATCATCCATCAGGATCATGAGAGGTCCGAATTTTCCGTCTACAGGATGTAAGGTTGTTTTCTTTGAACAGCCTAACTTTGAGGGTGCAAGTTTTTCATTAAGCATAAGCAAACTGGAATACGAAAAGACCATACCTGATTTACACTATCATCCTCAGCGCTTTGGTGATATAATATCCTCAGTCAGAATTGTTCCAACGGGCATATTTAACGTATTAATTGTAATCGGTGATACCCGCAGTATGGAGCCACCTTTTCTGACCGGTTTGACAAATATTGAGGGAAATACGTTTAATTATACAACTGTTATTGTTAATCCCAATCCCGATAACCACGGCGATCCTAACAGGGCTATTGCGCTGAATTCTATGGATTTATCAAATTTTGATATTGTCTGGTTTACGTGGAACGCTCCGGGGCATGATGGTCAGTATTTTATGGACGGCGCAGAAAGCGCGATACAAGATTTTGTTGCTGAGGGTGGTACTGTTTGGGTGTCGGCTATAGATAATAATGTCCACGATGGACGCTGGCGGGGTGGATGGTTGCCTGTTGAGGAACATCCTATTCAGGTTGTTGATTCTGAGGATGCCAACGTGACAATTACGCCGCTTGGAGCCAGTTCGGGTTTGTTTTCCTGGCCAAACAAGATCGATCCCAACGATATTATTACAGATGATCACTGGGTAACGAGTGATCCTTCATACAGGGTGCTTGCAACCAGACGTGCAGTTATAAAAGTTTTGGTAGTTGTCAGTGATAGTCGTACCAAAGAGCATGAAGTACTTCAGCAGTATAAGGTATTATCAGGAAATAACTTTTCGTTTGATGTTGTGCATATAAATCCCAATACTGATAACTATGGCAATCCAAAGGCCGTTAAATTGAGCAGTATTGACTTATTCCAATATGATATATTATGGTTTACATGGAATGGACCTGGCCATGACCGGGAATACTTTGTAGCAGATGCTGATGCCCTTATCAGGAACTTTGTTGCTCGCGGTGGTGTTGTATGGGCTTCAGCTATGGACGATAATATTGTTGAGGGTAAAGGATGGCGTGGTACATGGATGCCTGTGGATAGACATCCTATAAGGGTTGTAAATTCAAACGACAGTGGAATCCTCATAACTGCAATAGGTAACACTTCCGGTCTTTTTACACAACCCAACCGTATAAATGTTGATGCCCTTGTAACTGACGATCACTGGGTAACCAGTGATAAGGCCTATGAGCATCTGGCCGTGAGAAAAGATAACGGTCAGCCAGTAGGAATCCAGCTAAGATGGGGTGCTGGTCAATACGTGTCCTTTGCAATAGATACCAGAGATGATGCCAGAACCCAAGCTGCAAGACCACTGATTCAGAATGCCTTGAATTATGTGGCCCGTTTGGTAGCTTTAAAGGGTGAATATGTAAGCCTTCAGTTGAAATGGGGTAGAGGTCGTTATGTGACCCTGGCGATGGATACCAGAGATCCAGCCAGAGCACAGTTGGCAAAACCTCTTATTCAGAACGCCCTTTGTTATCTAGCTGGATTGGCCTGGCAGACTTCACCCAGACAGTTATTCGGTATGAGACATGATAGAATGGCGCATAGTATAGAATTTTGATTTTTCACCAGTAACAAGTTCAAGCATATAGGGGGACATAAGAGATGCGTCTTGTGGCTGCAATCTTATCATTGGCAGGACTGATAATACTATCAGCCGTGATGTTTACCTTCACAGAATTTAAAGTCAGTTTTCTGGCTATATCTGTGGTTGTTGTAGTAACTCTGGCGGTTTTCTTTGCTGTAATATATAGATATTATCGTCCTAAAGCCGACCAGGCGTTAGTTAGAACAGGTGGACGTCATTACAAAATTGCCTTCGCTGGTGGTGGTCTATGGAGCAATACCATATTCCACGAGGTCCGTCCTGTAGCCCTTAACACAATGCGCCTTGATATATCCCGCCAGGGACCTGAAGAATCATTGATTACAGAAGACTTTATGCGTGCTGATGTTCAGGCTGTCTTTTACGTTAAAGTAAGACCCGATGAGGAAAACGTTATCAAAGCAGCCCAGACCCTTGGTGAAAGAACTGTTCCCCCCCAAGAATTACGGAGATTCTTAAGCATAGGTAGAAGACGGCAAGGAGCATCTGGTACAGGCAGAGAAGCAGAACAAGATTTATTGCTGGAAAATATAAAAGCCCTACTGGATGATAAAGTGGATGGTGCTTTAAGAGCTGTTGCCGCGACAATGACCTTAGAGGAACTTCAGAAAGAACGTCAAAAATTCGCCGAAGAAGTACGAGTAGTATGTCAGGAAGACCTGGAAGAAAACGGTCTGGCTCTGGAAACAGTAACTATAACTATGCTCAACCAGACACCTGTGGCCGAAATGGATCCGGAGAACCGATTTGATGCTGAAGGTATCAAGAAGATTACTGAAATTACAAAAAGGGCTTATAAAGAAAAAGAAAAGATAGTTAAGGATACTGATGTTTCAGTAAAAGAGATCGAAGTTGACGCTGCTAAAAAGAAATTTATACTGGAAAAAGATAAAGCATGGGCTGAAGCCGAAATGCAGAAGGACATAGCCACGTATTCTGCTGAGAAGGAAGCTGAAACTATCAAGGTTTCATTTGAGCAGGAACTTATAGGTAAAAAAGCCGGTATTATAAAAGACCAGGAACTTCAAAAAGCAGAAATAGATAAAACCCGAGAAGTCGAAGTCGCCAGAGTCGATCAGGAACAAAAAGTCGCCGAAAAGGAAATCGAGAAAAACTTAATTGTTGAAACTAAGACTATTGACCAGGGTCAGAAGGTTCAGGAACGAGAGATCGAGATGAAACTTCAGGTTGCCCTGAAGCGTATAGAGCAGGAAAGGGAAGTCGAAACCAAAGAATACGACAAGATACTTGCTGTTGAAAAAGCCCGTATTATCCAGGAAGAGGGTATGGAAGTCCGGTCTGTGGAAAAGGTTCTTGCTGTTGCTATGGCCAAGATACAGCAGGAAGAACAAGTCATGGAACGTGAGATCGAAAAGAACAGAGTTATTGAAGTAGCTCAGATAGAACAAAGCCAGAAGGTTCAGGAACGTGAGATAGAGCGAAACCTTGTTATCCAGCAGGTGACCTACGATGCCCAGGTAGGCATCAAGGAAGCCGAGACCGAATCCCTCAAGAAACAGTATGTGCTTGAGAAAGACCGAGCCGTTGTAGACGCGGACCAGAAGAAGATC
>WJIO01000126.1 GCA_014730235.1 Candidatus Poribacteria bacterium
CGTTAATTTCCTGGTCACCTCTGGGGAAAAATATCTTTTCTGCTTCACGGCTGTATACAGCGATAAAAACACATTGTGAAGGAAAACCTGAGGTTTCTGCAATTTCCTGTACGGTTTTTCCGGCCACTTTGCTATCTTTGGGTATTATGACCATGAATATCTCCCCTTTCCCACCACCGATAGTCATTATCCTGCGGATAGCTGGTTGTTCGATCTCCATCATCATCTCGTTTATCATCAGGTCTGTGACTCTAACAATTGAAGTAGCTCCGGCCAGTTTATATGCGCTTTCGTATGCAGGATTTCTCATCCTGACTATTATCTGGGGTACATCAAAACTTTTGGCCAGGACAGCGCATGCCAGATTATCCACATCGTTGCCCATTGCGGATGTTAGGACATCAGATTTTTCGATACCCGCTTCTTTCAGTGTGTCAATTTGGGAGGCGTTGCCGTGAATTGCCACAACGCCTGTTTGTGAGTATAAACGATCACAAACTTCTTTATCCCGGTCAATAATAACAACATCATGTTTATTTTCTACCAGACTGCGGACAAGTTCCCCGCCGACCATACCCGCTCCAGCGACTATGATATACATTTCCTTACTCCTCAAAATTCATTAAGTCCATGCTTTCCTGGAAAATAAAAGGAATACCGGGAGTATTTCAAGTCTACCGGCCAGCATGCCAAATATGTAGATAATCTTTACAAATGGATTTATATTAATCATATCCTGCACAGATATATAACAAGGGCCAATATTTCCAAGGGCTGAAAACATACCGGAAAAAGATGCCCAGGGGCTGTGATTTGACAATAGAGCTGTTATACCCCCACCTATCAATAAAAGTGCCATCCATGTAAAAAATAAGGCACCGACCCTGTGAGTTTCTTCATCCGGAACGATATGATTATCAACCACTAAATCTTTAGAAGCTCTTTCCGGAACCCTTAAATTACGAATCTCTCTATACATAAGCCGATTTAATATAGCGACCCGAAGAACTTTTATACCTCCACCTGTAGAACCAACACAACCTCCGATAACCATCATAATCAGGAATAGCTGTTTAGAAAGTGCAGGAAAGAAGCTGTCACCAATATCCCTTGTGCCAAATCCAGTGGTTGTCATTATGGAGACCACTTGGAAAAGGGTATGTCGAAAGGCTTTTTCAATTTCAGATAACTTTATACTCATGGGATTATTTACAAGCTCAGTGAAAAAGCCGGTTTTTATAAAATGTTCCAGAAAGATAATTAACGTAAATATGCTGATAAAACCCCACCAGTATCGGATTTCTATGTTATCCCATAAGGCCTTAAAATCCCTGGTAAGTATGCGGTAATGTATCAGAAAGTTAATCCCAGCCAGAAGCATCAAAAATATTATCGTATACTCAATAAGGCGAAAATTGGCATGACCTGACTGATCATAATAAGCTATACTGCTGTCATAAGGTGAGAATCCTCCGCTGGATAGGGCCGTAAAGGTATGGCATATGGAATCAAACAGAGACATACCTTCGATAACCAGGACGGTAATACCAAATAATGTAAACAGCCCGTATATTCCCCAGAGTATTTTCAGGGTGTTAAACAACCCTGGGACGGGTCTACTGGATGATATTTTATGGCTTTCCGCTCCGAATATATGATGCGCTCCACCTCCCCGGAAAGTTATCATAAGAAAGAACGAGAGTATTCCAACTCCTCCGAACCACTGGGTAAGACTTCGCCAGAAAAGTATACTCCTGGGCATATAATCCAGGCCTGAGTATACGGTTATTCCGGTTGTGGTAAAACCGCTCATGGCTTCGAAATAAGCGTTTATATAGCTGGAATTAATCCCGATAACAAAAGGCACAGCACCCAGGGCAGAAACAAGGATCCATCCCAGACTGCATATAAGCATGGAGCCGGCCATACTGATGCTTTTATCAGACTTAAGGGTTTTATTCAGAACGATGCCAAGAGAAGCCGATAAAAAAGCGGGGATAAAAAAGGCTGCTAGAGTTTCCCAACCATCTCCTCTTTGTCCCCAGTATATTATTACCATTATTATGGGGATTAAAAGTATAACTGTAAACGTCTGCAGGAGATAACCCAGGAGAAAGAATATACATTTAATCCTTTTAAATCTATTTCTCATCTGATTTCCTAAAGGAAGTTACCATATTGCTGAAGGCGTAAATACTAATACTGGTGAATTCTATTTGCAGATTTTTTGTATATTTTAAAAATATGCTATTCCATAAATCAATACTTGGCGTGGATAGTTCGGCATGTTCATCATTGGCATAATATCCCAGTGTTACATGAGGAACATAAGGGAAATTCGACGAAAGGTCGATTCCATATTTGTCACCAAATATTCTGGATAATCTTGCTCTGTTTGCTTTAATCCATTCAAGCACCTGATTTGATTTATCATCAAAAGTTTGAAGAGTGGCAACAAGCGCTTTATTGTTCCATTTTTCCAGCTTATGAAATTTCAGTAATAAAGACCAATCCCTGTCACTTATTAATGCTGATTCCTGTATTAAATCAATGAAATCAACCTTTTCAAGCATACATTCGGGAAGCTCATCCAGAAATTTAGAAAATAAATCCTTGTCTCTATTTAATTGATCTATGTTGCTATCATTTACACCATCCCACGTCGTTACATGATATGAATATGAAGGCAGTAAGCAAAGCAGATAAGTATTAAGCATAATGTCTCTTCCAATTGCTTTTAGAGCTTCTTCAAAAGCTTTATAAAGCCGGAGTTCCGGATCTGTATCAACGCAGCAGTTAAGTCTGAAAAGATTTTGTTCCATTGCAACATTAACACCGGGATTATCAAAAAGCAATGAAAATCCCCTGAAGGATGCCCACCGAGGCTTAAAACCTGTTATTTTATCATTTGTTATAGTAATCATCGGTATTATTCAGCTTGTAATATTTTCTCCATCCGAACCCAGTTTTTCAAATATATTTTTCCATCGCTGCCTATGTCCATTATCCAGATAGACCGGCTTAAAACCCAGATTCAGATAGGTCTTTATAGCCGGAAGACGGAAATCATCTGTAGATAACCGGACAAATTTGAAACCATTATACCTAAAAAAATGCAGCACGCATAGGGATAAAACGTATCCAAGCCTTTTCCCCCGGTGTTCTGGTATAACACCCACCATATGCAGGCTACCCGATTCTTTCTCATCCGGCGAATCCGTCCAGGCACATGTTGTACCTACCGGTTTGTCTTCGTATAAGGCAAAGAAAAGCCCATCGGGTCGAAACTGCGGCTTTCCTGTCAGTTCTTTTCGGCATCTGTCCGCATCCCATCCGCCTCCAAAGGTTTTTGATATAATATCCGCCCAGGCTGCTTCATCACCTTTCCTGTATGTTCTGATCTTATAACCCTGGGGAACAATCAGCTTACCGAGATTGTCCAGGTTTGGTCTGACCATACGAAGTTGCTGGGGCATATTACTCCTCCTGAGCCAGCGGACAAGGTTTGCGAACAACAACAATGGATGTTTCCTCTGAAGTTAGAGCTTTGTAAAAAGCCTTTCTGGTGACTTCTGTATCATCAGGATCGATTACTTCTACAGATTCGATCCCCGACACCCGGGCAATGCTGGTAATATCAACGGTTTTAGTCTTACGTCCTCGGGCGTCTTTTCCTGTTCCAGGATGTGTCTGACGACCTGTGAGGGCGGTATAGGCGTTATCCAGAACCAGTATAAATATGTTTACCGGATTGTTTATGACATTCATCAAGCCATTTATCCCTGTATGAAAAAACGAAGAATCGCCGCAGACTGCGATAGGCTTAATCCCTGATCTTGATCTGGCCAGACCAGAGGCAATACCTATGGCTGAGCCCATAGAATATTTAATATCCAGCATCTCAAAAGGCGGTGCGTTAAGCTTTACGCCGCATCCCGGTTCTGCTATTATAACTATTTCATCATCCATTTTTCCCATAACATCAGACAAGATCTCAAACGCAGAGGTATAAGGACAATCATCGCAAAAGGTCTTGCTGGTTTCGCTGGATACTTCACCTTTGCCGGTATCTACATATATATGTCCTTTAAGGGCCGGGGATATATTATCTTCTGTCAATTCCCCTTCTCTGGGCAAATGTCCGGACATTTTACCTAGAATTTTAATATCAACCTTCGCATCATGGGCAATGGTCTTGATTTTTTCCTCAACATAAGGTTCGTTGTCTTCCAGTACAACTATCGTTTGCGACGCTTTCAGAAAATCAACTATCAATTCCCCGGGAAGGGGATTAGTGGTTCCCAGTTTTAGTATTGAAAGTTTATCTGAACCGGGTATATTCGTCAGTCTTGTGCAGGTATATCCTGCGGCTATTACTCCTATCCGGGAATCCCTGATAACAGCTTTATTGAAAGGGGATTTATTGAAAAGCTGTGACATTTCATCCAGTTTCTTATGTAATTTTTTATGGTTTTCTATCACGTTAAACGTGGTGCTAATCCAGCGGTTTTTTATACGTTGATAGCCTTTTGAGTCGTGCTTTTCGATTTTTTCCTGAAGTTTTACCATACCCTCTGCGGTGGAAAGACTCCTAATCTGCCGCACTACCACGATAGTCTCAAAACGCTCTGAAAGCTCAAAAGCAGCCAGCACCATGTCCCTTGCTTCCTGGGGTGAAGATGGCTCAAGGATAGGCAGTTCCATAAATTCCACCAGCTTTCGGGTGTCCTGTTCGTTCTGGGAAAGCCATGCGCCAGGATCATCTCCTAATAACACCACCAGTCCGGCATTAACTCCTGTTAGATTAGCTGTCATAACAGGATCAACGGTAATATTAAATCCCACACTTTTCAGGCATACCAAAGCCCGATCTCCGCCCAGAGAAGCACCCAGCGCCACTTCCAGAGCGACCTTCTCATTAACTGACCATTCAATATGCCGGTCTTCCTGATTTTTTTCCAGCTTTATTATATCAGGTATAATGGTTGTAATTGGTGAACCGGGGTATCCTGAAATAGCTCTTGCATCGGCATCCAGTATTCCATATGCGATAGCTTCATTACCTGTCAGTTTTTTTTCTATCATGGCTCTATCACCACCTTCAGCACTCCCGGTTTACCAAGTATATCCAGTGAATCATGCACTTTATCCAGAGGCATTCTGTGGGTAATCAGTTCATCCAGAGGCAGACTAAATTGAGACAAAGCGGCAATGGCAGCTTTAAACTGTATCTGGGGATAAGCCCATGTGCCGATTATATCCATGTCCTTCTTGCATATGAGGTGGGGATTAATATCTATGTCGCCGGGATCGGTATAATGACCAACCTCTATAACCTTACCACCCCGGGATACCATATCCAGACTTTCCTTAAATACCGAAGGAACACCGGCACATTCAAAAACTATCTCCGGACCCACACCGTCAGTTATATCCATCACTTCCTGTAGTCGCTCATCCGCTTTTCCATCGACTTTAATTGTATGAGTCGCGCCCATTTTCTCTGCCATTTTCAGTCTGGATTCGGAAAGGTCAGTGGCTACAATTTTCCCCGCACCGGTGGATCTTAAGACTGCGATAACAAGCAGACCTATAGGCCCTGATCCCAATACAGCCACAGTTTTACCTATGCCATAGCCTTCTCCGATATGGGGTATACCTGGGGAAAGTGCTTTTTCGACGGCTCTGGTAGCTACTGCCATAGGTTCTGCCAATACACCAATATCTTTATCTAATACTGCATCCGGAAGCTTAAAAACCCATGATCTAGGATGTGTATAAATATATTCGGAAAAACCGCCGAAGAGATGAGGCGGCTCTTCGCAGTTTGTAAAACCATATACGGATCTGCCAGTGCATAAAGCTGTCCTGTGAGGTGTATTTATGCAGTTATAGCATTTCCCGCAGCTCTGGGAGCTTGGTACTAAGGCCAGCTTATCACCTTCTGCAAGAGTACCACCCATTACCGACATACACTCCTGGGCTTTTGCTCCCAGTTTTTCTATAGTTCCCACTATTTCATGACCAAGTATCACAGGAAAATTAAGCTTCGAATGGCCCAGATAAGCATGTTTATCGCTCCCGCATACACCTACAGAATCCACCTTTAACAATATGGATTCTTTATCTATATGCGGTTTCGGAAACTGCTGCATTTCCAATATTCCCGGTTCCTTTAATACTACAGCATTAACCTGCATACAAAAATCCTTTCTGATTCCTAATTGGTTTAAACACCAAGCTTCTTAACCGGATTCTCCAAAATTCCTATATCTTCAATATCAATCTCTACAACATCCCCCGGTTCCAGGGCGTAGTCATTGGGGATCATAATTCCTGTGCCTGTGGTCATAACCGTTCCTACAAGAATTGGATTATCCCGGCATAGAAATTCCGTAAGTTCTTCAAATTTCCGTTTTATTGCCGATGAGCTTATATTCCCTGAGAATATGACTTCATCTTTTCTTATTATCCTACATTTTATATCAAGGTTGTAAGGATCGGGAATTTCCGAAGCTGTAACCAATACAGGACCCAACGCACAGCAGCCATAAAAGACCTTTGACTGGGGCAGATACAGGGGATTTTCTCGTTCAATATCCCATGCAGAAACATCATTACAGACAGTGTATCCCACAATTCCCTGTTTCCCGCCGATAACGTAGGCCATTTCCGGCTCTGCGGCTGTTAGTTCTGAATCTCTTCTTATGCAGATATAATCTTTGTTTCCCACACATCGGGAAGCTGTGGCTTTAAAGAATATCTCCGGTCGTTCGGCTGAATATACGTAATCATATATGCCTTTTTCGCCTGTATCTTCATCCCGCATTTCTGCACTTCGTTTATATGTAACTCCACATCCCCATACCTCCGGAGGATATATGGGCATCAAGAGGTGCGGTTTGGAATCATCAGATTTAGTATTCAATGATTCGTATGAATATTCGGCGTTTACAGTTAATCCGGCGGCAATTTCGTCAACACTTGTGTTTTCAGATGCGGCTTTCCTGATTATTTCCAGTGTTCCACACACTTCAGAAGTGGTTATGTCAGAAACATGATCACCTTCCATAATCCCTACTCTACTGCCAATTTCAGGTATATAAAATTGCACAAGCTTCATATTTTATCTCCTTGTATAATATTTATTGATTTAAGAATCCGGTTAATTTTTATGATGGTGGCAATATCAAGGTGATTATAACATGATTTATGTAAAAGTCAACTTTGTTTTACCGAAGCATAAATCTCTTATTCGCAGAAAAATTTATATCTGTTGAGACAGGTTCGGCGACACACCAAGCATAAAATTTACATCCGCAAAATGTCTTTAAGCGGCTTTGTATCTCTCCCAGAAGTCATCCCACTTACCATTTAGCACTATTATGCGGATGTTCTCAACGGCATCAGCACCTTCTCTGCTCCAACTCATCCCACGCAGCTTCATCCTGCGACAAATGACTATATCACCGGCTTTATCTACCGAACCACTACCTATAGATATAACTTGTCTTTTAGCCTCTTCATACCAGATACCTTCACGATTGCGCTCTATGTAGACTGAAAGCTGGAATGAACCCCTTGCAACGGACACAGAAATAAGGTAGTATATGTCCAGACAGGAGGGTTCATAAATGAATAAGCAGAGGAAAAAAATATAGTAAAGAATTCAAGATACAGATACTCCGAGAAGTGGAGACTGGAACACCAGTATCACAGCTTTCCCGACAGCATGAGATACATGAATCATTAATACATAAATGGAAGCATCAAGCTTTTAGGACAAAAGTTTGAGCAAAAGTAAGAATAAAAATCAATATAAATCAGATCCGGAGAACGCTTTCAGTGGACCCGGTCGTGTATCCACGTGATTACGTTGTGAATCATAAACGGATGTTACGCCTGATGCGTGAGGAACAACTGCTTTGCCGACCCAGGAAACGTAAGGTGAGGATCACCGACAGCCATCATGGTTTTTGTATATACCAGAACCTTGCAGGTACCGCAGAATTGACGGGAGTTAATCAACTGTGGGCTTCTGATATAACTTACATTGGTCTTCCTGACGAGTATATTTATCTTGCGTCGGTGGTAGACGTATACAGCCGGAAGTGTGTGGGCTGGCACATAGGTGACAGCCTGGACACGAGTCTGGCTCTGATAGCATTGCAGAAAGCAGTGGAATCCCGTAAACATCTGGGTTTATCAGACTTGATCCA
>WJIO01000127.1 GCA_014730235.1 Candidatus Poribacteria bacterium
AGGTAAGGTTCTCCACCATCACCAGAATGGTTGTTATCGCCAGGACCACCAAAGGCTGTTCCGTTAATAGCTCCATCTTCACGAGTTTCGACCCATGTGTTACCTTTCACCTCTTCGCCAAATTGGCTTAAAGCTCTGTTATAATCCTGTACCTCCACATATATAATCTGATCTGCATATGCAGTTAGACTTAATAAAAGGCACAATAACAAACTAAAAATAAACAAAAACCCATAATTACTATGTCTCATTGACTTTCCTCCTGCAAATTTGTTCCATCGATTACACTAAATTTCATAAACTCCCAGCCAGTATATTATTCTTTATCACTCCCTTTCTTCTGTGTTTTAACTTGTAAATAATTTCTTAATCTTAACCGCAAATTATTTACAAGAAATTTCATTTTAATATTGATTTTTAATAGAACCCCAGGTAGTTGAAATCTTTTCCAAGGGTTCTACAGCAATATTACCTTCCTGTTCTTCCCTCTCGTCATCCTCAGGCAGACGGACATTGGCTCCGCCTTCATTGGCAGCAAGGTTATTTGTTATAAAGAGGCAATCCAGCATTGTGGCATCTTCCCGAGTCCAGATTTTGAGAATACTTTCACCTTTTTCAAGCTCCCACTCTCGGTCAAATGTTCCACCATCCAGCCAGTGATTAATCCTGTCCCAGTGCCATGTTCCCCCACCAGCAACACCCCAACGGAATTCTACGTTATCTGTTTGTTGTGGATTTTCTTCAGGATCAGCAGGCATCCATGTTACCCAGAAGGAATCACTGTTACCATCCCAGGCGATGACCCTCCCCCATATTGCATAGGTGTCATCTTGCGGTATATCTACCTTAAATTCCATGAAACCACTGCCCCCACCACCGGTTACAGGTGGGCCAGGAGCCCAGACATATTTGCCGCCTGATGGCTCATCCGTTTCAACGCCTCCTGCGTCTTTTGCATCAATAGGTAATGCGATAACCATAGGTTTCTGGATTTTGCTGGCAAGTTCGGCTTCTAATGCGATCTCTACATCCTCAGCAGCTACAATAAAGCTGACACATAAAATAAAAAACATTAAGAAAGATATAATAAGAGTTATGAATTTCTGCATATTTAACACCTCCGAAATTGTATATCAAGTCGCGTAACGCGACTTGATATAATAGCTTTATAACTATTTGTTAGCTCTAACCGAACCCCATGTAACAGCCAACTTGTCACCCGGGGTAACTGACGTAGTCTGTAAATCCTGATCTGTAGGTGTTCTTGGCCCTACTTCGGCTTCGTCATCAGACAGATTGTCAGTTATAAATATGCAGTCAAGCATCGTGGCATCTTCTCTGGTGAAAACCGTTAGAATTGTGGGTCCGGCCGGGAGTTCCCATGACCTTTCAAAAGTACCTCCGTCCAGCCACTGGTTAATTTTATCCCAATGCCATGTTGCGCCACCGGCAACCCCCCATCTATATTCTGTATTTTCGGTTTCTTGAGGATTTTCAGCAGGATCAGCCGGTTCCCATGTTACCCAGAATGAATCGCTGTTACCATCCCAGGCCAGAACACGACCCCAAACAGCGTAATTTCCGGGGGTCGGAATATTTACTGTAAATTGCACGTAACCTGAGCCGCCGCCACCTGTTGCAGGAGGACCGGGGACCCATACAAATTGTCCGCGAGATGGTTCATCAGGTTCTGCCCCTCCCTGGTCAACAGCATCAACAGGAACACCAATGACCATTGGCTCTTCAATTACTGCAAATTCAGCTTCCATGGCTATATCCACAGCCATAAGCATTCCTGAGAAGGATAGGACAAATAAAGCAGATACCAGCATTAATAAAATTTTCTTCATTTCTTAATCCTCCCATAGTAAAAAAACACAGTATCAGATAAACTAAATTGCGATATATACTTAAATCATCACCTCCCTGTAATTTTACGGTAAGGGTTTTATTTTAACTTCACTCCATTTAGAGTTAGTTTTATTATATTCAACATCAGTAAAAACTGATGAAACGGGACACCATTTAGGTTGTACATACCAGGCATCCGAATCTGTGATAATTTTCTTATCAGAACCATCAGATTTCATTATGGCAATAACCCAGTTACCGTTTAATTCATGTTGATATGCTATCATAGAATCATCAGGCGACCAGGATGGAACTGCATCATCCGCTCCTTGGTCTTTTGTCAGGTTTATATCTTCTCCACCTGTAGATGGCATTACAAATATCTCCATATCTCCTTGTCTCATGGATGTATATGCTATTCTCTTACCATCTGATGACCATGCAGGATATGAATCCAAGCCGGGGTTATCTGTTAATCGGGTCTGATCTTCCCCTTCATGATTCATTGTATAGATTTCCCAGTTACCGTCGCGTTTTGATGAAAAAGCTATAATTTTACCGTCAGGAGACCAGGCCGGGGTTTCTTCATCTGCCGCTGTATTAGTTAGATTTTTTTGTCCTTGTCCATTAACCATCATGATATATATCTCAAAGTTTCCGTCCCTGTTGGTGTTAAAGGCTATTTTATCACCACTTGGAGACCAACATGGGGCTTTATCCAAAGAAGGATCATAAGTAAGTCTGGTCTGGTTTTTTCCATCAGAATCCATAATATATATTTCGTTATTTCTGTCCCGGTTGGAAAAAAACACAATCCTCCTGCCATCAGGGGACCAAAAAGGATAATAATCAGCCATTTTGCTTCGGGTGATGTTAAAAGGAATTCCATTTTCCGCATTTAAAAGGTAGATTTCCCAATCACCATTAAAGTTAGATGAGAAAGCCAGATTTAATCCTGATATTTCTTGAGAATAAACTGTGTTTATACTAAAATAGATAAGGACTGAGAGAAAAAGCCCTGAATAAGTTGAAAACCTCATATCGAAAAGAAAATAATAATGAGAGAACGAAGCTACAGTTAATACTTCTGGTTCTTCCGGCTTTAGTGTGGCTATAATTGGAAATTCTCTCAGCTTGTCATTCCTGCTTCAAGCTTTTTAAAAAAGCTTGAAGCAGGAATGACAGCATAAAGAAGTTTCTTATCTTTATCACACTGAACCCGAAAGAGTTATACTTCTTTGAGCCTATTCTACAATACTGCTAGTAAAGAAGTCAAGTATTTTTGACTCAATCACAATTTTTAATTCTAGCGTAAATCGAATTTGGCGAATTGGCAAAAGTCTGTGAAATCTTACTGGGCTTCAACTCGACAGTCTGCCAATCCTTTGTTAAATTCCTGAAATATGTAAAATAAAAAAACCTGGGATAAAATATAATTTCATTGATCTTATAATTAAAAGTTGGTAAAATACTTAACAAGTAGTAACGGTCTGTCAAAATATATTTAATTAAATTACTTTATTGGTCTGATGAATAAGGAGGATCATGAATATGCACAAAAGTCTAATAATTTTACTGGTTTTATCATTTATTTTTGTGTGTGAAGGTATGTCAAAAGCTGATATTGTTCAAAATGGTTTGATCGTCTATTATCCTATGGACGAAGGAACTATTGACGGAGGCACTGTCGAGGATTTTATCGGTGAGAATGATGGAACAATAATCGGAGGTGTGGAAGAGGTCGAGGGAAGATTTGGTCAGGCTTTGCAGTTTGATGGCTCAAGTGGAAAAGTGGATATACCCGGTACTGATGACCTTATGTTTAACGGTATAGAGGAATTCACTGCTTCTGCCTGGGTTTACAGAACAGGTTCTGGTGGTGGTTGCTGCGGGCCCATCATTGCCCAGCGAGACCTCAGTGGTTGGGCCTTAAGGTATGACAACAGGAACGTCGGTACTGAGGCGGAACTCATTATTTCTCCCGGCTGGGTTGGTGATGACGCGGGTTTTGGTGTTGAGATTCCCGAAGAGGAATGGCACTATATAACAGGGGTTCTACTCGATGGTAATATATACATGTATTTCGACGGTGAATTAGCCGCTGAAACAGCCTTTGGGCCAGGATCAGTCGGAACTAACGGTGGCACTGGTACCTCTCTTGGCGGCGCTTCAGATGGATATTTTGATGGAATCATTGACGAAGCCCTTATATATAACCGGGGTCTGTCTGCTGCTGAAGTTAAACAAAACTATGAATCCACCATATTTTTTGCTGTTAAAAGTGTCGGCAAACTAACTACCTGCTGGGGAGAGATTAAGAAATAGGTTTAATATAAAATGTAGATTGGGTTTCGCAGATTCAAACCCAATCTACATAAATTGAGTCTTGTTTCAGGATTAGCAAATTTCTTAAGATAAATGTCTTTTCCGTGTTTAGTGTGATTATAATTGAAAATTCTCTCAGCTTGTTATTCCTGCGAATGCAGGAATGACAGCATAAATAAATTTCTTATCTTTATCGCACTAAATCCGGAAGAGCCAGATAAATAAGCCATGTATGAAGTTAAACTAAATGTCTTTCAAGGTCCTTTAGACCTTCTTCTGTATCTGATTAAAAAAAACGAAGTGGATATTTATGATATCCCCATAGCCCAAATAGCTGAACAGTATGTAGAATACATCAGCCTTATGAAAATGCTTGATCTTGATATTGCCAGCGAATTTTTGGTTATGGCAGCTACTTTGCTTCATATGAAATCCGAGGCAATGCTTCCCGCTGGATCAACAGATGATAATAACGAAGAGATGATGACCAGGGAAGAGCTTGTAAGACAACTGATCGAATATAGGAAATTCAAAGACGCAGCGTCAGTTCTGGCTGAATGGGAAAAAAAGCAGAATAAACTCTTCCCCAGATTATACATGGAAGAAAATTATGAAGAACTGGATTTAAAGGAATTCAAGGTTAATGCGACTTTGTTTGACTTACTCTCAGCTTTTAGAACTATCTTGCAGGCTATGCCGGATGATCGCTTCAGGGAACTCCGAGAAGAGACAGTAACAGTCCAGCAAAAAATGGATGAGATTCTAAGTAAACTCAAGGACGAGGGTCGTGTGGAATTTTCATCTTTCTTTTCAATGATGTATAGCAGAATTGAAATCGTAGTATGTTTCCTGGCTATTCTGGAATTAATAAGAACAAAAGACATTATCGCCAGACAATCCCAGATTTTTGGTCAAATATGGTTATATAAGCGTTAAAAGTTATTATTGGATTTTACAAAATGCAACAATCAGAAGCAAAATCAGTAATCGAGGCGGTTATATTCGCCGCTGATAGACCCGTAACAGCGGGACAACTGGTCAGCATAATGGTTGACATGGATAACGAAAGCATTATCCAGCTAATCAATGAACTAAAACAGGATTATGACAGAGAAGGCAGGAGTTTCCAGATCGTTGAGATCGCCAACGGTTATCAGATAAGAACCCGGGATAAATACGCCCCCTGGATCAAAAGTTTTTATACAACAGAAATATCATCCCGGCTTTCAATATCCGCCCTGGAAGCACTGGCGATTATAGCTTACAGACAACCGGCAACCAGAGCAGAAGTAGAGGAAATCCGGGGTGTAAACAGCGACAGTGTGCTCCGCACCTTACAGGAAAGGAATCTCATTGAGGTTATAGGCAGAAAACAGGCCCCGGGAAAACCCATGATCTACGGCACAACTGAGGATTTTCTCATGCACTTCGGCCTGAAAGACCTTTCTGAACTGCCTTCTATAGATGAAATTGAAAGAATGTTAGGAACTCCCAAGGAGGAGATGAGATCTGAGATTAGAGAAATACTTGGCTGATGCGGGAGTTTGTTCCCGGCGTCAAGCAAAAAGAATGGTAGCGAATGGAAAAGTTACAGTAAATGGAAAAGTGGCTGATGTAGGTGGACTGCACATTGATCCAAAAAATGATGACATAAAAGTAAATGGAGAACTTATAGAATATGATGGCGGAAAAGTTTATTTGATGCTGAATAAACTCCCCGGATACCTTACGACAACTTCTGATCCCTACGACCGGGATATTGTTATGGATTTGATTTCCACAAAACGCAAACGGGTTTATCCTGTTGGGCGATTGGATATGGATACAGAAGGTTTACTTATTTTCACAAATGACGGCGCATTATCCTATCGCCTGACCCATCCCAAACATCACGTAAATAAAGTCTATCTGGCCTGGGTTAAAGGTAAACCCGATGAAAAAAAGCTAAATAATCTTAGAAAAGGTATTAAACTCAAAGATGGTATTACATTGCCTGCCCAGGTAGAAAGACTTGAAGACAAGAAAAGCGATGATAATACCAGCCTCATAAAGCTGACTATATATGAAGGACGAAAGCGTCAGATCAAAAGAATGTTCTCTGCTATAGGACATAAGGTTTTAAGGCTAAGACGAATTCAGATGGGCCCCATATCCCTGGGAAAATTACCTCCCGGAGAATTTCGACACCTCACCAAGCAGGAAGTAAAACTCCTAAAAAAATCTACGGGTGATAAAAACGAAGAATGAAAATAGGTGGTAAAGAATACCGTATAAAAACAGGGATTATTATCTTCCTCGCTATTAGCACTATAAGCGCCATGATCTTGTTTTATCGCGGTTTTGACAGTGATACATGGCAGAGTTTAAAGCAGATCAAACCCATTTATGGATTCCTTGCAGCAGTTACCATGCTGTTATATTTTGTTTTTAACGGCTTAAGATTCCAGATATTAATAAAGGGTCTTGATGTTGATGTGAAGTTCTGGGATTCCTCCAGGGCTTTTATAGCTAATCTGTTTTTAGGTGCTGTTACACCTTTTCAGACAGGGGGAGGTCCTTTACAGATTTATATACTGAATAAGGCAGGAGTTCCCCTAGCGAAGGCCTTTTCCGGGTGTCTTATGGGAGCTATGCTGACTATATTCAGCCTGGTGGGATCGACAATAGTTATAATGGCTTTTAACCCCAATCTTGGGTTTAATTCCGGAAGTATTATGAAAGCTGTTTTCAGCACAGTATCTATAACCTTTGTAATTGCTTTAACGCTTTTCGTGTTAAGCTTAGTAAAGATGGATTTGCTGAAAAAAATAATTGCCAAAAGCCTGAATTTTATAACCAGAGGTAAGACATCTTTTACAGAAAAAGTTATGGGTGGTCTGGATCAATACAGCGAAAGTATGGCCATCTACAGAAAAGCTCGTAAAATAACTATTTTATTTGCCGGTTTACTTACTTTTGGGACTATTGCGCTTCTATGTATAGAGGCTTCCGTTATTCTTGCGGGATTAAACGTTCAGCATAATGTGCCAGAAGTCTTTTTGACCCAGTTTGTTCTTAATTTTATCGTCTATTTTAGCCCAACACCCGGAGGTAGCGGGATAGCTGAACTCAGCAGCTATCATATGATGGGGGATTTTGCCGAAGACCTGCTTGAAATATATATAATTGCATGGAGATTTTTCACTAACTTTCTTGGTGTTACCCTGGGTGGTTTAATTGTATTGGATTTACTCAGAAAAGAAGGGAAAAGGAAAGCTGTTAGCAATTAATGTAATTTTTAAAAATTAATATCACTTGGTTGTCATTCATGCTTTTGCAGGAATTCAGTCTTTATGCAGATCTACTGGATTCCTGCTCTCGCAGGAATGACAACTAAATTATATCCATTTTTAACGATTACATAATTACATTAATATCATTATTTTCAGGAGATATACAGGAGATATATATGAAACCCAGAGAAATTGTAACAAGGGCAATAGAATTTCGCAAACCTGAGCGATTACCGGTAAGTGGTTATAGTGGTGAAATTTCCGATGTTACAGGAGTTGGACGCAGGGATATAAAACCACCGGAAGCACAGGATGTTCCTAACATGGATCAATGGCTTTGCCTATGGGGTCATACGGATATGCCCAACATGGGACAGGTAAAAGGTCATCCCCTGGAAGACCTTTCTGATATGAAAGATTTTCCCTGGCCCGATGGTAATGATCCCCGACGTTACGAGAATATGCCCGGGCAAATTGATGAGATTAAAAATGATCCTAACCGGCGGGATAAATTTGTTAGTTCCGGAATATTCATGATCCTCTGGGAACGTATGCACAGCTTGCATGGATTTGAAAATTCCATGATGGATTTAATGGATAATACTCCTGAGATTAATAAACTGGCTGATAGGATTCTGCAATATGATATTGAAGTTGTAAGAAATACGCATAAATACTGCGGCGATAACATCCAGGCCATAAACTTCAGCGAGGACTGGGGAACGGAAGAAGACCTTCAGATTTCACCTGAATTATGGAGGAAATTCTTTTTTCCAAGATATAAAAAGCTCTTTGATGTTATACATGAATGTGGCTATTATGTCTGGATGCACTCCTGTGGTAAAATAAACAAGGCAATCCCCGGTCTAATAGAAGCCGGTTGTGATGTCATTAATATGCAGCAACCTCGCACCAATGGCATAAAAGAAATCGGTCAGCAGTTTGCCGGTAAGATATGCTTTTTAAGTCTGTGTGATATTCAAAAAACACTACCAGAGGGAGACCGAAAGCAAATTGAAAAAGAGGCAGAAGAACTTTTATATAACTGGGGAACACCTGAAGGGGGTTTCATACTGGGAGACTACGGTGATCACAGGGCTATAGGCGCAAAACCAGAGGATAAGCAGTTTATGCTTGATACTTTTAGACGCATTGATCCATACAAAAATGGTTGGAAAATGTAAATATAATAATATAGAGGTGGTTAGCATGAAAAAATATCGCGTCGCAATAGTTGGTTTAGGACGAATGGCCAGCACCATTGATCAAGAGGTAGTTGATTATCCGGCAATAACTTTACCGTATTCCATAGCCGCATCGTGCCAGCAGATAGAAAAAGCAGAATTGGTAGCCGGTGCTGATATACTTCCTGAAAAGCTTAAAGCCTTTGGTGAACGCTGGGAGGTTAAAGCACTTTATGAAGATTATCTTGAAATGATTAAACAGGAAGAACCTGACATGGTTGCTATATGCACCAAAGGGGAAATTCATGCAGAAATGGCCGTAAAAGTAGCAGAAACCGGCGTTCCCATGATGTATGTAGAAAAGGCCATGGCCTGTTCCATGAAAGAAGCCGACGTGGTTCTGGAAGCCTGTCAAAACAATAACACCCTTTTCAACACAGGTGTTCTTCGTAGATTTGACAGCCGTTACCACAAAGCCAAAGAGCTTATGGATGCAGGCGAGATCGGTCAGATTAAATCTATAATTCATTTCGGTTCTACAAACCTTATGCACGGTCATATTCACTCTATTGACACTATAATGTATTTGCTTGGTGATCCGGTTGCTGAGAGTGTCTGGGGTGAGTTAAGGCCTCGAAGCCTGGAAATTAAAAACAACCGTCTTGACAAAGACCCATCGGCTATTTATCACATAGCTTTTGATAATGGCACAGAAGCCTGGACAATCCCTTCAGGTATGTGGGATTTTGAAATCTGGGGCACAGGAGGCAGCATAAGAGGTATGAATAACGGCATAGAATGGACGATTCGTAAAACTTATAAAATCAATGATAAACGAGCCATATTCCGGGAATCAACTTATCCGGAATATAAAGCTTACAGCGCAACTGCTGCATGTCTGGAAGATTTAATCGAAGCTTATGAGCAGAAACGACCAACTCTTGGTAATGTGGAGGTAACCCATAGAGCCACTGAATTATGTCTGGCTATTGCTGAAAGCCATAGGACAGGAAAACGGGTGAATCTACCTCTGGATAATAAAGAGCTTTATGTATGGCATGTTTAATTTTTGGGGATGATTTATATGAAAATAAAAGTGAAAATGTTTGCCAACCTTGCTAAATTGCTTCCACCTGGCTCTCAGAATAAACAGGCGGATTTGACTATAAAATCCGGAGCTAAAGTTCAGGATGTTCTCGATAAACTTAAAGTGCCGCCTAAACTTACCAATGTTTTTATGGTAAATGGCTCTCTGGTGGATAAGGAAACTGAGTTGAAGGATGGTGATATTCTGAGCGTGTTTCCACCTGTGTCCGGCGGCTAATAAGATCAAATGGCAAGCAAAGATTCGGATAATAAAGTTCATATACGGGCTATATTTCTTGGTATCTTGATGATGCCTATCCATTCATACTGGATATCCAAGATCGAAGCCATCGTATACAAGGGTGGTGGTGCTAGCACTTCATCCCTTATATGGACATCAGTATATAACATGATGGTGCTGATGGTTATATTTCGGCTTATTGGAAAGCTTTGGCCGAAAATAAACCTGAGCAGGGCCGACTTGCTGGCTATTTTTGCCATGTGTAACATTGCCGCATGCGTGGCTGGTCACGATATGGTTCAGATACTTGTTCCCCAGATAGCATATCCGCAATGGTATGCTGCACCGGAAAACGAGTGGGAACAAACCCTCCTGCCGTATCTGCCTGATGCTGTAACTGTCAAAGACAAAACCACCCTTTCCGGTTATTTTGTAGGTGATTCATCCCTCTATAACTCCCATATAATGCGTAAATGGCTGACACCATTTTTAATCTGGTCTGGATTTATATTTGTCCTTCTAGCTGTCGCTCTGGCCTTAAATGTGATCGTCCAGAAAAAATGGACAGAGATTGACCGTTTAAGTTATCCTGTTATCCAGCTTCCCCTTCGTTTGTCAGCACCCACAAACACATTTTTCAAAAACAAGCTGGTCTGGGCTGGTGTGGGTACGGCGGGAGTTGTTCTAAATATTAACTACCTGCACCGGATATTTCCCGTAATACCCTATATAAGAACCAGCTATGAACTTGGTCAGTATTTTACCGAAAGTCCCTGGAATGCTGTGGGATGGCTGCCTTTTAACGTTATATTTAACTATATAGGGTTGGGATTTTTTGTGCCTATGGATATTCTCTTTTCATGCTGGTTCTTTTTACTTTTATTCAAAGCCCAGATTGTCTTTGGTCGGATGGTAGGATTCCGAAGTTTTCCCAATTTCCCCTATTCATATGAACAATCCTCCGGAGGTTATTTAGCCCTGGGGATAATTGCTATATGGATAACAAGAAAGCACCTGAAAGGCGTATTTGCCATGATCTTCGGTAAATTCAAAACTGAGGATTCAGGTGAAGTCAATGGCTATCGGATAGCCATTGCTACAATAATAATTGGAATTTTCCTGCTGATTATTTTTAGCAATTATCTCGGTATGTCCATCTGGGTAGCAGCGTCTTTCTTTGGCATGTATTACCTGATACTCCTGGCCATTGCCCGGATGAGGGCAGAGATCGGCACACCTCTTCATGACCTGCATTTTGCAGGCCCCAGCACCATTCTCATAAACATGTTTGGCACCCGCAGGATGAACCAGTCCACTCTTGTTGGCATGACTCAATTATGGTTTATAGACAGGGCTTATCGCTCCAATCCCATGCCCCACCAACTGGAAGCCCTGAAAATTTCCGAAAGGATAGGTACAAAAGGCAACGGTTTTGTTTACGCCCTTATAGTAGCTAGCTTGCTGGCCGGGCCCATGGCCATATGGGCGTTATTGAATCACAGCTATGAAGTAGGAGTCCAAAATGCCGCTCCGGTTAATATATACTTCGGATTTGAACCCTGGAACCGGTTTCAGTCGTGGATAAATAACCTGACAACCACTAACACCCCATCAATGATATTCACCGGATTTGGATTTGTTACTACAATACTGCTGATGGTAGGTCGTATGCGTTTCCTGTGGTGGCCCTTTCATCCTGTCGGATATGCTATATCAGGAAGCTGGCAAATGGTATGGGGTTGGGGTTCGTTTTTTATAGCATGGCTGATTAAGCTGATAATATTAAAATATTCAGGTATAAAGGGTTTCCGCAAAGCGACAGGCTATTTCCTGGGTTTACTTCTGGGAGATGTATTTTTCGGTGGGACATGGACTATGCTGGGTATTGCCTTCGATTTATGGTGATGAATATAAAATAATTCTGATTAAGTCTAGGGCTTTTTAATTTTCCATAACTCAAACAAATTCTTTAGCTAACCTGATTTTCCCTCTGTATTAGAGGTGTTTTTTCAATGTCTGCAATAACCTTTACAGACATTGAGATAAAGCTAATCTGAATTATCTGGCTCATTTAGACTTCGGCTAAAAGAGTAATCATGAGCCAGATAAATATCGATGATTATTTCTTTATCTGTCCCCAGATAGCGGCTAACTTTCGATCAGCATTTACAGCGGTAACATCTTCAAGATCCTGAACTGTTTCTGCCACTCTCATATTATCGTAATAGCTAACGCCAGATGTGATACCCATCATACCAATAGGCCCACTTTCAAACATATCATTTTCAGCCTCTACAACTGGGTCTAGTTCCTCAAATGGAGTATCATCATCTCGCTCCTTTAGATAAACCTGATGAGTATTTCCGTTAATTATCAGACGATGACTATACCAGACATTATTTTCGTTGGGATACTCGCCTGAAGTTATTTCAGCCCATGCGCCGTTATCGTAAGTGTATATATTTACATTCACAAATCCAGTACGACGGCTGGCATGGAAAAACGCTTCGCCGCTTTCAACTCTATATACAGTTCCTACGAAATTGTCATTTTCCCACATCCAGTCAAAATCCCATACATAATCAGTCCAGTTTTCCCTTCCTGCAACCTGGGGTAGATATATTCCTATTGCTGTTGTCTTTGCAACTTTGTTCTGCGCATCTGTCGGATCTATCTCGATAGTAATTATTGAGTCACCGGCTGTGGATTCAATCTTATCCCATCTTAATGGCTCGGAACCAATAACGTCATCTTCAAAATCGTCAACAAAGAGCATTTCACCAATTGCTGTGCTACAAAAGACAAACATCGCCAAAATCATCATAGCTTTAAGCTTTAACATTTGTAAATCTCCTTATTTTCAATTATTACCACGCTAAACCCGGAAGAACCAGATTTTATAAAAATATTTTCCTTTACCCTCCTTCCAGTTACTGCTATTGGTTTCTGATTTCACCCCAGGTTATAGCTAATTTTCCACGCCGGTCTACGGATTTAAGTTTATCTATATCCTGAAGATTCTCAACCAACACCATATTATCAAAATAGCTGACCCCAGCGGTGATACCCATCATACCCACAGGGCCATTCTTAAATGTATCATCGTTAGCTTCAACGACGGGATCCAGATCTTCAAAAGGAGTATCATCATCCCGTTCTTTGAGGTATATCTCATGCTTATCGCCCATCATAACCAAACGATGGCTATACCAGACGTTATTTTCATTTGGATATACACCGGTGGCTACGTTAGCCCAGGCCCCGGCGTTGCGTGTGTAGATGTGTATCTCAGATGCCCCTTGACGCCTGCTACCGTGAAAATGTGCTTCTGCGCCTTCCACTCTATATACAGTTCCCACAAAGTCGTCATTCTCCCACATCCAGTCAAATTCCCAGATGTAGTCACTCCAGTTATCCCTTCCATCAGCAATTGGGATGTAAAGGCCAATTCCCACAGTCATGACCACCTTATTGTTTGGATCATCAGGGCTTTCTTCTACAGTAATCGGGGAATCACCGCCAGCAAAGGCAATATGTTCCCACTTTGATGGCTCTTCACCCAAATTGTCGCCCTCAAAATCATCCACAAAAAGCACTTCAGCATTTACCAAACCACATGATAAAAGAAGAACTAAAATCATCAAAAATTCTTTGGTTTTTAACATTTTGTTTTACCTCCGTTGAAGATTTTCAGTTTCTCAAAAACTGTTATATTGACATATCAGCTCGATTTATTATGTCAACCTGCAATTCATGGGACAAATGAACGAAGTATGCGCTGTAGCCTCCTACCCTGACTATCAGATCCCTGTATTTCTCAGGGTTCTTTTGAGCATCTTTCAGTGTTTCAGAATCGACAGGTGTGTTCATAACCTGCTGTCCACCAAGTTGAAAATATGTTCTGATAATATTGATAACTTTATTCCGCTGTCCCGGCTCTTGCATTAAATTAGCCGGTATCTTGATATTGCACAGGACACCGCCAGGAGCCAGATATTGCGGGATTTTTGCTGCGGAATGAAGCATAGCTGTAGGACCGCTTCTATTCATACCAGCACGAGGTTCAATTGAACCTTCTAACGGTGCTCCTGACCTGCGCCCATCGGGAGTTGCCGCAGTTCTATGACCAAAGTCAATATTTCTGCCTAATACTATAACACAGCCAAAATATGGATTGCCGCGATTTGTTATATATTTATTTAACTCCTTCCAAAAATGCTCTGAAACATCCACTGCATATTTATCAGCAAATTCATCATCATTACCATATTTAGCAACAGAGTTCATTAATTGCTGACGTAGAGATTCATGGCCAACAAAATCTGCATCTAACGCGTCTATAAGCTCAGCCATAGTTATCTCTTTTTCTTCAAAAATAAGTTTTTTTATCGCTGCTAACGAGTCACCCGTTATTCCAATTCCCAAAGTCATAACTTCGCCATGACCGTAACGGACTCCACCAGCATCAGGATCAATACCTCTCTCAAGACAATCAGCAATCAAAGGCATCCTGACAATTTTTGATAGGTTAGCGGAACGTATCTGAGAGCCTATATTCGACATCTCACAACAGTGTTTGGTCATAGTTTCTACCTGTGTTTTATAGGCGTTCATTACCTCATCAAAAGTGTTAAATTCCCTTGGATCACCAGTCTTTGGACCCAGTTGTAGGCCTGTAAGACGGCACTTGCCATTATTAAGAGCCAGTTCCAGACATTTTGCCAGATTAAAATCTGCATCTTCGCCCCCTAGATTGCTGGTTCCGCAAAGCTGTATTTCAGTACAGCCACCAAAGGCATAATTACGTGCATCTTCAATCTTAACCCCCTGTCTCACCATACCCTTTATGACAACATCATCGTTAAAAATCGTTGGATCTCCCATACCTTCCGACCACATTTTGATGCCTTTTTCCCATACCCAATAAGGGGTTTCAGGACAAACACGTATGGTAAATCTCGGCATAGTAAGATGAAGTGATCGGGCCACTTCCAGACAAAGGTTTGTCAGCCTGTTAGATGCATCATGTCCATCATCGGTTTGACCTGATAATGCCACATGATGGGCGGGATAGCGATTAAATTTGAGAAAAAGTGAACCCAATATTTCGAACGCACCATCATCGTCAAGTCTTCCGGTTTCCATGTCTCTGGAATAGAATGGATATAGGTATTGATCCACTCTTCCCTGACTGTCAGGGCCGTCCCAGAGCATATAAAACCATGATAATTGTGCCGCCTGGCGGAACGTCTCAGGGGGATCATAGGCTATTGCTGAACAGCATTCAGCGATGGATTCCAATTGCTCTTTAAATTCAGCATTTTCGGCATCCATTGACATTTTCATTGCCTTTTGAGAATAAAGCTTTATCCAGTCAGACATTCCCAAATAGATTATCCTGCAGGCTTCAATTAACGTTCGCTTATCCACATCTGAAAACTCATTAAGCCAATATTCAATTTCATTTACAACCCCACCAATACCTTTTGTCAGAAGTTTATCAAAATCGGGAACATTATGCCCTTGAAAACTGCCAGGCCAAAATAAACCTCTTGAAGCTGCAAAATTTTCCTTTGAACCAAATCTTTTGGAACCTTCCTCCTGCATAATAGCCATAGTTTTGGGATAAAAATCAGAGGCGATAGAATCGTATCTTTTACGAATCATCTTACCCTCATCGCTATTTTCCATATCTTTGAATATGCCGCTGTTAAAACTAATACCATAGGAATAAACTTCCTGCAAGAGGCGTCCCGGGCGAGGTGTTCCTACTATTATTTCATTATCCCGAATAACAGGTTCTGTTTGAAGCCAGGAAGATACTATAGCCTTTGCAAGACGGATTGCGTAAGGTTTATCCCTATTTTCTTCAAATACCTCCAGGAATGGCTCTTTATTATCATAAGGTGGAGGAATATCGGTTTGAAGATTGTCTAAAAGGTATTTTAAACGTTTTGGTAAAATATGTGGAATATCAAAAGATTTCTCATCAACTTTCATTTTAGTATTGGACATTCTAATACCTCCTGTTAAGCGGAAGTTTTTAAAACCAAAATCCATAAGTTGGCATATCAAGGGAAATACCAATTATTGTCCAAATGCTTCCAATGGTGAATTCTCCCAGAATCAAGCCCATAAATAAAGGAGTTGCCTTTAAATGGGCCTTTAACCCACCATACTTAAGAATGATTTTCTTTGCTAACCAGCTTATGAAAAGACAAAGCCAGATGTTATTCATAGACCAACTTCCTGATACAGCATAACCAGCAGGATGGAACGGCCACCAGACAAATTTCATTCTCATTAAGAATAGGAATAACGAAAACAGTAATCCTACCCCCATAAAGGCTAATGCAGGATAATTAGTAGGTTCAGGATAATTTAACCATCTCTGCAATCTGCTAAAAGACTCAGCTCCAAAAAAGCTCTGGGTTGCACCATGATTATACATTATATGCAGATAGGTCCAGAAGGTTGCGAAAGGGGCAATTAAAATTGCAATAACCATCGCAGCAAATAACTGTCGGTTTGGGGTTTGCATTTTTTCTGCAATCTTAAAACCCTCAAGCTGTTGGGGCATGGTATGGCTATATTGAGCACGGTTAAAAAAGCGAAGGAAAGTGAAATTAATAAGGTTCATAGTACCCAAGGAGCGAGTGCCTAAGAACCTGACCAGAACTTCATCTGAACCGATCCAATGAATATCATGGACAGGTGATCCCAATTCTATCCTCATTCTGGTAATTGCTGTGGATAGAGCATAATATATGACAAAAAACATTAGGGAAATAAAAATTGACATGCCCGACCTATGGCAAAAAAGTATCAAAAATATCAAGCAGCATAATATTAGCAGCAACGCTGACCTGTATTTGATGGGTTCTTTTGATTCATTATTATTTTCTTGTCTACTAAAAACTGATCTGAAAACCCAGATAAAATATTTCCTGCCTAGAAAAAACGCAAAAATAACCAGCATCATATACGCTCCCCAGGACTGCTCATCGGGATACGGGAAGTTTGGCAGGCTTTTTAATCCCAAAACGCTGCCTAATATATTTTCTCCTTTCCAGAAAAGATAAAAGAACCAGCACGAAAAAGACAGATCAAGGGGCATAAAAAATCCCAGACCGATAGCAAAAGGGTAAAAGGAAATTGGCAACCAGCCTACTGCGTTCCATGGCTTTTCTGTAAAATAATGACCGATATTCTGACGCTTTATAGGTATATAAGGTATATTCGGGAAAAAATAGTGAAGACCATTTATGATATTGGGGATACCAGCAATGGCAAAACCAATCCACATAAAGCGATTTTTAAAGAACCTATTGGATTCGCCCACCATTTCCAGAGGTAATTGTATAACTGGATATGCCAATTTCTCATTTTCGGTCCATTGCCTGCGGATTATTATGTTGATTCCCAACATTCCCAAAACTAAAGCAATGATAAATAAAGACCATGATATTATGGGTTGAAGCCAGGCCTTTATATATTCCACATAATAAAAGGAAACTTCACCATTATAATATCCCTTTAATGCCTGATTATCAGATACAACCAACCAATCTGGCATATGATTCAGGAACAGTTCGCTCCATTCGTTTTCAGGTGTTGCGAACCAAAATGGATGTGAAATTATAGGTATTAATACCTGCATAAATCCATGTCCGCCAATGGTTGATGAAATACAAATCATAACATAAATTACTGATAACTCACCCTGTGACAAAGAAAGCCTGGGAACTGTCTTATTTAGCAGGATATTAAAAACAGTCAATAAAAGAAGGCAAAAAACTGCATTAAACAAAAGGGATATAGTTGTAGGTAAACCGGAATAACGGATTACCTCCATCTGAATTATCCAATAACTATTTACAGGAATTAGAATTATTCCTAGTATGTAAACTCGTAACCTTATAACTTTATTGGATTTGTCACTCACCCTTAACATCCTGTGAATTTTTCGCCTTTTAGCAACGGTTTATATACTATTGAAATTGCGAAAAAACAATTTCATATCTATCATGATAAAGATTTAGATCGGTTTTGAGAAATTTTGTTATTGTTTGGTAGATTCGAAACTTTTTGTTCTTTTAATCTCTCTGCTATATTATTAAGATGATTTCGCATGGACTCTTCAGCATAATCAGGTTTTCTTTCCTTAATAGCACTATAGATCTGTTTATGATATTCCAGGGATTCTTGTCTGGCTTCAAGTAAATCTGGAAAGCTTTCCTGAACTATCTGTATAAGGTTGTGTGTTATAGCAACAAAGGCAACAAGTACAGGATTTTCTGTTGCCTCTGCTATGGTCTCATGAAAATCCATATCATTTTTGATAAATTTAAGTCTATCATTTATATCTCTTTCCATTGCGTGAATATCAGCTTCAAGCCTTTTGAGTATTTCTTCACTACGTCTATTGGCTGCAAAAGCAACAACCTGACATTCAATCACAATACGCGCTTCCAGCATATCCAATAAACTTACTTCGGATTGGCATCGTAAGATAGGCGATAGCTTGTGTAAAATTTTCAGCGCGTTAAATTCTGAAATAAACGCACCTTTACCATGATGAACAGAGATAATTCCTAAAGCCTGTAATCGAGCAAGTGCTTCCCGTAAAGGAATACGGCTGACGCCTAATGCCTTTACCAGAAGCCTTTCTGATGGCAATTTATCACCAACCGTAAGTTTCTGCTCAGTAATATAAGAAATTAGACTTTCCACAATGTCGTCTACAAGAGAGGTCCTTTTGACATGTTTTATCTGAGCTATATCAGTCTTTTTATATCCTTGCATTATAGCCTTCCTATATGGTTTTATTACATAATCATAATCTTATATACTCATTATACCACTCATGTTTTTCTTTGTCAAAGATATCTATAATATCAAGCATAAATTTTACGTCCCTGTGTCATTGCGAGGAACGGAGTGACAAAGCAATTTCCTCCATACATTAAACCTTTGAGATTGCTTCGCTTTACTCGCAATGAGATGTATAGTAAGTTTTTAACCTGTTCAGAAGTCTTCATGGATATAAATTTTATGCTTGTGAACACTTTTAAATTCTTCTATTCCTTTCTTATTTATTGTCTTAACCTTTGTGTATAATATCCGCTTGCGTCCATTTTCCAGCAACAAATCGCCACATTTTGCCTGTTGGATTTTTGTTTTGAAGCTCAGGAGGAAGCCGATGCTGGCGGACATTATCATAACATTGTAAAACTGCAAATCGTAGCATAGACGCTGGTATTCCCACCGAAGTAAAACCGGGATGTCCAGTGGCTGGATAGGGGCCTCCGTGATTCATGGCCGGCGTCACAGCAACGCCTGTTGGCATCTTGTCATTGAGTAATCTTCCTACTTTTGCCCTTAATAAAGGCTCAAGCCGGTTGTAAAATTTATCATCTTCTCCCTGGGTATGGCTGTAAATACACCCGGTCAGATTACCCTCCAATTTATTGGTGATGCTCAGCATCTGATCCAAGTCTCTAGCAATAACCATCAGGGATACTGTACCAAAAGCCTCTGTTTGCAATTCATGGGGGTTCTTTATAAACATATCTCCGGGAACACGAAGAAGGGTATTTTCATAGCTATATCCGTTTCCCTGCAACTCTTTACCACCGGTAATTAATTCTGCCCCATGCTGTTGCATTATATGAATTGCTCTATCAATTCCCGCAGTTCCTTCTGCCCCAAGAAGCACTTCCTCTGGGGTTTCCCGGAAAAGCGCAGCTACTTCATCAATGAATTTCTCTGAAGTTTTACCATTTATCATTATCACCAATCCCGGATTGGTACAAAATTGCCCGGCTCCTAAAGAGCAAGAATTGAAAAACTCCACACATATTTCCCGATAACGCTCTTCAAGTGCGCCTGGAAGCATAAACACCGGGTTGATGCTGGACATCTCAAGATAAATAGGTTTGCCAGCTTTGTCAGCCGCTTCCTTGAGCTGCAAACCGGCTTTTTTACTGCCGGTAAAGCCAGTCGCTCCCAGCATCGGATGTGACACAAATTTAAAACCATCCTTCGGCTTTAAGCGATACAGAAGCTGAACCATACCATCGGGAAGACCAACTGCTTTCACAGCTTCAAACGAGGCTTCTCCAAGTATCTTTGTTGTGCGGGGATGTCCGGTATTTGCTTTCGCAATAACGGGATTTCCAGCCGCAATAGCAGATGCAAAATCGCCACCAGCGATAGAGTTAAAGGCAAAAGGGAAATTGTTCGGCCCAAAAATTGCCACAGGACCTATGGAACTGTATTTTGATCTTATATTCATTTTTGTATCTATTGTGGCATGACACCAGGAGCGATCTCTGGCGGCATGGGCAGCCTGTCGTAACTGGTCAGTAGTCCTGGGCAGTTCCACAGACCGCAGTCTTGGTTCTTCAGGCAGCCCTGTTTCGATATGGGCGGATTCTACCAATTCATCAGCGCGTTCTTCAATAAATTCCGCATACTTCTCAAGAAAACAGGCTATAACATCCGGGGATATAGTTCTTAATTCCATCACAGCCTTTTGAGCGGCTTTCAAAGCTAAATCCACGTCAGCAAAAGTTGAAACAGGAAAACAATCCGACAGAGATTCCCTTGTGTATGGGTTAGTCGCGACAAAATAATCAACAGGTTCATAAGCCTGTTGCCAAACACCGTCAATCATAACAGGTTGATAAGACATGAATCTCTCCTCATTAACCAAAAAAGAGGGCTTGTTTACAAGCCCTCTTTTTTGATTCATATAAATACATTATTTTTTATTTTGATTATACTGGAGATAAACAACATGAGTCTGAGTATATTCATACAAGCCATGTTTCCCATCTGCACCGCCGATGCCGGATTTCCGCCATCCGGCGTGAAAGCCTTGAATGGCCTCAAAGTTTTCCCGATTTATGTATGTCTCACCAAATCTGATCTCGTTACAGGCTCTCATGGCAACATCAATATTGGTGGTATAGATGGAAGAAGTCAAGCCGTATTCGCAATCATTGGCATACTTAATTGCCTCATCCAGATCATTGAAGGTAACAATAGGGATAACCGGACCGAATATCTCTTTTCGTATTATCTCATCCGATTGTTTTAAACTCGTCAATACAGTTGGTTTGTAGTAATACCCGGTTCCTCGGATATTATCACCTTCACCGCCTAGGAGAAGTTCAGCACCACCTTTGACGGCTCGTTTGACGAGACCATCAACTTTTGTAAATTGATCTTTATTCACCAACGGCCCCATATCAATGTCTTCGTCCATGAGGGGATCTCCATAAGTTACCTGTTCCATGGATCCAACCATTTTTTCGGTGAAGGCCTCAACTACATTTTTATGAACGTAAATTCTCTCGGCACAGTTGCAGACCTGGCCAGTATTTCCAACTCGGGAATTCTTAATTGCTTCCACAGCCAGATCCAGATCTGCGTCAGCAAGTACTATGGCCGGGGCTTTTCCACCCAGTTCCAGGCTGACTTTTGTTACATTCTTTGCAGCGGCTTCCATCACTTTTGGGCCAGCCTCAACGCTTCCAGTCATACTTATTATTCCTACTTTGGGATGAGAAGCAAGAGCTTGTCCTACAGTTGAACCATGCCCAAAGACTGTATTAAAAACACCATTAGGTAAATCAGATTTAGCAACGATTTTTGCAAATTCAAAAGCGTTATTTGGAGTTTCACAACTGGGTTTAATGACTATTGTGTTACCTGTAACCAAAGCCGGGGCCATTTTACGTATAATCAGAAAGAAGGGAAAATTCCAGGGCAGAATTCCACCT
>WJIO01000128.1 GCA_014730235.1 Candidatus Poribacteria bacterium
GATCCACATAAGGTGTTTTTATATTCCCTGAAGGAGAATTCTCTTTTAATTGAGATTTTCACATGTATCACAAAACTAAATTCAATTCCTTGACAGGAAATCTTTTGATACATGTCTTATTTCATCGGATACCTCCCTTCTTGTTTGTCCCATTCCCATGGTAGTTTTGTAACCAGTGCCGCAGTAAAAAGCAAAGTCTGCTAATGCGCTAACCTGCTTTAGAAGTCTATTTTGCTTTTCACTCCAAGAGCCCGATTTTTTTCTTATTAGCTTATATTCACATTCACCTACGAAACCCATCTGCTTGTAACGACCAAAATCCATTATTTTAGTTTCAATAGAATATCTTGTAGAACGGATATTTTTCTTAACAAATCCCAATACAGCTTTTTCATCAATTGTTATAGGTGAAAAGTGATTCCATTTCCTGACCCAGCTTTGAAAACAATAGACCTGATCAGGGAAAACATGATTTCGAGATTTACCGTTGGATTTGCTAGTAGTTTTAAATGCCGTAGGTGAATAAAATCGCATACGCAGCATATTGAAATCATCACTGGCATAATCCAGAATTTCTCTGAATGTAGCACATGCGTTCCATTGTCCATTTATTCCGCTGTGGGTGCTTATTTTGGTTACCTGAAAAAGATCATTTCCTAATCTTATCAGGGATGAATCGCTTTCCAGAAAGAACCTTACTATTGCTGATGTAATTTCGTCTTCCATAATAGTAAATCGTATCCAACAGTTTGTATCTTCAGGTATCAGCAGTTTATCTTTTTTTAACTTTATGAAATTTCCCTGTAAGGGTGATACAGTAAAAGGTTTATATCGGCTGTTGGTATGAATTTGTCTGGCTGTTTGAGGGTCAGTTTGATGAAGTATCTTGAGAAAGACAGCATGGATATAATGACCCATTGTGGGGGGTAAAACACTGTCTTTAATGGGGAAAAGATGAACAGTTAGGCTTGTCAGCATTGCTAATATATCACTCTCTTCTGAAATTATCTAAGCCGCATTCCACCACGAAGAACAGAGATTTTTTCGGAAATATCCCATATCCAATGGGATTCTGGCTTCGTCTCCGTTTGAAAACCTTGCCTTAATATAACGCTTCCTGGTAAAATTAGCGTTTTCTATAAGACGACCGGAAATTGAATGCAGAATTACGTTACAAAGATTTGGTTCAACGGACATATCGTTCCAATTCAATACGGGAGTAGCAGTGAAATTTCCCTCTAGTATGTTGATTTTTTCTGGACAACGTTTTATTAACTTTGCTTTTGCCAGAAATTTGCCTAAACGAATACAAGAGGGTATGTTATCTGTTTGATTTCTTGTCATTATATAAAATCTAAAGGTACTTCCGGGCTTAAAGCATTTGATTTTTTTGTATTTATTTTTACCTGTTGGAATTATTCGATATGTGTTCTGAGCTGATCTGGAAGAAATAATATTATACGAACCCCTGATGAGATTTGCCGGGGTTACATATATATTTTGTATTTTTTCTAAATCCCTCTCATATGTGGGTTTTTGTATTTTTGTATACCAGGAGGAAGAAGCTAAACCCATTGCGTAAGTTAATGAATAGTTATGAATGAAACTACCTGTTTCAACCAAGGATGATTTTTTTGTAGTGGCGAAAAACAGGTAATCCATCATAATTAACTTACATTGCCACAGGTTTGTCTTTTCGATTTGTGTCATTTCCAGAATCCTGCATATTTAGAGCATAATTCAGACTTGCATCGCTTAGTTTTTGAAAATATATGGATAAATACTGAGGATCGCTGTAGATTATGCCTATATCATGTATCAATTCTTGTATTTCGATATCAGTCATCATGGTTATTCGTCCCAGGGATTTACCTATACATTCATTTGCCACAGGTACGAAATTTTGGGTAAAATCCTGAAGAGTTAAACAATCGGGTATTGAATTTCCATCGGATAAAATATCATAAAAAACTTGGCTCATTTCCAGATTAGAAAATACTTCAACATCTGAAAAGTATATGCCAATTATATGGTTTCTTATGAAACCCTCCCGGCCTGCTTCTGCACCATATCGGGTTGTTTTAAGGATATTACCCAGAACGTAAACAAACTCCTCTTTTGTAACATCAACAAGTGTTTCAACCGTTGGTATAAATACTTCCGGCAACAGATTTTCCCGATGTGAGTATGCACCGGAAGCCAGACGACTGCTTGTTGTTTCGTCTATGGCATTAAGCTTTATATCTTTCATCACTTTCTTAATATCCCTGACTATAAAACCCGAATCGGTCAATACCCGAGATTTTTGAGAGTTTGCCCTTTTGCCTGATGTGGTAACAAAACCATATATGATGCAATCGGGACAGACGCCGCAGGCTTTACCAAAAATCTGACATTCAGCCCTAGGTACAACTACCTTACCGGATTTGTTTTCGATATTGCAGGGAGGACACAGGTTAAATTGGCGCAGCAGTGCCTTTCCTGTGCGGCGTTCTGGTGCTATCTGTTTTCGTTTATACATAACTGGACGCTCAATTGAATTTTGATTTTTTATACCTGCCGGGATTTTTTCAACATGAAGGTTCTGACCTTCTGTGGTAAAGATGGCGTGAGATTTTGTCTCTCTCAGAACTATTATCTGTATATATTTACCTTCTTTGAATCTGGGTATTTGTGATTGAAAATGCTTATTGTATCTATTTAGCGACTCTATTTCGCTAACCTGCATTATTAATTCCTCATTTATACATTCCCATTCGCACACAAAAGGTTAAAAGGTTAAGGTCTTGTATAGGATTTACTATGATTATATAATAAGGGAGTGACACACCCGCGTCACTGATTTTTGTATGATAAATGAAAAAATTATTCATAAGTGCCTGCATATGGGTTTATATATAGCTGTTATTATATTTAAAGCATAGGGGAAGTTATTCATGGCAAAAAGACGTCGAAAAAGAGAAGAGAATAAATCCCGATTAAGCAAAGCATCAGATCCACAAGAGAGATACCAGTTGGCTTTAAATGATGGGAAAAAATTATACAATGCATTTAATGATAACGAATCAAAAAAGTCAATACTCCACAGAATAAAGGGCATTCTGCCCAAAAAAAGCGTGGGTTACTATCTGTTTAACTCAAAAGGTGAGTCAGAAATAGAAAGTATCTATGAGTATTATTCCCGCACCGAAATACAGCAGGCCATGTATAGCTACTCCGCAAGAAGGCAAATAACATTCCTCAAAAGATTTTATCCCCAATTCGAATATATCAAAAGCTCAAGAGATATACTTCACCTTGCTCTGTATGTTTTATTTGAAAGTGGAAAATACTGGCCGTCATTTCACGGCACTGTTTCAAAATATGATCCTCAAAATAATATGTCTTTATGTGATGCGGTTCTGGAGGTGGATTTTAAATCCAGTTGGAAAAAATGTTTTGCTATGACCCGTCCTATTGTAGATTTGCTTCAGGACAGAGGGGCAGTATTTCGTCTGAAATTCAGTGGTCACTGCAGTGTCCATATTATAATTCCTGGTGAAGCTCTTGTTATTAAGGGTTTTCCTGTGGATCATGCCAAGTTTTTTCGTCATCTTTCGGATATGGTGAAAAAGCGTTTACAGGAACCGCGCCATCTTGACACTTCATTTTATATGACTCATCATTTCCTGCGATTGGCCTACTCTATCAATGAGAATACTGGTCTGGTAAGTCTGCCTTTTCTGGTGGAAGATTACGACAGATTCGATCCTTCGTGGGCCAAACCTGAAAGAGTAAAACCTATTGATGGCTGGTTATCCATGCCGAAGAATACACCTCAGCGCATGGAGGATTTTATTAAATATATAATGCGGGGTAAGGTCTTTCTTGCTTCCTCATCCCCCGTAGCCAGGAAAATTGTTGAAGATAACCAAATGGCAAAATGGGGTGTAGATCAGA
>WJIO01000129.1 GCA_014730235.1 Candidatus Poribacteria bacterium
GTTTATATTATACGGATTATGTTTTAAAAATCAAGGGGAAGGCTGAGCATCAAAGCATAAATTTTACATCTCTGTGTTATTGCGAAGAACGGAGTAACAAATAAAGTTTTTAGTCTGTATCAGAAGTTTTGGCTCATCCAGTTTGAATGTGGAGGTGTAAAAAACATTGTCCAATTAAGAAAAAAAATATCCTCCATTTGTCATTCCTGCGAAAGCAGGAATGACAAGTTGAGAAATTTTTCAATTATAACCACACTGAAGCCGGAAGAACCATACATTTTAATGTTTTTATCTTTCCAAAAAATCTGTTATAATAAATTACGGAGGGATATTTTCGGGGTATTATAACATAAATTATCTGCATATTAAACCTTTATGGAGGATATTTAATGCTGTCAGTAACCACCGATTATGCAAGGGATACAGGCGATCCCGCGCCATATCTCAAAAGCATTGCCGATCATGGTTTTACCTATATACACTGGTGTCATCACTGGAACACCGATTTCATTTACTCCAAATGGGAGACAGAACAGATAAAGGAATGGCTGGATGAATATGGACTGAAACTGCTGGATTTACATGGTTCAGCAGGGAAAGAGAAAAACTGGGCATCATCTCAGGAATATCAGAGATTGTCCGGTGTAGAACTGGTTAAAAACCGCATAGAAATGACGGCTTATCTTTCAGCCGATGTGGTAATTATGCACGTACCAGGAGACCCGGATTCTATTGCCATAAGAAAATCTCTGGATGAATTAGAGCCATTCGCCAGAGAACATAATGTACGAATAGCTATAGAAAACGGTGAATTTGCTGCTATAAGTAAACTTTTTTCGGAATACGCTCCCGATTACTTGGGTCTTTGCTATGATTCCGGGCACGGCAATATGATTTCCGACGGGTTGGATAATCTGGAAAAATTAAAAGATCGCCTGATTTCTGTGCATCTTCACGATAATAACGGCAGCGGCGACCAGCATAATCCGTTATTTTCCGGTACTGTAAACTGGGATAGACTGGCTAAAATAATGGCCAGTTCAGCCTATGATAAATGCGTTAGTATGGAAGTAACTATGGGTAATTCAGGATTTGAGGATGAAGATTTATTCCTGGATAAAGTTTTCGAGACAGGAACTGAATTATCAGAAATGATAGACAAATACATTTAAAACCCGGATTCCCCAATCCTTGAACTCAAGGATTGGGGAATCTTTATATCTTCGTATGCAATGCAACCCCTTTCCCGAATTTGCTGACGCTTTTCTTCACCACTGGAAACTACTCCATAGAGATTAAGACCCGGTGTAAGCTCAATAAGACAGCTGTGGCATCCGCGTCACCACCAGCTATAATCTAATAACACAACATTCAAATCATTCATCTATTTTCCTCTTTTAACAATTACATATTACAGATCCCCAGTATAATATAAACACCAAACATAAAATTTATGTCCGTGAAAACTTCGGCTCTTCCGGCTTGAGTGGGGTAAAGATAAGAAACTTTTTTATGCTGTCATTCCTGCGAGAGCAGGAATGACAAGCTGAGAGGATTTTCAATTATAATCCCACTAAACCCAGAAGAACCAAACTTTTTTTACTCTGTTCTTCGCAATAACACAGGGATGTAAAATTTATGCTTGGATAAACACAAACAGATTTGACAACCTGTATCCCTAAATGCTATATTATACTATCGCTTATCCTGAAAAAGTCAGAAATATATTGAAAGGTTGATTATGCAAAACAGTTCTGAAGTCCGTTCAGGATTTACTTTTCGCGCTCTTCTTATAGCTTTTGCCTCAATAGTTATAATAAGTTATTGGACTCAACATAGCGAACTGGTTATAGACAGCCCGAGTTTCAACAGTATTCATCCGTCCATAGCAGCTTTTTTCACTGTTATCTGTATATGCCTGTTTATAAATCCTTTGTTGACCCGGATACATCCCCGTATTTCCCTTACTCAGCCGGAATTACTGCTCATATATTCCATGTTAATCGTTGCCGGCCCTATAGTTTCTATCGGTGGAGTGCATTTTCTGATACCAACGCTTATAGCCCCGTTTTATTTCGCTACACCGGAAAACGAATATAAACTGCTCTTTCACAAATATATACCCGATTGGTTCGGCCCAAAAGATCCCAGGGCCATCAAATTTTTTTATGAAGGTTCGCCTGATGGTACAGTTCCCTGGATGCTTTGGATTAAGCCACTGCTGATATGGGCAGCGTTTTTGCTGGCTGTATATTTTGTATTTTTATGTATGAACGCCATAATCCGAAAGCAATGGGCGGATATGGAAAAACTTACCTTTCCCCTGGTGCATCTGCCGCTGGAAATGACAAAAGAACCGGGGAAAGGTCGAATATTCAATGATTTTTTCAAAAACCATGTTATGTGGATCGGATTTCTTGTGCCGGTAATTATACATGGGCTTAACGGTACACATAACTATTTCCCGAATGTTCCTGACATTCGTTTCAGATACATAAGCATCAGCCGGTATTTCACAGAAAAGCCCTGGAACGCTATGGGAAATACATATATATCCCTCTATCCATGTGCTATAGGTTTTGCTTATTTGTTGACACTGGATGTATCCTTTAGCTGTGGTTTCTTTTACATATTCTCAAGGATGGAGAATATATTCGGGGCAATGGTCAATTGGGGAGATCGCAGTAGTTCCAGCCTCGGTCAGTTTCCTTTCATACAGAACCAGGGTGCGGGAGCATTTTTGATGATAACAATGATAGGCATATGGACAGGCAGAAGGCATATATGGGATGTATTAAGGAGTACATTCTCAGATAAATCAGGCATTGATGACTCTATGGAGCCATTATCATACAGGTTTGCGGTTATCGGCCTTATACTTGGTTTGACTTTTCTTTTAGGCTGTTGTGTCTGGGCGGGTATGGATATAGTTCCTGCGGCTATTTTCTTTCTGCTGTTCTGTATGCTTTCCATAGCCTTAACTCGATTAAGGGTTCAAGCCGGTCTGGGATGCGTTCACGGTCCTCTTACTCCACAAGATATGATGGTTTTAGGCGCAGGTTCAGTTCGTTTAGGAGCCGGAAATCTTACTATATTATCTCATTTTCATTTCATGACTGAAGAGATGAGGGGAGTAATATCCATAATGCCAAGTCAGCTAGAGGGCTTCAGAATTTCCGAATCAGCCCGAATAAAGGCAAAACAACTGGCTGTGGCCATTATGATTGGAATTGCCATTGCCATACCCTTTGGTTATCATGCCGCCCTGCGCAAGATATACCAGTTAGGGGGGAACCTGCTGAATAACTGGCGAATTCACAGCATGCCCAGACAGCCTTTCAGAACTCTTGGAACTATGCTCAGAAATCCGCGACCTACTGATTGGGTTGGCCTTCAATTTATCGGCGTTGGCTCTATATTTACTTTATTTCTGGCTGTGATGCGTATGCGTTTTGTATGGTGGCCTTTTCATCCTATAGGGTATGCCGTAGCTTTTACCGAAAGAACCATACACTGGATCTGGGCTCCTATGCTCATAGGCTGGGGAGCGAAAACACTGGCACTTAAACACGGTGGGGTTAGGACTTATAGAAAATTTTTACCCTTTTTCCTGGGTTTAATACTGGGTGATTTCTTTATGGGAGGATTCTGGGGTGTTATAGGCTTATCCTCGAATTCTCCCGGATACCTTATATTTCCGTAGTAAATACAAAATAATTGGCCAATTGAGAAAAATATCCTCTTTTGTCATTTCTGCGTTCGCAGAATGACAATATGGGTGATATTCATATTTTAACGATTACAAGAATAGGAACAAAAAATGAAAGTATTATACTTCGACTGCTTCTCTGGAATCAGTGGAGACATGGTTTTAGGTACTCTGGTAGATTTAGGACTGGACCCAGAACACCTGAGATCAGAGCTGGCAAAAATCAACCTAGATGGATATGAAATAAGCGTCCAGAAAACAGAGAAGCATAAAATAAGCGCCACGAAAGTCAACGTTAATCTGGAAGAAGATGAACATCATCACCATCATGAAAATAATCATGATGACAATCATACTCATAACCACAATCATAATCATAACCATAATCACGAACATACTCATAATCACGCTCATGAGCAACATCATCATGAACCTGAACATCATAGCCGTAATTTAAATGATATTCGGGATTTGATTAATGCCAGTGATCTGGAAGATAATGTCAAAGAAACAGCTATATCCATTTTTACACGACTTGGGGAAGCTGAAGCCAAAGTCCATGGAACTACCATAGATAAAGTTCATTTCCATGAAGTCGGTGCTGTTGATTCCATTGTAGATATCGGGGGCGCTTCGATAGGAATACATGCCCTGGGTATCGAGAAAGTTTATTCATCTCCCCCTTCACTGGGAAGCGGATTCTCTAAATCATCTCATGGTATTATACCTGTTCCCGTTCCGGCAACGGTTGAACTGCTTAAAGGCAGACCTGTAAGACAAACAGATATTAAATTTGAACTCGTTACACCTACAGGAGCAGCTATAATCAGTACTCTTGCTGAGGGTTTTGGCTCTATGCCTGATAATATGATTATAGACAAAGTAGGTTACGGCTCAGGAAGCCGGGATTTGGCAGAAAGGCCTAACCTGCTTCGGGGTTTTATGGGTCATATTCAGAGCATTTATGAACATGACATTATAAGTGTAGTGGAAACCAATATAGATGATATGTCACCACAGATTTATGATATACTTATGGACAAGCTTCTTGGGCTGGGCGCTGTTGATGTATTTATGATACCTATAGTGATGAAAAAAAGCCGGCCAGCCGTCAAATTGACAGTCCTTACAGATCAGAAGTATGTTCAGGATATATGCGACTCTATACTAGCAGAAACCACGACAATTGGTGTGCGTATATATAAAGCAGATCGGAAAAAGCTGGCAAGGGAAATTGTGGATGTAGAAACACCGTATGGGAAAATTAAAGCAAAGCTGGCAAGAATGGGAAGTAACGTGATAAAAGTTATACCGGAATATGATGACTGTAAAAAAATATCCCAGGATAAAAATGTGCCATTTCTCAGGGTTCAGCAGTCAGTATTAGATTCCTGGCACAATAAAGAAAGCAATTAAAAATATTGTAGGTTCTTCCAAGTTTGGTGTGGTAATGAAGAAAGATTAAAAATTATACGGGAAAACATACTTTGATTGCCATTCTTGCGAAAGCAGGAATGACAGCACAAAAAAGTTTCTTATCTTTACCATACTGAACCCGGAAGAGCGAAATTAGTTTGAGGTGATTATTTTTGAAAGGTCTAATAAAGCTATTGGGTTTTATGAAGCCATTTTTATGGATGATTATCCTGGCTGTAATATTTACGGGATGTCTTACCATGATAGGAATGGCGCAACCGCTTATAATGAGAAGATTAATCAACGACGTGGCTAAGGATGGAAAATGGGGTATTTTTCCCCTGGTTATGTCTTTACTTTTTGCTATACCTATACTCCGGGCTCTGGTTAATACGGCCAACAGCCTGACCCTTAAAAGGGTGGGATTGGGTATGATCGCCAGGACGCGGAAACGAATGTATAAACATCTTATGCGTCTTTCTATGAAATTCTATAATGATACACCTGTCGGGAACATCAACCAGCGACTAATGGGTGATGTGGCCAATATATCAAATGTAACTACCAGCGGCATTATCACCCTTCTGGCAGATCTGGTAGCTGTGGTTTTTGCTGTTTCTATTATGCTGCGGCTAAACTGGAGGCTTTCTCTCCTTACTTTCGCGCTCCTGCCTTTTTATTATCTTAACTTCCTTATATTCTCAAAGCGTATCAAAAACACCAATGCAGTGATCCGAACTCACATGGATCATATTTCATCCATGCTCCAAGAACGCCTGAGCGCCCACGAACTTATACAGTCCTATGGCCAGGAAAGAAATGAGTCAACCCATTTTTCATCCAGGGCTAAGCAAATTATGGATGCTTCTATTCGTGGGTCAGCGTATAATATATCTTTCGGTCAGGTTTCGGCCTTTATCAATAAGCTGGGTAATACCCTTATATACAGTGCGGGATGTTATTACTTTGTAAAAGGTGATATGGGATACGGTGACGTATTGGCTTTTGCAGCGTATTCCACTCAGATACTTGGGCCTGTGGTCAGATTTTCATCCGTGGCTAACCAGATTGTGCAGGTAGGAGTATCTATAGACAGGATAAACGAAATACTTGACAGAGAACCGGCCATTAAAGAAAAACCCGATGCTGTGCCTATTGAAGAACTCCAGGGTGATATAAAAGTAGATGGATTAACCTTCAGCTATGAGAATGATGAAACAACTCTGGAAAATATTCATCTGGATATACCAGCAGGTACACACCTTGCAGTTTTAGGAACGGCGGGGGCTGGAAGAACTACACTTGCTATGCTTTTGAGGCGTTTCTATGAACCCAGAGAAGGTAAAATAATGGTGGATGGTAAATCCATTAACCAGTATAACCTTCATGATTATCGTGAAAATCTGGCAATGGTTCTTCCTGAATCAGCTATATTTGATGGAACTATCCGGGAAAACCTTTGTTACGGTAAACCTGATGCTTCTGAAGAAATTATGCTCCAGGTATCCAAAGGTGTCGGTCTTCATAGTTTCGTGGAAAAACTGATTCATGGATATGACACCAAATTGGGTACAGGTGGTTTGAAGTTATCAGCCGGAACTCAACAGAGAATTGGTATAGCCCGGGCGTTGATTTCTCAACCATTTATCCTGATAACCGACGAAGCTACCGGTTCTCTTGATCCAGAATCTGCCGAGGCCGTTAATAAGGCCATAGATCGGGCTATGGAAGGTAAAACCTACATAATGATCGTTCATCGAGCATTAATGACCAGGGATGCAGACTCAATTGCTGTTATGGATGAAGGTAAAGTTGTGGAAACAGGAATACATGATGAATTAATCGTAGAACCCGACAGCCTCTACAGGGAAATATACGGAAAGCAATATGGCGAAAAACGTTTGCCAAAGGTAGAGGAGGATTAGGATATGAATATTATATGGCGACTTATTCAGTCACAGCTTAAACAGCGTATTGGATATTTAATAATAGTATTCTTCATAGTTGCTGTTATATCGGCTTCTCCCTATGCTTTTAGCTTTCTGGGGAAATGGTTAGTAGACGAGGTTTTACAGGTTACCGGCCCTCCAAAGACTAAGGTATCCTCCGAAAGCTCTGAAAACGGGGAATCAGCCGAAGAAAATAAGATTTCTATACAATGGAAAGCAAAGACAACTGACGAAAAAATCCGCTTGCTCAAGATATTCTTTATTATCAGTATCAGTATCCATCTTGTTGTTACAGGTCTGAGTGCCTTATCTGAATTAATCAAATCCCGGATAAATAACCGAATGGTCTATGAACTCAGGACTTCCGTCCACGAAAAAATCGGGTCTATGAATATGGGCTTTTTTGCCCGGGAACAGGTGGGTCAGTTTATGACCCGTATAATGGATGATGCCGGTGGAATACCGGGTAATCTGACACAACTGGTAATCAATTTCTTTACACAAATTGCCATGCTTATACTGGGCGCGACTTTACTTTTTAGATTGAATCCAAGGATGGCCCTATTTGCCCTGGCGGCATTGCCGTTTTATGTCTTGATATGTCTGGTATTTCTACCAAGAATAAAAAAGAATGCCGAAGAACTCCGGATAAGAGGTGCATCTTTTAATGGATTTGTTATCGAGCGACTATCAAATGTGGCAACAATCAAGAACTATGCCCAGGAAGACCGAGAGTTAAAGGCCTTTAGTAATACCCTTGACGATAACATGAAGCTCAATCGAAAGCAGCAAAACCTTAACCTGGGGTTTGGTACATTAACTACTATAGTCACTTCTCTGGGAACACTGGCGGCTTTGTTTTTTGGATTTCTCAATATAAAATCCGGCAAAATGCAGCTTGGACAGGTAATGGCTTTTTACCAGGTAACGGCTCAATTGTTTGTTCCCATCAGCGCGCTGGTTGGACTGACCACAGTAGTTCAAAATCTTCAGGTTCTGGGCTTTCGGGTGTTCAGCGTTCTGGATACTCCTGCAACTATGGAGGATGCACCGGATGCAGTACAAATAACGGAGTTTAGAGGTGATATTGAATTTGAGGATGTTTCATTGAGATATGAAGAAGAGGGGCCTTTTGCTGTGGAAGAGATAAAACTTTCCATTCCTGCAGGAACCAGTGCCTGTATAGTAGGGCCAACAGGGTGTGGTAAAAGCACTCTCTTGATACTTCTATCCAGATTGTATGATCCAACTGAAGGAGTTATAAATATTGATGGTATGGATATAAGAAAAATTCCCATTAAAGACCTGCGCCGGGCTGTTACTCATGTGCTTCACGAAACCCAGGTATTTTCCGGAACTATAGGTGAAAATATATCCTACGGCGCTCCGGACGCAAGCTTTACAGATATACAACATGCAGCCCGGGTCGTCGGACTTCATGACTTTATCCAGAGCCAGGAAAATGGATATAAGACCAAAATTGGGCGCGGTGGAATAAGCCTGGATGCTGATCAGCTTGTTAAGTTAAATATGGCCAGAGCATTGGTAACGAGGCCATCAATCCTTACTGTAGATGATACTTATTCAGCTATCGAAGAGGATATAGAAAAAGAAATAAGGAAAGCTATAAGGGAATTCCTTGTTGAAAAAACAATTCTGATAGCCACATCAAGGCTTTCTATATGTGAGGATGCTGATTTGGTTATAGTGATGCAGGAAGGTAAGGTTATACAAACCGGTTCACATAAAGAATTGCTGGCATCCCCTGGGCTATATCGAAGAATGTATATGCGCCAGATGGGATTGGAAGAAGCGGAAGTTTCTCTCAATGATAAATAATTACCAAAAAGCAAATAAATTTGACGATATACAGCACAAGTATTTAATACACTGCTGGGGTATACAAAAAGATTATCAACCCATAGCCATTGAGAAAACCGTTGTAAGTAAAATAGCCAGATATATGCTGGACGAAAGGAATATATACATACCTTCTGATAAATTCGGAATATGGATCGTTCCACCTTTAGTTATTAATAAGGAAGAGATTGACTTTGTGGTAGAAGCTATTGATGATGCTTTGGATATAGCAGATTCTAAAGTATCAGTATAAAAA
>WJIO01000130.1 GCA_014730235.1 Candidatus Poribacteria bacterium
AGATTCGGGGGTGCAGAATGAAAATTGAAAGTTCAAATATTCAATTTAAAAGCCAACATAATATTCGGAGAAAGGAATCCATTCGGGAGTCCCTTGATATAAGAATAAACATTCCCCATAATAAAAAAATAAACAGTAGTAATGGAGATACAGTTAATCTGTCGAAAAAATCGAAAAAGACTGAATCACTTCTGGATGAAGATGATCTTAATTCAGCTCTAACAAATGAACTGAGAATGATAAAGCTTCTTCTTGAAAAACTCACCGGCAAGAAGATTAAGCTTACATATATCAAACCCGTTAAAGAAAGATCCCCGGAGATCAAAGCCAATCAGCAGGAATTAAAGCCAGAGTTTGGTCTTGATTATAATTTTCAGCATACAATTTATGAATCTGAAAAGACTAATTTCTCTGCAAAAGGAATCATAAACACATCCGACGGCAAGCAGATTTCTTTTGAGCTTGATCTGGAACTAAGCAGGGAATTCTTACAACAACAGAATATAAATATTTCAGCAGGAAACTCACCAAAACTAACCGACCCATTGGTAATCAATTTTGAAGGTAAAGCTGCTGAACTTACAGACGCCAAATTTAATTTCGATCTTAACATAGATGGCAAAGATGAACAGATATCCTTTGTAAGTCCAGGAAGCGGATTTCTGACTATTGATAAAAATAATGATGGCAAAATAAATAATGGCAGTGAATTATTCGGACCAAAAACAGGAAAGGGATTTGAAGAACTTGCTCAGTATGATTCAGATGGTAACAAATGGATAGATGAAAATGATCCAATTTATAATGACCTTAGAATATGGTCTAAGAATGGCGGGGGAAAGGATAATTTATTTAGCTTAAAGCAGAAAGGAATAGAAGCAGTATACCTGGGTAATCAGATTACATATTTCAATTTAAATAACAGACAGAACATTATGAAAGGGCAGGTTCAATCAACAGGGGTATACGTAAATGAAAACAACAGTATAGGAACTATACAGCAGATTAATTTGGTCACTTAACAGTCGTATTTTTGACGTTTTTCCAAGCACAAATTTTACATCCCTGTGTTATTGCGAAGAACGGAGTAACAAATAAAGTTTGGTTCTTCCAAGTTCAGTGTGGTATAAAGATAAGAAACTTCTATATCTTGTCATTCCTGCGTTCGCAGGAATGACAAGCTGAAAAAATTTTCAAATTATTACCATACTCAAACCGGAAGAGCCAAAGTTTTCACGGACATAAATTGGACGTTTTTTTTCTGCTTGACAAATAATTTAATCTATGATATTTTGTAAAAGCTCAGTACTAGATAGCAGTTTTACAGGTCACTGACATTGATAGTATAATAATATCCTATTTGGGAGGACGTCGGGATGAGATTAAATATGAAAACGAAAAGCGATTTAGTCAAAAATAATACATTCCGACAGGCATTTGCTACCCAATGCCGCCTATCAAGATTTTGTGTTTTATATGACATTTGAATCTAAGCAGGAGGCTATGGATGCAAATGCTTCCATGGCTTTCTGATACAATAAAGTATCTTTTTTAAAGCCATGGGAGTCAATCTTCTCATGGCTTTTTGCTTTCTCAACAAAACACACTATAACTCAAGGAGGTTCTGGCAGTGGCTAAAGGCGGCCATAGAAGGCCTTATAAACGCAAAAGGAACAATTTTAACCGAGAGAATGATAACGAAACAAAAAATCTTCGTAAAGTAAAAGGTAGAAAACAGCAAGCCAGAAAAAACAAAACATTACTCAGAAAAATGCGAGGCGTCAAATGGGATGAAGATGAATACAGCGAAGAACTCGAAGAACTGGATGATATTAATTAATCCGGTTAAAATATTATTTATCCCGCATTTCCCTGTATTTATCGGCAGCTTTTACAAATGCCTTAAATAAGTCAGCTATAGGTGTACTATTTCGCCACATTCTTTCCGGGTGAAATTGCACACCTATAGCAAAGCTGTGGGTAATACTTTCTACACCCTCGATTATCCCATCACTGGATACAGCAGAAACAATAAATCCCGGAGCAACTTGCTTAACTGCCTGATGATGAAAGGTATTTACCCGGATACTTTTTCCCATAATCTCCATTAATTTGGTATTCTCTTTTATCTCTATAGAATGTGTTCCGTAATCTCTCGGGGCTTCCTGACGGTGTTTTAGTTTACCTTTTTGGTATTTTATATCCTGGTGTAATGTTCCTCCTGCCGCCACATTAAGCAACTGTATCCCGCGACATATACCAAAAACGGGTATGTCTATCTCTAAAGCTTTTTTTGCAAGAAACATCTCAACCCGATCTTTCTCAACATCAATGCTTCCCATCGCAGGTATTGGCTCTTCACCAAATAGATATGGATCTACATCAACACCACCGGAAAGAAGCAATCCATCAATCAAATCAAGATATTCCAGCAATCGTTTATTTTCTATGAAAGGTAAAAGAATAGGTATAGCCCTGGCGTTTTCCAATGCTTTTATATATTCAATATTTATACCGTTTGAATCTGAAAGTGTTGTACATGTTATACCAATTACAGAACTCATAATTTTTCCTCATTAAGTTTTTTGATAAAAATTAAGCGCGCACTCAAATTAATCCGCTTTCGCGCTAATCAAGCGCGTTACGAATGTTTAAGTGCACGCCTATTCAGTTTATATTTACAATGCAAGTTTGTCAAGCAATTTTATGGAGTTATAAAAATGCCCACCAACGAAGAAAAACAGCAGGTATGGCAGGCTTATCACCAGCGGAAACCTGTCAGAGTTCCGGTAACTTATGGTGCCAATCCCAGAACAGTTTTGTTTAACAGTGATCTTAATCCCAACAATATTTCCTTTGAAGAGTATTTTACAGATGCAGAAGCTTTGGTGGAAATTCAGCTCAGGTTCATGGAATACCGAACCCAGGTCCTCAACAAATACTGCGACAGCCCGGTAGGACGACCTGAAGAACTGGCTTTTTATGTAGACAATCAAAATTCCTACGACTCCCTGTATTTTGGCACACCCATCGAATTCAGAGAAGGTCAGGTCGCTGATACTACTCCTATACTAAGCGGCAATAAGAAAAACGATATATTCCAGATAGATATAGATAATCCTCTGGAAAATCCCTTTGTAATGCAGACCCTTAAACGTTACGAAGAAATAAAAAAAGTGGTAGATTCTCTATCTTATCATGGCATGACTTTCAGCGTTCAGCCGCCTATTTTTGGCTTTGATGGCCATCTCACCATTTCTACATGCCTGCGGGGAGGTGAATTATATTCCGACATATATGAAGACCCGGAATACTTTCATCACCTAATGAGTTTTATCCATGAAGCCGTAATAATACGCAATAAAGCCATTGCTGAATACTTCGGACAAAAGGCTTTCAATGGAAATCACGGGGGGTTGGCGGATGATTCAATCCAACTTGTTTCCATTGATACATACAAAAAGATGATCTTACCATATCACCGAAGATGGTATGCCCTATGGTCCGAAGAAGGCCCTCATGGAATGCACCTGTGCGGCGATGCGACCAGGCATTTTCCCATAATAAAGGAAGAGCTAAACGTAAACAGCTTTGATACTGGTTATCCGGTTAATCATAAATGGTTGAGGGAAACTCTTGGACCTGATGTCCAGATACATGGAGGCCCGGAAGCCTCGCTTTTGCTTAACGGTACACCAGAGCAGGTATATAAGCGAACAAAGGAAATACTCCAATCAGGAATAATGGAAGGTGGTCGCTTCATCCTTAGGGATGCCAATAATCTACCGCCAAACTGCCCCGAAGAAAACCTGGCTGCCATGTATAATTGCTGCCTGGAATATGGAAATTATTAAGTGATCAGTAAACAGTGATCACTATACAAAGAAAGGAATATTTTGATAGTTGTCCTGGATTGTATAAGAAAAGCTCAAAATCTGGCTGCTGTAATGCGCTTAATGGCAGCCACAAATGCTGATGTATATCTGACCGGAGATGTTTTAAGACATGACCATCGCAAGGTAAAAAATCACATGCAGAAATGGGCCCGATTGAATAATCCCGATGAAGTTGACAAAATCGTCAATGTAAGATATGTTGAAACGCTTCAGGAATTGATAAAGAACTTTCGTTCCCAGGGATACAGGATCATAGGTACGACCCCAAGTGCGGATACAATATATACAGAGTTGGATTACAGTCGTGATGATTTTGTCCTGATCTTCGGCCCGGAGGTTTCTGGCTTAAGCCAGGAAAAACTTGATATGTTAGACGTAAAGCTAAGAATACCCATGCGCAATGACATAGATTCCCTTAACCTGACCAATTCAGTTTCAATAATACTATATGAAGCCCTTAGACAGCAGGGATTTAAATTTTGAAAAATGCGGATAAATTTCAACCTCGCTACCAACTTCATGAATACCCTGGCCGTAAACCCTGGTATGTAATCAGAAATTATATTAATGAATATTCAAAGCCAGGAGATACAATACTTGATCCCTTTTGCGGAAGCGGCGTAGTTCTCTGTGAAAGTCTTATAACGCGCAGGAAAGCCTTAGGTGTGGATATTGATCCCGTTGCCGTATTCATATCCGGGATGACTTGTATATCCCCTATTCAGATAAAACAATTAAAAAAAGATTTTCAAAAAATAGCGGCAAAAGCAAAAGATAAAATCTATGAAATATATGCTGTTCCAGATTTATGTGACAGATGCGGTGGAAAGATGTTTGCTTCAAGAGTTGCAAGACTTCCCGGTGAACTGGCGTTAAAAGCTACCTGTCTAGAATGTAACAAACATCAGGACAGCATTATTAGCCTCAGTGAGTGGGAAATAGAGGGGGATATTGAAATACCATATTGGTATCCAAAAGATATTAAGCTACCATCGGATATCCAGGGTAATATCAAATATCTGCACAAGCTTTATACCATTAGAAATCTCAAAGCATTATCCATACTGTGGCAATCTCTTAATCTGGTTAAAGATGAAATCATCAGAGAGCTTTTCCGGCTTTGCTTTTCCGCAAATTTATCAAAGTCCAGCAGTATGAATGTACCAAAGAAAACTGGAAAGGGTTGGACTTCGGCTGATTACGAAGTTTATAATATACCGGATAATTTTATTGAATTTAATGTCTGGGAGGGTTTCGCAAACAAGTTTCAGCTTTGCTTACAGGCAAAAAGCCAGACAAATGATCTGATCGGTGATTATTATAACTATGAAACTTTCAAGCTTTTTAAATCATCATCAGAAAAGATGAGTTTTTTATCTGATGATTCAGTGGATTATGTTCTCACTGATCCACCTTATGCAGACCTGGTGAAATACCACGACAGGAACTTTGTCAGGAGGGCATGGCTTGGTTATGAACATGAATATAAATTCAGTATTTATCCTGTCATGATGAAAAATGTATTCAAAGAGATAACAAGGGTATTGAAATCCGAAGGTTATGTGTCTATAATGCTAAAGGATACATCAAAAGAATTCCGCAGAGATATTTTAGAAATAGCTGGCTCAAGTGGTTTGGTTTACGATAAAACCGACAGGCGTAATCTGGGTTACGGTAATAAACATGTTGATCATGTAATTAATTTGAAGAAAGGTAAAATTTAATGATATACAGAAAATTGGGTCGGACTGGTGTTGATATTGGTATCATTGGTATGGGAACTGAATATCTGAATGGACTGCCGCCAGAAGATTTTCTTTCTATCGTATCAAAGGCCATCGAGTATGGTGTCAATTACATAGACATATTCTTCGCCCATCCTGAATTTCGGGATAAGATAGGCGCAGCCTTAAAAGGCAAAAGGGATAAGGTTATCATCGCCGGTCATCTGGGTTCAGCAGCCAGAAAAGACGGACAGTATTATAAAACCCGTGATCCTGAAATTACTGAAGGGTATTATCTTGATTTCCTGAAACGTCTGGACATGGAGTATGCAGATATAATAATGCTTCATAACGTGGACGAAGAGAAGGAATACGAAGAAGTAATGGACAGCGCGTTAAAAATCGCCCAAAAATTCCAGAAGGAAGGCAAAGCCCGATTTATAGGAATGAGCGCCCACAGACCAAAAGTAGCCACAAAAGCCATTGAAAGCGGCATTGTGGATGTCCTCATGTATCCTGTAAATTTTACAACTGATGCCATGCCGGGTAGAAAAGAATTATTAAGTAAGTGTTCCAGCAACGGTGTTGGATTGGTGGCCATGAAACCCTACGCCGGCGGAAAGCTGCTTCAAAAAGGTTCTATACATCTGGAACATTATCAGTCCGGGTGGGAAAGCATGAAAAAAGACCTACCCAATGTTATATCACCGATTCAGTGTCTCAGCTATACTCTTTCGCAGATCGGTGTTTGCACGGCTATTCCGGGAGTTAAAAACATCTCAGAATTAGATGCCGCCTTGCATTACCTCGAAGCCGCAGATGAGGAAAAGGACTTCTCCTCGGTAATAAAAGATTTTGCCGAATACACCGCAGGTGAATGTGTCTACTGCAACCACTGCCTGCCGTGCCCATCTAAAATTGACATAGGCCAGACCATGAGATTGCTGGATTTAGCCCAGCATGCTATGTCTGATGAAATATTGGCATTGTATGAGGAACTTGACACTAAAGCTTCCGACTGCGTCGAGTGTGGTTCGTGCGTTAAACGCTGTCCTTTTGAAGTTGATGTGATTCCGAAGATGAAAGAGGCTGTAGAATTATTTGGAGATTAAATTCAGTAATAGGTATATCATAAATATAGAGTGAGGATATATTATGGATATTGGAAATTTTTCTGTCAGCTATATTTCGCATGTATCTTTCTTATTTCAATCAAAATCTGGAACTACAATATTAACAGACCCGTTGTTTGCCGATGGTTTTATGTGGAATGGTCATCTTGAGTCGTATCTAAGCCCACCAGAAATATCCATTGATTCTATAAAGAATTGTGATGCCATTTTTATAACCCATATACACGGCGACCACTGTGATCATGAAGCTATAAAAAGAATAAACGACAATACAGGCGCGAAAATCTATGCTCCTGACGATGTTCGGGAATCCCTGAAAGAATTCGGTGTTCCTGCTGACAGCCTGATTCATATTGATGATGGGACAGAAGCTAAGGTTAATGATGTAACTTTGCTGCCTCTGGCTGGATACGATAATTCCGCTGATGAAAAAGGACGACCAAATAAGTTCTCAGTTATCATTTCATCGGGTGAAACAAGCCTTTTTTACAGCGGCGACTGTCACAGCGTTCCACCAGGGCTTAAAGGCAGAAATGTTGATGCAATATTTATATGGCCCCATCATAATGATCGGAATATCTTAAATTTCCATAACGATGTTAATTTTAAAAAGTTTGTGATGATGCACGGTGATAAATTTAAGCCCGGAGAATTTCTCTGTAACCTGGATTATTCAGAACAAAAGGTACGATTAGAAAAACTAATACCGGGAATTGAGATAATTATCCCTGTACCTATAAAGTCATTATAAAATTAAATGGTAAAAAGGAGAAAAGCTTTATGTCATATTCCAGATATTCAGTAGTAAAAACAAAACAAGAGGATATGTCTGTATATATACTTGCAGATACGGCTGTTCCATGCAAAGCTCAGATTGTTCCGGAGTTTGGCAATAACTGCTTCAGCTATTCTGCCACTATAGATAATAAAATAGTAGATATAATTGATCCGCCGCCGGATCTGAAGACTTTAAAAGAAAGACCGTCAGGATTTGGTAATCCTATCCTGTTTCCCTTTCCCAACCGTATCAGGGAGGGTAAATTCAGCTTTGAAGGTATAGATTATCAGTTTAATATACCCAGCACAAGACCTAACTCCATACACGGCCTGGTATTAACCCTACCCTGGGATGTAGAAAAAGCTGAAGCTGATAATGAAAATGGTGCCCAGTTGGTATCTGTAATAAAATCAGCCGATTTTCCAGATGCCATACGCCAATTTCCCTTTCCCTTTGAATTGAAAGTCACGTATTCACTCAAGGATGGAGTTCTTGAAATGCTAACAGAGGCAACGAATCTGAGCGATAAAAATATGCCTATGGGATATGGTATACACCCTTATTTCAAAGCCCCGATAATGGACTCCACTGATCCTGAAGATTGTATAATAACAGTTCCAGCCAGAAAATACTGGGAGCTTGAGGAATTCCTGCCCACTGGTAGAATACTTAACGCAACAGGTAAATATAACCTTACTGATGGTGTTCCTTTTTCTTATATAAAATTCGATGATATTCTTACTGATGTTGTATTAACAGATGGCGTTTCCCGATGTTTTATTGACGATAAAACAGCAAAAATGCAGATGATACTGGAATCCGATCCCATATTCAGGGAAATTGTTGTTTATACACCTCCAGAAAGGCGCGCCATATGCTTTGAGCCTTATACATGTCCTACGGATGCTGTAAATCTACATGCAAAAGGCATTGATGCAGGTCTCATAATTCTTAAGCCCGGAGAATCTTTCAATGGTAAGGTTAGAGTTATATTGAACAGAACCTATAAGCAAGTTTAATAAAACTAATGGTTCTCCAGGGGTTAGTGTGGTAATGAAGAAAAATACAAGTTACACAGGAAAAACCTATTTTGCTTGTCATTCCTGCGAAATCAGGAATCCAGGAGCTTAAACATGATGATTTGATTCCTGCTTTCGCAGGAATAACAAGCTGAGAGAATTTTCATATTATTACCACACTAAACCCGGGAGAACCAGAAAATCAAAAAGGAGAAAATCATGTTATACAATAAAAATTTGTTTTTCATCGGATTTTTGCTGCTTGTTTTGTTTGTTAATCTAACAGAAGCTCAACAGGTCGTTACAGATGGCCTTTTGGTTTACCTGACGTTCAACGAAAGCGATATTGACGGTGAAGAGGTTATGGATGTATTTGGTGAGAATCACGGCATTATAATAGGAAACGCCGTAATAGTTGAAGGTAAGTATGGCACAGCCCTGGAATTTGACGGCGCAGCGGCCTATGTGGAAGTCCCTCATACTGATGATATGGAAGTGATGTGGGAAACCCATACAATGGAAGCCTGGATTTACCAGATCGAATCCCGCAGCAGCAGGATACTTGATAAAATAACTGCCGGAACTGCTGACGGTCCCCATCTTGACACCCATCCGGGAACAACCCTTCGCACATGCGCCGGAACTGTGTTTCTTCCGGAATTGATTATTCCCTGGAAGAATGGACTCATGTAGCTGTGACTTTTAACGAGGGAGTAATTAAGCTCTATATAAACGGTTCTGTTGAAGGTGAAGATGAAGTAGCATCACCCCTCGCGGGAAACGAACACTCAATAAAAGTCGCCGCAGACAGCGCAGGTCAAAACTTATTCCGGGGAATAATTGACGAAGTTCGTATCTATGGAAGAGCGTTGACAGAAGATGAAATTATGCAAAACATGAACGCTGAAGGTCTTGCGGTAAAACCAGAGGATAATCTGGTTTCTTTATGGTCTGTGGTTAAGACTTCCGAATAATGTAACTACTTATTGAAAATTTTATGACATTGCATGTATACTAATATCTGGAATAATCGCCGTCTATAGTGTCGAATTAATATAAAATCAGGAGAACGACATGGATACAATGACGAGTATAGAACGAATGAGCAATATCCTCCAGAGAAAGCCTGTTGATCGTATTGCGCTAAACGAAAGCTACTGGGGTGAAACAGTAGCCCGATGGCGTAATGAAGGTCATCTTAAAGAAAACGAATCACCCCATGAGCACTTTGGATATGATTACTCTCAGGGTGGATGGCCCAACGTCGCGGCAGATCCCGAATATTCCGGTGAAACCCTGGACGAAACAGACGAATGGCGTCTTGTTCGCAATGCAAACGGTGCCCATCTGAAATGGTGGAAACACAAGGCCGGAACTCCGGAACACGTGTTTTTTGAGGTGCAGGATAGATCAGGATGGGAAGAGCAGATAAGGCCAAAACTCACAGACGATAATCTCTTGAGAAAACGCATAAATGTAGAAGGCTATAAAAACGGTCTGAAAAGTTCACATGATAAAGACCTTTTCTTCTTCATCAACGGTGTAAATGTGTTTGAATGTATACATCCGGTATGCGGTCATGAGTATATGCTGATCGGAATGGCTCTGGATCCCGATTGGGTTCGGGATATGTGCAACGTATACGCAGAACTTATAATCAAATGCTACGAAATCCTGATCTCTGAAGGCGGCGTACCTGACGGCGTTTTCTTTTATGAGGATATGGGTTTCAAAGCCAAACCTTTTATGTCACCCAGGATGTATAAAGAGATAGTCTGGCCTGCCCACAAAAAGACCTTCGATTTTGCCCACAGCTACGACCTGCCGGTAGTTATTCATTCATGTGGATATGTTGAACCGCTGGTTCCCGGTCTTATCGAAGCCGGAATGGACTGCTTGCAGGCTATGGAAGTCAAAGCAGGAATGGACCTGGTTCAGCTAAAGCGTGATTATGGTGACAAAATTGCCTTCTGTGGAGGTTTGGATGTAAGGGTTCTTGAAACAAATGATCTGGATAAAGTGGAAGAAGAGCTACAAAAAAAACTGCCCATAGCTATGGAAGGCAGCGGCTACATACTCCACAGCGATCACAGTATCCCCAATACGGTGGACTACGAAACATATAAGTATTTCGTCAAACGAGGTCTGGAAATTGGTACTTACAAATAATATGATAATTTCAGGAGAGAAAAATGTTTTTATACTGCCTTAACACAAGTACAATCCGCAACTGCGATTTAGGATTAAAAGAAAAGATAGAGTTGACGGCCAAAACCGGTTATACCGGAATAGAGATATGGGTTTCGGAAATACATGAATATATCGGGCGTGGTGGTTCAATTAAGGAACTGAGATCAATACTTTCAGACAATGGGCTTGAACTTCCCAATCTGATAGCGTTTTTTCAGTGGGCAAATCCTGATAAAGCAAAACGCACAAAGGAAATGAGAGAAGGCGAAATTATATTAAGCGCAGCCGAAGACCTGGGTTGTCCTTTTGTGGCCGCGCCACCTTCAGGTATAACAGAAATGGTTGATTTACCTCTGGAAGACATAGCTCAGTATTATGCAGACTTAATTAAGCTTGCCCGAAAATACGGTGTTGAGCCGCTTCTGGAATTCTGGGGTCACTCAAAGAAATTAGGCTCATTGAAAGAAGCCATGAGAGTATTAGAACTGGTTAATGATCCTGATGCCAAAATGCTCGGTGATGTATTCCACATGGCCAAAACCAAAGGCAGCTTTGAGCTTATGAAACAGTTAAAACCTGGACAGTTAGGTTTATTCCATGTAAACGATTATCCTGACGCACCGGATATAACAAAATTAACTGATGATCAAAGAGTCTACCCCGGAGATGGTGCCGCTCCCCTTAAAGAAATTGCTCAAACTCTTAAAAACCTGAATTATTCAGGTTTTTTATCCCTTGAGTTGTTTAACGAGGAATACGAAAAAGCCGGTGCAGAAACTGTTCTGAAAACAGGACTGGAAAAAACCAAAC
>WJIO01000131.1 GCA_014730235.1 Candidatus Poribacteria bacterium
ACTGTGGCTTAAGGCTGTGTGGATTTGCCATTTCATTTCGCTGTGGGTCGGCTGGCCGTAACCCGCTGTATCTCTAGCTTCCAGAACCACATGTATTTCCGGTCTGGATAGTTTATGTTTATCCCTGTCTTTATAGACTACATTTCTGAGCTGTTTTGTTGACCAGTGTATACGATCCCAGTTTGGTTTGCGCACCGGTTGTTTTCCACTTGTAGACCATAAAAAGGTGTTAGAGCTTATCATCACCACATCAGCAGGTCGGGTAAAGGATGCAAGGGATCTCTTGTCATAGTATTTTCCGCCTATACTTACGTCAATATACATCTTATGCGGTTCCATGCCAGTAGATTTCTCTATTTCCCTGATCTTTTGAACCATCTCAGAATGTATGCCAGTATCAAAATTATGACTGCTACCCATTGGTTCTTCTGAAAGATACCATCCGCCAAGAGTCCCTGCATATATACTGTCCTTCTCCCATTCGCATAGATGCCTGATGAACTGGTTGAAGGCGTAAGCTCTATTGGCCCTATAATAGCTGTAGAGAGGGCCTACTATAACCTTCAATCTTACCTCGCCATCCTGATTTGTAAGATTAAAAGCTTCTTCCATGTAGGCTATCCACCACTGGGCATAGGGATTTTTGCCGAATTCTACTTTTGGTAAGTCCTTGGGTCTGGGCCAGTAGTGCATTGTCATGTTGCAGGCTTCGTATTCTGCATCCTCTACTCCCTGCCATACTTCCTTTAAGTCGGGAGTCGGGCTGGCCAGGTTGCCGTCTTTTGAGAAATATGTGTTATACATTCCTACTGTTACATTATGACTTTTTAGTTTAGCATGGGCATTAATATTAAAAATTAAGATAAAAAAACATATGGTTAAAATCATATATCGCTTCATTATTTATTACTCCGTTTATGAGGATCTCCAATTGAGCCTTGAAATACTGTTTAAGTGAGTATATACTGTGATAGAAAAACTACTTCTCGATTTTATAAACGATTTATAGAACCAAAAGTTTATACATTTTAATTCTTTGAATAAGACTGATTTATTTTTGTGATATATACCAATGAGATTATCTTTACATTTTAGGATTAGGAGAAAGTTATGGATAAAATACGAGTTGGTGTTGTTGGTGTTGGGAGAGGTTCCAGCTTTGCAAGGAGAGTTGGGCCCTATCTTGATATGGAACTGGTAGCGCTGTGTGACAAGTGGAAAGAACGGCTTAACGCTCTTGGTAAAGATTTGAATGTAACCACCTATACAGATTATGATAAATTCCTTGAGCATGATATGGACGCAGTTATTCTTGCCAATTATTTCCATGAACATGCACCGTTTGCCATAAAGGCACTGAATTCAGGCAGGCACGTTATGTCTGAGACCAGCGCATGTTTTACTATTGGTGAAGGTGTTGCACTGGTGGAAGCCGTGGAGAACAGCGGCAAGATATATATGTTTGCGGAAAATTATCCATTTATGCTTTTTAATCAGGAAATGCGCAAGCTGTATCAGTCGGGTGTAGTAGGAGAATTCCAGTATGGTGAAGGTGAATATGTGCATCCCATGGTGGCTGAAAGTATGAACAGCATATCACCGGGGATAAATCACTGGCGAAACTGGATACCTGTTACTTATTACAATACCCATTCTCTGGCTCCGGTTATGTGCATTACGGATACATGGCCCGTAAAGGTAAATGGATTTGTTATTCCATACGATCCTACAGATGAAAATCGCCAGAAAACTACAAGGGTCAATGACGTAGCATCGGCTATATTAGTGCGTATGAATAACGGTGCTGTGGTTAAGCTTCTTCAGGTCTCACTTAGAGGACATGGTGTATGGGTTCGTATACATGGCAACAAGGGATTGATGGAGAATTTGCGTCATGGTGATCGTCAGATGGTGCGATTGCGCAGAGAACCATTTGATATAGGTGAAAATGAAGAAGTGGAAAAAATATATAAACCAGAATTTCCAAAAGAACATGAGAAAGCCCTGGAATCCGGTCACGGCGGCGGCGACTATTTCGTCACCTATCAATTTGCTGAAGCTATAAGGAAGAATCAGCAACCATATCTTGACGTTTACCGGGGTGTGGTAATGTCCAGCGTTGGTATACTGGCCTATCGTTCTGCACTTAACGATTCCAATACTGTAGATATGCCGGACTTTAAGAATAAAGAAGAACGCAGCAAATATGCCGATGATCACTGGAATCCCGCACCAGGGAGACGTAAAGAGGACGATCCCTGGCCCAGTATAACAGGCGAAATTAAACCTACAAAAGAAGGCCTGGAGTATGCCCGGAAAGTGTGGGATAAAATTGGCTATCACGGAGAATAAACCATGTATTCTTATGATGAATTAGGAGAAAGAGCAAAGCTGGCCCATGATACGGTAATGCGTAAACCAACTATCGGTATTCCTACATGGTCTATATTGATAATGGAGCATGAACAGATTGATATGCTGGCCGGGGTTGAACCGGGAGAATATAAGAAAAATCCTGAGCCTGTATATATGAAATATCTACACAACACCGGCACTTGTTTTGTTGATCAGTATATACCATTTAACCCCCTGACAATCGGCAAAAAAGGTTATGAAGGCAAGGAAAAAGGCGTTACTACAGGGGCAGAGAAAATTGTTGTGAATGATATGCTTATTGACTCCCCGGAAACGGTGGTGGAACATCTGGAAAAATTTGTCTTCCCTGGAATAAAAAATGCAATAGCCAACTTTAATGAAGATGCAAGGGTCAAGGCTATCCTGGATAATGAAAATGCACAACAGGAGAAGCTTGGAAATAATATTCTCAAGACGGGTTACGCCTTTATTAGCTTTCCCGGTTTTCGATATGGAACTTATGGTTATGAATATTACCTTATGACCCATGCCGTATACCCGGAAGTAATGGAGAAGGATTTTTCCCTTCAGGCTGATCTGGCATTATTGAATAACAAAGCCGCAGCCAGAGCTTATGAAGAGGGTGATCTGCCGCCTTTATATAGATTGGATCATGACATGGCTGATTCCCGGGGGATGCTGGTAAATCCGGAACTCCTGGAAAAAATTTGGTTTCCCCATTTCGCCAGATGTCTTGAACCTATGGCAAAGACTGACGTAAGAATGCTCTGGCACTGCGACGGAAACCTGATGGATATTGTTCCGGGACTTCTTGATTCCGGTGTTAAGGGGTTCCAGGGATTTCAATACGAATGTGGTATGGATTATGAGAAAATTTGCAGGATGAAAACAAGAGACGGCGAACCATTGTCCATAATCGCCGGTGTATCTGTTACAAGGACACTGCCTCTGGGAAAACCCAAAGACGTAAGGGATGAGATGAAATGGTTGGTGGAAAACGGTCCTGAAACTGGATTATTTCTAGGCTGTTCCAGTTCCGTTACTCCCGGTGTTCCCTGGGAGAATATTAAAATTTTGTTTGAAGGATTTGAATATTACAGAAAGAAAGGCAGAAAAGGATGAAATTGCCGGTTTTCATTTCATTAATTTTCCTTGTAATCGTCTGCCAAAAATTAGTGGCTCTTCCGATTTGAGTATGGAAATGTAAAAAACATCTTCTAATTGAGAACTGATATTTCTAAAATTAACTAAAACCAGATGTTGTAGTGCTTAAAGGGATACTAGCAAATGAAAATGCTATCAAGCTGTCATTCCTGCCTTCGCAGGAATGACAAGCTGAGAGACTTTTCAAATTATTACCATGCTAAACCCGGAAGAACCAAATTAGTTTTAAAGGAAATTGCAAATTCAGGAGAGAATCCAATGAAGTTTAACGAGATCAAATACCAGAACCCGGCTACAAAGACTTATCTTGGGAGTCCAAGTATCATAAGGCTGGATAACGGCAGTCTGCTGGGAACCCATGATTATTTTGGCCCTGGATGCCCTAAAAATTACGAAGGGGAAGAAGGACTTACCAGCGTTTATCGCTCTGATGACGACGGGAAAACCTGGGTTAATGTAACTCACATAATGAACGCTTTCTGGGGGAACCTGTTTAAGCATAAGGGATCAGTCTATTTGCTTAGTTCATCCCAGCAGTATGGGTCAATAGTCACCCGACGGAGTGACGATAACGGCAATACATGGACGCATCCAGCCGATGGAAAGACGGGATTGCTATTCAAGGGAGGCCCTTTCAGAAATCCGCCCAATTATCACTGCGCACCAATGCCCATGCTGTATAAAGACGGCAGGATATATCGGGCTTTTGAGGACTGCACCCCTTGTAACTGGGGTATAGGCTTCCAATCTTCAGTTATATCTGTGGATGAAGATGCAGACCTTTTAAATGCTGAAAACTGGACAATAAGCAATAAGCTGCCGTATGATCCGGGCTGGACACCAAAGGAATGGGGCAAAGTGACTCGTCCCGGATGGCTGGAAGGTAATGTGGTGGAAACGCCAGATGGTGAAATATGGAACATCCTGCGCTTTAACTCTACGCCGGTGGTGGATAAAGCCGCTATTGTAAAAGTATTCGACGAAGGTAAAAAAATATCCTTTGATCCCGAAACCGGATTTATTGATTTCCCCGGAGGTATGACGAAGTTTTCCATACGTCGCGATCCTGTGACAAATTTGTATTTAACCCTTAGCAATAATAACACCGATCCCAAATGGCCCAGTCAGCGAAACGTTCTGTCTCTCCATGTATCAAAGGATTTAATCCACTGGAAGCATGTAAAGACATTATTGAAAGATGACCAGGACATATCCTACGAGGATTCCATGAAATACACAGGTTTTCAGTATGTGGACTGGCAGTTTGACGGTGATGATATAATATACATGGTTCGTATGGCCTATGGTGGAGCCCATAATTTCCACGATGCCAACAGGATGACTTTTCATAAGCTGGAAAATTTCCGGGATTTACTGGAATAAACGGAGGTATAAATGAACCAACAACGGGAATCTTTCAGGGCTATGATGGATTTTGGAAAACCGGAATTGCTATGCCAGTTTGAATGGGGTTACTGGGGTGAAACTGTGGAGCGATGGCGAAATGAAGGTCTGCCAGATGGCGTGGAACCCTGGGATGACTGCGATATAGTCCATTACTTCAGACCGCCTATCCATAACGCTGTTTACCCCTACTTTGAACGGGAAATACTGGAGGAGGATGATGAGAGTGTCCTGGTTAGAACTGAATCCGGTATTATTTGTCGAGAGAGTAAAATCGGTATGAGAGTTCCCCAGTTCATTAAACACCCGGTAAGTAATCGAGATGATTTTGAGACCATAAAGGAACGCCTTGATCCCAAAACCCCGGGACGCTATCCGGATAATTGGGATGAATGGGTTGCCAATGCCCCGGATTTTCCCCACATACTATGCCTTGGACGCAGGGAAAACGGTTTCTTCGGTTGGCTGAGGGAACTTATGGGACTTGAGGGGTTGCTTCTGGCTTATGTGGATCAGCCTGAACTGGTGCATGAAATATGCAGATACCATGTAAATTACCTGAAAGATTTATACGAGAAGGCCCTGCAGGATATAGACTTTGATTTCATCTTTATGTGGGAGGATATGTCCTATAAGAATGGGCCGTTAATTTCACCGGAATATTTCAGGACATTTATGCTGCCCTACTACAAGGAGATGGTGGATTTTTATAAGCAGATGGGCGGAAAATGGGTAACAGTAGACAGTGATGGCGATATATCCAAGCTAATTCCATTGTTCATTGAAGCAGGTATTGACGGGCTTTTGCCCTTTGAAGTTGCCGCTGATATGGATATTGTAAAAATTCGGCAGGAGTTTCCTGATCTAATTATCTTTGGAGGTATTGATAAGCGGGAAATAGCAAAAGGCCCGAAAGCCATTGATCAGGAACTGGAAAGCAAGCTGAACTTTATGTTTGATTGCGGTGGTTACCTGCCAAGTATGGATCATCATATACCCCCGGAAGTGTCTTACGATAATTTTAAGTATTATCTTAAAAGATGCCGGGATATATATGATTCTATTAATAATCCAAAATTAAGAGGTGTATAAAATGAGAAGTATTATGTTTGCGACAATTATTGCGTCAATTTTTGTAGTAGGTGCTTTTGCTCAGGATGAAATAACTCCTGTATTATACTTTTCCTTTGAAGAAGAGGATGATGAAATCATTGACGTATCCGGAAACGGAAATAACGGTACAATCTTTGGGGAAGGCAACTTCGTTGAGGGTAAATACGGCATGGGTATTGAATTAGGTGGCCCTGATACAATTGATGTGCTCCATTCGGATACCCTGGTATTTCTTGACGAATTAACCGTTGGTGTCTGGGTAAACCTGGAAGCAGTAGCTAACCAGAAAATAATCGGTAAGTCGCCTATTGGCAGCGGTTGGGTTCTGGGAGTCAATGGCGGTATTTACCCGGAAGTTTGGGATAAAAACGGCACAAACCATACCATAACTCAGGGTTCTGTTACTGCTGGTGAATGGACTCATCTTGCCATGACATATAATACTGATACTGAACAGATGTTGTTATATATCAACGGTGAACAGGTGGCAGAATTAGCTAATGGGGGTAATCCTATTGGTGACACCAATAATCAGATGGTAATCGGCGCTTCACCGTGGGGTAAAGACTGGACCAGCGCTGGTATTTATGACGAAATAAAGCTTTATAACGTTGCCTTCGATGCAGATCAGGTAGTCAATATGCTTATGGAAGAAGGCGTAGGTAGTGCTGCTGTATCAGCTAATGGTAAAATTTCTTCCCTCTGGGGAGAAATCAAGATTTATTGATATTGATTAATTCTTTTAAAACCTGATTCAGGTTGGGTTAAGTTTGCAAAACCCAGCCTGAATATTATCTTACTTTATTGTAATCGTTAAAAAATGAAAAATGTGTTTACAATAGTCGCTTTTTCTATGTTTAATTGTAGAATTTGTCATTCCTGCGAAAGCAGGAATGACAGAGCAATGTCTACTTAGCGATTAAACCATTTAGTAAAGGGGAATTTAAGGATATTTATTGGAAATCACTCAGGAGCAATGTCTATGAAAGAATTATTTACAATGTGGAAAAATACCAGGATGATAGTTCTTACGGCGGTAACAGCGTCTATATACGCGGCGGTGCTTATACCCTTTAAGGTTGCTATTCCACTGGTTCCGGGTTTTACAGAAGTCAGGCCGGCAAATGTAGTTCCGATTGTATGTTCACTCATGTTTGGACCTGCTGCTGCCTGGGGGGCTGCTATAGGTAACACAATTGGCGATTTCTTTGGGACTTTCGGCCTGGGAACTATATTTGGTTTTATAGGGAATTTTCTATATGGATATATACCCTACAGAATGTGGAAGGCCTTTGGAAGTGGCGAACCTGTTACCCCCAGGCGACGCTCCTTTTCTACAGCTTTAGTTGTAGCCCTTGTGGTACTTGCTGTTGTATTACTTTTACCTCCTGCTGTCAGGACTTTAAGAGATGGCTCTGCATATAAAATAGATTTATCATCAAAACCTGTACTTTTTGGAATTTTTCTGGTAACTCCTGTATCATTCCTTGCGGCTTTATTTATGACTCTTCCCTACCTTCTGGTTACAATTTCAGCCAGCTTAGCCTGCGGTATTATGATCGGTTGGGGTGTTCATATTCTTGGACTTGTCCCATTTCCTGCCCTTGGTAATATAATCGTTTTAAATAATCTGCTGGTTTCTATTGTCCTTGGCCCTATACTTCTTCCGGCCCTTTATCCTGTGGTGAAACGATTGGGTTTAATCTATTCTGAGGTTATGGATGAGCAGGATCAGGCAAAGGCGCGAAGATGGGCAAGTGCTTTAATGGTTATAGCTGTTATTTCTGCCCTGATAGTTGGTAACTGGGTTTCTATCGGTGGTTATGATATGGGTGTTATGGGCGATGGATTCGGGCCTGTAGTAGGTCAAGGCGGCGTTGGTCTGGCCCTGACCCCTTTTATACTACTGATATTAATCGCAGCGGCAGCCATGTAGTGATGTTTATTTATAATGAATTATATAGAAATACAAAATCTAAGCTTCACATATAGTAATGACGACAAGAAAGCCCTTGATGATGTTAATTTCAAACTTAACAAGGGTGAGATGGTGGTTATAATGGGTAAGTCAGGAGCCGGAAAATCAACTTTTTGCCGTTGTCTTAACGGCGTTATACCCAAGTTCCAGAAAGGGGATTTTTCCGGTAAAATTACAGTATTGGGCGAACCTACAAAGGACAAGCGTATTTATGAAATAGCCCGAAACGTGGGTCTGGTATTTCAGGATTTTGAACCTCAGTTATTCTCAACCAGTGTTGAGCTTGAGGTGGCCTTTGGCCCTGAGAATTTATCTCTACCAAGGGAAGAAATAAGTAAACGTATTAAATATGCTCTCCACACAACAGGCCTTGAGGGTTTTGAAAATCGTCAGCCCTATAACCTTTCTGGTGGTGAAAAACAGCGTTTAGCCATTGCCTCTATTTTATCTATCAGGCCAAAAATCCTTGTGCTGGATGAACCCACCACTGATTTAGATCCTCAGGGAAGATATGACATAATCACATCCCTGAAAAAACTCAGGACTGAATCGGTAAGCTTGATCCTTGTGGAGCAGGATGCTGAGGATGTAATTGCTGCTGATCGTATAGTGATAATGGACGCCGGCGAGATCGTAACATCAGGAGAACCCGTCTATATATTGACTGATATAAAATTGCTGGAAAAACATGGCATCCGGCCACCTCAGATAGCCAGGATATTTGAAAATGAAGATCATATACCACTTACGGCTGAAGAGGCTTTCGATAAAATCTCCGTTTCTATAGATGAAGAGAAATACAAAGGACTTGAGAAAAATGATGAAAAACGTAAAAATGATTACGGATCACTTGTAATCCAGATAAATGATCTAAGGCATAGCTATCCACAGGTTGGCGATGTGCTTAAAGGCGTTGATCTGGAGATCAGGGAAGGGGAGTTTGTAGCCATAATAGGTCAGAATGGTTCCGGTAAGACCACACTGGCAAAGCATTTTAACGGTCTTTTAAGGCCGTCAGCAGGAATGATTAAAATTTATGGAAAAGACGCGTCAAAAATGAAAGTGTCTGATCTGGGCAGAATCACCGGGTATGTATTTCAAAATCCCGACCATCAGATTTTTGCCAGCACAGTGAAGGAAGAACTCGCCTTCGGGCCCGAAAACTATGGTCTTTCCAGGGATGAAATTGATTTAAATATCAAGGAAGCTCTGGAAGCTGTTCATCTGGAAGGTTATGAAGATGTTGATCCTTTTTCCCTTACCAAAGGTGAACGTCAACGGGTAGCTGTTGCATCAATATTATCCTGTAAGCCTGAGATACTTGTATTGGATGAACCAACAACAGGTCTGGATTATCTACAGCAAAAAAGCATGATGGAGCTACTCAGCAATCTGAACGAAGCCGGACATACTATTGTAATTATCACTCATGCCCTCTGGGTAGTAGGTGAATATGCCCATAGAGCTGCTGTAATGCACGATGGTTCAATCATAATGGACTCAACAGTAAGAAAAGCTTTTTCACAACAGCAAAAGCTGGAATCAGTGGGGCTGAAACTCCCGGAAATAGTCAGAATGGGTAATATGATGGGGAAAACTATTCTTTCTGTTGAAGAATATAAATATATAACTGACAATAAGTAAGTCTCAATAATGAATTTCTGATATTTCTAAAATTAACTAAAACCAGATGTTGCAGTGCTTAAAGAGACACTAGCAAATGAAAATGCTATCAGGCTGTCATTAGGAATGACAAACAGAGGATATTTTTTTCATTTCTACACTAACCCCGGAAGAACCAAAATATTTAAGTAGAAAGGTTAATAAATAATGCTCAGAATATTCAAACGTAAAGATAAAGAGGAAGATAAGCAAACGCATGAAATAAAGCAGGAGGAAGAGGCTAAAAAGGAGAAAGAAGCAAAGAAAGACTCCGCTCAAAAACTTCGGATGGGTTTATCAAAGACCCGAACGAGTTTGAAAGATCGTATTAGCGGCCTCCTGCGGCGAAAAGAAAGAATTGATCCCGAATTATTAGACGAGATGGAAGAAATACTTATTCAATCGGATGTTGGTGTAAATACAGC
>WJIO01000010.1 GCA_014730235.1 Candidatus Poribacteria bacterium
ATCCTGTTGTTATGAAAATAGCTTCACCTGATATATTACATAAATCTGATATTGGTGGTGTTAGACTGAATTTAAGAAGTGATCAGGAAGTTGAACAGGCTTTTACCGAGGTTGTATCAGCGGCAAAGCGGTTTATGCCTTCGGCTTTGATTACGGGAGTCACTATAGACCAGATGATACCGGCTGGTAAAGAAGTTATACTGGGTATGGCAAAAGACCCTGATTTTGGTCCCATGATGATGTTCGGGCTTGGTGGAATTTATGTAGAGGTACTTAAGGATGTGGCTTTCCGAATTGCACCCATAAATCATCAGGAAGCTACATCAATGGTAAGCGAAATAAGGACATATCAACTGCTCAGAGGTGTGAGAGGTGAAGAACCAGCAGACATTCCAAGTATCGTGGATTCTCTCATCAAGCTTTCGCAAATGGTAACAGATTTTCCTGAAATTATAGAAATGGATATTAACCCACTGATGGTAATGGGCAGCGGCAAAGGTGCAGTGGCTGTTGATTGCAGGATCAGTGTGGATTTATAAACTGTTTTAATATATAAGCAAATAAGGAGACCAATAGAATGAAGACCCTGTTTGTTACTTCCACAAGCGACTATTGTGGCAAGACAGTAGTAGCCCTGGGGTTGGGTAAAAAACTTCAGTCAGATGGTTTTAAGGTGGGATACATGAAAGCTGTAGGTACACATCCCACAAAAGATGGAGACCGTATAGTAGATTCTGATGCTTTACTTATCCACACTGTTTTAGATCTGGAAGACCCAATCGAAAACGTATCCCCTGTTGTGGTTACCCAAGACCTTATAATGCAGGCATACGAAGGCGAAGATTTGAATCTTGGGCAGAAAATAATACAGGCTTATGAAGAAATATCCAAAGACAAGGATATAGTTCTGATAAGCGGGCCGGGTAAATTCAGTTCAGGGACTTCCCTGGGGGTTTCGGCCAGAAAAATAATAAATGATTTTAATGCAAACGCTCTAATCATAGATAAAAGCGATGAAGATGTTTCCATTGATGAAATATTGATGATCAAAGAGATACTTCAGGATAAAGTTGTGGGGGCAGTCTTAAACCAGGTGGAATTCCCAAAGCTGGATTTTATAGAACGTAGGGTTAAACCTTTTCTAACGGGAAAAGGTGTGGATGTTCTGGGAGTATTCTTAAAAGATCCCATTCTTATGTCTGTCACTATCCGGGAATTGGCTGATACCCTGGGCGGTGAAATTATATGCTGTGAACACAGGGCAGATGACCTGGTGGAACGCTTCAGCGTGGGTGCTATGAATGTAGAAGGTGCTCTTAAGTATTTCCGTAAAGTGAGGAGTAAAGCTGTAATCACCGGTGGAGACCGGGCGGATATTCAACTCGCTGCACTGGAAACCGATACCCGATGCCTTATCCTTACCGGAAACCTTTATCCTAACGACATAATTATCGCCAGGGCAGAAGAGCGGGATGTTCCTATTATACTTGTTCGTCGGGATACCCTGACTATTGTCCAACAGGTTGAGGATATTATGATGAGCCTTAGAGTCAGGGATAAACGTAAAATTAACCGGGCTATTCAGCTTGTCAGTGAAGACCTGGATTTTTCAACCTTATATGAGCGTCTGGAGTTAAATAAGTAATCCGTAATCCGTGATCGGTGATCCGCTATCATTCTGCAAATACGAATTACCGATCACGGATTACTGATCACTGTTAATGGTTTGAAAAAACTTATACTTGCCATAACATTCCTCACCAGAATACCATTACCCATACCCAAAAACATAAACAATGAAGATATGGGGCGTTCAACGCCGTATTTTACCCTCGTTGGTTTATTAATAGGTTTAATTCTGGTTGGAATTGACAAGCTTGCCTCTTATCTTTTACCTGTCTTTGCGGTGAATGCCATTGTATTTGTCGGTCTTATAGTCATTACAGGCGGATTACATCTGGATGGTTTGATGGATACTTGTGACGGGGTTTTCAGCGGCAGAAGCAGGGAAAGGATTTTGGAAATAATGAAGGATAGCCGGATTGGGGCTTTTGGTGCTGTGGGTATTGTATGCCTGACAGTTCTTAAACTGGCTTTTCTTCAATCAATAACCGATGAATCAAGATGGTTATACCTTGTCTTATTTCCTATGCTGGGCAGATGGGGTATGGTGCTGGGTATTTCCCTTTTTCCCTATGCAAGATCATCTCAGGGTTTAGGAACAGCTTTTACTAATTTGGCTCGTAAAAGCTATATATTCTGGTCGATCTTACCTATATTGGCCGTAGGTTTTTATTCGTTAAACTGGTTAATTTTTCCTGTTATAATGTTTACTGGTTTTGCCGTCTGGCTGACGGGTCATTGGCTTACAGTTAAGCTTGGTGGTTTAACGGGTGATTGTTACGGTGCTGTGTGCGAAGTTACTGAGATATTGGCATTGTTAATCTTAACTATTATTACTTTGAATTCTTTTTAGTCACTCAATATTTTATTGAAACTTGCTTATCTGAAACATGAAACGGTCATTAACTCGTTTATACTTACAGAGTATATATCTTATAAAAAAAGAGGGGGAAAGATTGAGGAGAAAAAATGAAATATGTAATACTGGATATGGATCCAGGAGTTGACGACGCTCTGGCTATAATACTTGCAATGCTGTCGCCAGAGCTTGAAGTTAAAGCTATAACGACTGTTTCGGGGAATGTGAACGTTGATCTATGTACCAGAAATGTCAGGGTGATTCTTGAAATTCTGGGTATTAATCCTCCCCCGATAATTGCAAAGGGAGAGTCAAAACCTCTGGCTGAAAATGAAAGTATTGTAGATGCTGCAGAGGTTCATGGTCGTGATGGATTGGGTAATCTGGGAAGTTTTTTTATGGAAGATGGGACTACAAGGCGATATGAAGAGCCGTCCATTTGCCCTGTTTCTGAAGAACACGCTGTTGATGTAATCCTATCATTGTTATCTTCGAATCCATACGAGATAACCCTTATACCCACAGGCCCTTTAACCAATATCGCCAGAACCTTTATGAAGGATCCTGAAATAACAAGTTTGGTTAAAGAAATTATTATAATGGGTGGAGCTTTTAGAGTGCCGGGAAACATAACTCCTGTGGCCGAGTTTAATATATACTCTGATCCCCATGCTGCGGAATTGTTAGTAAAATCCAATCTCCCTATTACATTTATCGGCCTGGACGTAACTCATCAGGTTTGGTTAAAGAAAAATCAGCTTCTGGATAAGATCGTTCCAATGAATAATCGTCTTTCAAGATTTATAAGAGACGTTACCAGCGTTTACATGGGTTTTCATGAATACTATGAATTACCGGGTATTTATATTCATGATGCCCTGGCTGTAGCCGCAGCAATCGAACCTAAATTGGTGGAGACGGAGGAAATTTACTTACAAATAGAATCTCATGGTAAGATAACAAAAGGTATGACTGTAGG
>WJIO01000132.1 GCA_014730235.1 Candidatus Poribacteria bacterium
GAATAAAATGGAGGCGTTACGAGGATAATCCAGTCATAGCTGCCGGAAGCAACAATCACGTCAATGATCCCACCGTAGTATTAGCCAAAAATAAATTTTATATGTACTATACCCGAGCACCGGAAAGAGAGATGGATGTCATCAACCTGGCCACATCTGATGACGGTATTAACTGGAAATCTGAAGGCGAGGTTATATCTCCGGGTGAATTGGGTTCATGGAATAGTCTGAAAGTTGGCAGGCCTTCTGCCATATATGAAGACAGCCTGTTTAAAGTATGGTTTGATGGTACTGAAGCCGATCCTGATAATCCTGATAAAATATGTCCGGGTACTGGTCGGCATGTGGGTTTTGCCTTTTCATCAGACGGTATAAATTTTGATAAGAAACCCGAACCCATATATATGAACTCCGGTGCTGTGGATGTAGCCCATGTGGGTGATGATTATATAATGCTTTTTGAAAGCCGAGAGGGAACTCGCCGGGCTGTTGGTAAAAGTGAAACCCGGTTTGAATATAAAGGGCTATTGATACCAAGAAGCGGGGATAGTTATGATAGATATGGTCATGTTACTCCCATGGTTTTGGTGGAAGAAAACAATTGGACAGCAGTATATTATGGCGCTGCTGAAGGTCTTGAAAAATCCGGTATGGCCGACTGGAATCGTAATCGTATTGGTATGGCCTTTCCCCAATTAAAGATAGAAGCCTTTTCTTTGTCAGGAGAAAAGCTTGATAATGTATGCAGGTCACTGAATAAAGAATCCCTAGAATTGAGATTTAAAACCCCAATTCCCGATTCAATCAGATTAAGTATTCTGGATGGTAAAACAATCCTTATGGATAAAGTTTTGGAAAATATACAGTACGGAGACGAATTTTTATTGAAACGTTAAATTAACAGATCAACCAGGAAGTAAGGGTGATTCATACCATGTTTAAGAAGATTTTCACTTTTTCTTTATTTATATGCTTAATATCAGTTTGCATTTGCTCTCTGGCAATGGCAGATGCTAAAGTTGTTATACGCAGCGTACCTATGGTTTGTCAGGTCTCTATTAACGATGAAAGCTTTCAGAAATCAGAATATCAGTTGATAAAGGAACTGCCAGCCGGCAAACATAAAATTACCTTTACAGTAGGTGAAGAATCCCTTAGCGCTGAATTTGAAATTGCCCAAGAAAAATTGCTGGTAAGATCAAATTTCAGACTAGGTGCGGTATGGATAACTTCTGGAATCGAAATAGGTAATGATGATTCACCTATGGTTTTGATCCCCGCCGGTGAGTTCAAGATGGGCAGCGACTTTGGAGAACCTGACGAATATCCAGTGCATGAGGTATATTTGGATGATTACTATATCGATGTCTACGAAGTAACCAACGCCCAGTATAAGGTTTTTATGGAAAAAGCGGGATACAGGGCCCCAAGATACTGGAACGATCCCCAGTGCAATGCACCGGATCAACCGGTTGTAGGTGTGACATGGAACGATGCACTAATGTACTGCAACTGGGCGGGTAAACGTCTGCCCACAGAGGCGGAATGGGAAAAAGCTGCACGCGGCGGTTTAGTCCAGAAAGTCTATCCCTGGGGTGATGAGCATAATACCCCGGTTGCTGGTGGGGGCGGAAATACAGGTGTGGCTGGAGCAGCTTCAGTGGGAAGTTTTGCCCCTAATCCATTTGGGCTTCATGATATGGTCAGGAATGCGTGGGAATGGTGTATTGACTGGTACGGCGAGGACTATTATGCCAATTCACCAGCGGAAAATCCCGAAGGGCCGGATACAGGTGATGTTCGTGTCCTGCGAGGTGGGTCATGGTTCGCCGGTGTGGCAAATCCCCTGAGAACAGCCTATCGCTACAGCTATGAACCGGATAAAACCAGCAACCTCATTGGCTTCCGCTGTGTGGTTGAAAAATAGTTCTTTGATATGCAGATAACATACCCAGATAAAGCTCAATCTATTATAAGCATGTATTCTGACCTATCTACATGGGATAAGTTGACTATAATGAGTAGAGTTGTTTTTTGCATGAATCCTATAGTAGAATTTATAGATGAATACATGCCAGAAACCGGCTTAATATTGGACATAGGGTGTGGATACGGCGTCTTTTCTGTAATTATTTCTCAACTACGTCCTGAAATTTCAGTATTAGGGGTTGATATGTCCTCCCGAAGGATACAAAAAGCCCGAAGCATCCGAAAGCATATGGGAAATATGATATTTCTTCAGGACGATATAACCAATTTCAGCTTTCCTGAGTGCAGTGGAATTTTACTCATAGATATTCTATCAATGCTGGATATTCATCAACAGTTGAATATTTTAGATAGATGTTATAAAGGGCTTGAATCCGGAGGTATTCTTCTGATCAGGGACAACAGCAAATCACCATATTGGAAATATCTATATGCTTATATAGAGGAAATTTTAAAAACAAAGATAGGTGTTTATGGAAAAGAAGTAAGGAAACATGCCAGCAAATATTGGAATATAAAGGAATTCTTAAAGGTATTAAATAAAGCAGGCTTTCAAGCAAAAGCGATTCCGGAAAAGTCATACTTGCCTTATCCGGGTGTAATATATGTATGTCAGAAAAAAACTTAGTTTTTTTGTTCTATTCCTGTGCTGCATTTTTATTGAATATAGCACCTGTGTAGAGGCAAATACAGCCTTTACACATGAGGAATGGGTTGATTTTGCCCTGAATAAACTGGAGGTTACCGGTCTTACTGAAGGCATATTTTCCAGCAGTAAACCCCATAAGTGCTCAGATATAATTAACTTACTGATTAATATCAGACAAAAGATAGAATCAGGAGAAATAAGGCCTTCACCTCTTGAACTGGAGATAATAAAAAAACTCGAACGAGAATTTGACTTTGATAAAAAAGAAAATAAACCTCGATTGAAAATATATTTATTTGGCGAAGCTGATTATGAATCTGAATGGGTTACGCGTTCTGTATCTCTATGGAGCGCGGGGTATTATAAACCCATACAGGGTTTAGAGCTTTATGAGGAAATAGAAATAGCCAGAGACAAGGAAATAACAGGTCAAGAGGGAGAAACAGCATCAAGGCGAACAAATTACTGGGAATGGAACTATACGGCGGATTTCAAACGGGCTTATATAAACATGCAAAAAGGGCCTTTTGAGGTACTCTTTGGACGAGATCATCTTTACTGGGGGCCAGGTTCCAATGGTAGTCTGATTATCTCCGACAATTCCCCGGCCTTTGACATGATAATGCTGAAGGCGGAATTTGGAGTTATACAATTTCTTGCTTTTTCGGCCATGTTGGATAAGATGTGGGCAGAACATGGAAATCCACCGACCAGATACCTGGCTAACAGATACTTATCAGGCCACAGGATGGATTGGCTTGTAAACAAACGATTGCAGTTAGGTCTTTCGGAGGTAGTACTTTATGGCGGAGATAATCGGGGTATTGAATTGCAATATTTAAACCCGTTGATCCCGTATTACGCGACACAATGGAATTCAACCACCATCAGAAGGGATGACAATGTTTTAACCTGCGCTGATTTTGCTTTAAGACCTTTTGATGGGATTAAAATATACGGACAGTTTTTAGTTGACGACTTTAGTTACAGCGGCGGCGACCCCCATGCTCTGGGATATATCGGGGGAATATATTTCAGCGATCTGATGGATTTCTCGGGAATTGATCTGATGACCGAATATACCCGAATAGATAGCTGGACATACACCCATCTGGAACAGGATAAGCAGTATACCCATTACGGATGGATAATAGGACACGAACTAGGGCCTGATGCAGAGCAAATGCTCATAAAGTCCATCATGATATATAATCCAGATGCCCGACTTGAGACTCTCTACAAATACAGCCGGGAAGGAAGCAGAAAAGTAGCGGACAGGTTCAAAGGTGAGGATTACAAAAATATAAACTTTCCGTCAGGAAATGTGCAGAGTAAACACATAATTGGAATACGTGTTTTATGGGAAAAGCTATACGGGCAAAGGTTAGATATATCCCTAAACTACATTATTCAAAGTCAGGGAAGCGATAGAACAAACGAAAATGAAATAAATTTTGAGATAGGATTAGCGTTTGGAATAAAATAGAAATTTATTCTATTATTGAAATTAAATGGCTATGGAATATCCCAATTTACGGGATCATCAACAATCTGAGGAAGGAAAAGGAAGCAAGGGAATGGCAAATCCAAAACCAAATATATTATTGCTTTTTACCGATCAACAGCGATTTGATACAATAGCTGCCGCTGGGAATGATTTGATTTGTACTCCGGCTCTGGATCGGCTTTGCTCCAGAGGTGTCAGGTTTGATCGTTGCTATACGCCCAGTCCTGTTTGCGTTTCAGCCAGATATTCTATTCTAACGGGCTTATATCCGCATCGAAGCGGATGCGCGGATAATGGACATCCAATGGATCAATCCCTGCCTACACTGCCGGCTATGCTAACCGATGTGGGTTATCAAACTCAAGCGATTGGCAAAATGCACTTTAAACCAGTCAGACATCCCTTTGGTTTTCAAAAGCTGGAATTAAGCGAAGAAATACCCGCGAAAATTGAAGATGATGAATTTCTACAAAACCTTGTGGATGCAGGATTTAAATACGTTCACGAACCCCATGGAGTAAGAAGCGAACATTACTACTTACCCCAAACATCACAGCTACCGGCGGAGCACCATACAACACAATGGACAGCAGACCGAACCATACAATTTTTAAAAGACCGGGATCGAAGCCGACCTTTCTTCGTGTGGTCAAGTTTTATAAAACCTCACCCACCATTTGATCCTCCGGTTCCATGGAACAAACTATACAGAGCCTATGAAATGTCTTTGCCAAAAAGACCGGATCATGTGGAACAGCTTATGACATGGCACATGCGCATCCAGAACCATTTTAAACGTCGGGATGCAGGCATTGATGACAATCTGATTACAGCCATACGAGCAGCCTATTACGCCTGTATATCTTTTGTCGATTACAATGTGGGTCGCATACTGGATCAACTTGAGGCCCAAGGGGAATTGGATAACACAATTATAATTTATACTTCAGATCATGGCGAGTTGCTGGGTGACTATGATTGCTATGGAAAAAGATGCTTTTATGATTCAGCAGCCCGAATACCTATGCTTGTCTCTTGGCCCGGAAAATTCCCCCCTGGCGAAGTGTGCTGTTCACCCATCAGCACTATTGATATTGTTCCTACACTGGCTGAAGCTGCAGGTATAGTTCTAGAAGCCGACCAGGTGGATGGAATTTCCATGCAGCATACTCTGGCTGATGAAAATGGTCGGGATTATATTATCGGTCAGCTAAATCATAAGGAGAAAGGTGTTTACTTCATATTTGATGGTAGATACAAGTATATCTATTCAGCGCCAGACCAAAAGGAATACTTGCTGGATACCAAGAACGATCCAGAAGAAACCCGAAATCATGCCCTTCTGGATGGAGGTAAGCCTCATCTGGAAAGACTGAGAAAAATCCTGATTGAGCATTTCAAAAACGACGATTATACACTTCCCTTAGAAGGTAACCGATGGAAGACCTACCCCCCGGCAAAGCTGCCCCCGCCCACCCAGGCTACAGGCAATCAGGACGCGCGATGGACTGACCCATATTTGCATATTCCGGGCTATGAGCGAGAAAAATAATTATTAGTATTTTATTTTTCCGCAGACATGTATAAACCCTATACTGGAATGTAGTGCCATGGTATGCCCTGGCACTACAAAAACCCTTAACTCTTATATTCCGACAACTGCTTAACCCTATACATCTGAATACCCAATTTTGAATATAAATCAGCGGTCCATTTATAGTTCTCAGGCGTCTCCCCCACAAAGACCAGATCAGTGGGATAAAGCATCCCGGCCGCATAGGGAAGATCGGTATACCGAAGGCAGTTAAGCATCTCTATGGCCTCACCTGTGCCGTCGGGGTTGCCGGATTTGTCCTGAGTGGCTGGAGGATTTTGCAGGATTACAGCCTCCAGCGTTCCGTCCAGCAGAGCGGTGTATAGGGCTGCTGCGCACATCTCCCCCTTGGCGGCTATAGTCAACCGCCGGGAATCAACTCCAGGAAGGCTTCTGACCATCTGTATAGCCCGTAGAGCGTCATACACCCTCATGGATGCGATGGTTCTGCCGGTGATGGCTGCATTGCGCCTTATGTGCCATTGCAGATTCTGACCCCATGCAGTTTCACCTATACCGCGACATTCTACGGACATGCGTATCCATGATTGATCAAGACTTCTGGTAAATCCCTCAAACTCCCATCTTTCGCTGGTCGGTGATTTAAGGAAGATCAGTATGGGTGAATCTTTATCCTGGGATTCGGCAGGGCGCACCAGCTTTGCATGGATTCGCCAGTCCTGTTCCGGGGTAAAGGCCAGTCTCTCCAGCTTTGTCTCGCCGTTCATATATTCAAAATGGGTTTTAACATCCAGAGCACATGGGTCTTTCGGGAAATGCCGGAAGGTCTTTTCCTTCAAAGTTTTCACAAGCTCTGTCTTTTTGTTTAATAATTCATCTTTATCCTTAATTTCCGGCGGAGATGCTAGGGTTACAAAATGCTCGTGAATTTTGGTATTTAACTCATCAGGTGGAAAGCCGTTTACATATACTCTAAGGGTGTCAAAAGTTTCCTGGGCTTCTCCTATGTCTTTTATGGATGCCGGGGGAACTTCCTTGCCCATGAGGTGTTTCATGAAGAAAGAGAATATACGGGTTCGGGATATGCGATGATAGGAATGTCCACCGGGGATTTCTACCAGTTGGCAGTCATCTCCCGCGCCGCACAGATCGTATATTCTTTTTATCTTACCGTATGTCTCCCGGATGGATTCAATACTATAAATTCCATCCCGATCCGCCGATGCCACCATAAGGGGTCGAGGTGCAATAAGGGCGCCGCAGTCGGCTAAGTCCTGCAGATAAGTATTGATAAACATCATACAGTCGCAGTGACCGTCCCATGTTAGATCTTTGACGTGGGCTTTTACTGTGCCAGTTCCGCATACAGGAGCAGCCGCCTTAACCCTTTCGTCAGCCGCTGCAGTCCACCAGCTTGTGGCCCCGCCACCGGATATGCCGGTTATACCGATCTTATCAGGATCAACTTCGTCCCGGGATTGCAGTAAGTCAATTCCCCGCATGGCGTTCCACATTTCCACACCAGCAGGTGTGTATCCCCGGCTGTACCACTGCCAGTGGCCGTATCGGTAACAGCCGTGATGTATACCCCGGAGTTCTCCAAGCTGGATAGCATCCAGAATCAGAGTGACAAATCCCAACTGGGCCCATCGCCGGGTATGGGGTTGGTAATGAACTTTCTGTGTGTCCGAATGTCCGCAGACGTATATCAAACCCGGTGCGGGGCTTTCCAGATTTCCGGGTATATACAGGTTCCCGGAGATGTAAAATTTGGGCAGGGATTCGTAATAAAGCTTTTCAATTATAACATCGTCCCTTTCTACAACCCCTGTTACCGTTACCTTTGGCGGATTCCTGGTTTCTGCAATGGGAAAATCCCATACTCCCTGCATTTCCAGGTACTGCCTGTAGTGTTCAGGCCTTTCCGCCAGCCATTGTTCCTTTGTTTTTATATTTGATAAAGAGGCATCTGTAATCTCCGCAGCAACGCGGCACAAATAATCTCGAATTGCCAATTTTTTACCTCCCTGAAATGATATTTTTGCTTGATGAAATCAGGTATTTATTATAAACTCAAAATATCATGATATTGACAATATATAATATATTAGCTTTCCATACAAGGGTTAATGTGTTAATATTTATCTTTGTATATTTATTGATATAGAAATAATCATAAAGTAATCGTTAAAAATGGATATAATTTAGTTGTCATTCCTGCGGAAGCAGGAATCCAGTCTACCGAGATAGTGTTTTTTCTGGATTCCTGCTTCCGCAGGAATGACAAATTTTGTAATTTACCATAATTATAAAGGTATTTTCTAAACAAATTTTTCATTTTTTAACGATTACATAAAATAATGTTTTTTTTGGAATATTCTAAGCTTTATTTTGGTATAGAAGATCAGAAGTGATTTTATAAATACATCATAATTCATTATGATAAAATATATGATATAAGAAAGGTGAATATTTTGAATATACTTCGTGCATTACCTTTATTATTTGTATTACTTGTATTATTTGCGGTCTTTATATTCCTTCTGAGTTCCTGCAGTTCATCCGAACAGGAATACCCGGAGGGAAATATTGATGTAGATTCAGAAATATATATTGTACCAGTAGGTGATGTGGATGAAGATCTACTTTACCCATTGATTGATAAGCTGGAAAAAAGATTTACAACAACAGTGCATGTAGCCCTTGATAAGGGCATACCAGTTCCTGAAGATGCTTATGATTATGACGCCCAACAGTATGTGGCAATGTATGTACTCTACGAGCTTTTGACAAAAGTTGAAGTGCCTGAAAACGACAAGATATTGGGCGTGACAAATGTTGATTTATTTGTACCGGAATCCGACAGAGGTTTTATATTCGGTCAGGCCCATGTAGGCAAAAATGCTAAAGGTGCAATAATATCAACTATACGCATGAACCCTAAATCATACAAAGGTGGTAGAGAAGATAAAGAGCTTTTGATCAGCCGCATGACAAAGGAAGCAATTCATGAGTTAGGACATGTCTTTGGCCTAAAAAATTGTTATGAGAAAGAATGTGTCATGTATCTTCCCAAAAATCGAAAAGAAATTGACAAAAAAACCGATAGTTTCTGTTTACCATGTCAGAAACTATCTCGTCCATCACCAAAAGATAAGGTTGTTAAACCTCCGGAGTTATAAATAAAAATACTATCAAACTTACTCAGGAAGTATAAATTATGGCTAATGTAGTATTTATCGAACCCAGATGTAGTTTTAATTCATACGGATTCTTTCGTTTACCCCTTATGGGTTCTCTATGTCTGGGAACTATACTCAAGCAGGCAGAACATGAAGTCCTGGTATTTCGGGACAGTGTAAAAAGCGTTTACAATAAAGCAAAAGACAAGCTAAACGAAAATATACTCAAGGCTGATGTAGTTGCCATATCTGTTATGACAAGCACAGCCAATAGGGCTTACCAGATAGCTGATGCCATAAGAAGAGCATCTCCCCGGATACGAATAATTATGGGAGGTGCTCATGCTACTTATATGCCCGAAGAAGCTTTACAGCATTCGGATTTAGTCGTAAAAGGTGAAGGTGAAGAGATTATCATTGAATCGGTGGAAAATCATAAATTAACAGGTATTATTGACGGCCCTTCGGTAGATGATTTGAATAAATACCCAATTCCCGATTTTTCCATCCTGGCTGATATGAATAAACCACCCAGAGTCACCCCTATATCTACATCCCGGGGTTGTCCTTATGATTGTATATTCTGCACTGTATCATCTACATTCGGTAGGAAATACAGGTTTCGTGATCCCGATCTTGTGCTGGAAGAAATCAGAATGAGAGTTGCTGATGGATTCAGAACTTTTTTCTTCTATGACGATAACTTCGCCGCCAATAGACCGGGAACAAAAAAGCTCCTGGAAGGTATGGCAGACCTGGGTGTTGATATAAGCTGGTCGGCAGAAGCCAGAACCAATATAGCCAGAGACAAAGAACTCCTGAAACTTATGGCCAGGGCCAATTGTGACCGGGTGTTTATTGGTTTTGAGTCAATTAATCCTAAAACTCTGGAAAGTTACAATAAACGTCAAACTCTGGATGATGTGAAAAAATGCATAAATAATCTTCATGAAGCAGGAATAGGCATTCACGGCATGTTTGCCCTGGGTTCTGACGATGATGATCTGAATACCATAAAAGACACGGTGAAATTTTGTCATGAAATGGAAATGAAATCAGCCCAATTCGCCCTTTTGCATCCCCTGCCCGGAAGTAGATTATATAACATACTGGATTCAGAGGACAGAATATTTACAAAAGACTGGTCTTTATACGATGGTACACATGTAGTCTTTAAGCCTAATCGTATACATCCTGTAGAGCTTCAGGAAAAATTTTTCTGGGCATGGAAGACATTTTATTCCCTATGGCATAAACCTCATCTGTATTTGGTCTGTCGGTATGTAATTAAAAAGTGGAAAAAGAAAAACAAAAACAGAATGGTTGAGTTGAAAAAAAAGTTTAATGATGTCAACTGGAAACCAAATTTTTCCAATAATGATTGATTACCGGTTGAATTTTGACATTAAATATGTTATACTAAGTTGAGATATTTGGGATTGTGCCCCTGTAGCTCAGCTGGATAGAGCAACTGCCTCCTAAGCAGTGGGCCGTGCGTTCGAATCGCGCCAGGGGCACCATATTCCAATTCAGAAAGGTTGTGAGACCATAGGCCTCTTCTGTCTATGGTCTTTTGTATGTTTTTACCGGCATCCGTCCAAACGGCTTATCATTAAAACGAAAGAAATCCTGCCATGATCGATCTTCATACTCATTCTTTATTTAGCGATGGTGTTCTTCTTCCTGCGGAACTTGTTCAGAGAGCGGAATATATAGGTTATGATGCCATAGGCATCACCGACCATGTAGACCATTCCAACATTGACTTTGTCGTTCCCCATATAACCAGATTTGCAGAATCTGTCAACGGAATTACAAAAATAAACGTTATACCAGGTGTAGAAATTACTCATGTACCGCCTGTAGCTATTGCATCTCTTGCCAAAAGGGCCAGGAAACTTGGCGCAAAACTGGTGCTGGTTCATGGTGAGACCATTGTTGAACCTGTTCCACCAGGAACAGATCACCATGCTTTGCTGGCGGATATTAATATATTAGCCCATCCGGGACTTATAGAGCCTGATGATGTTAAACTTGCTGCTCAAAGGGGAATATGCCTTGAAATAACAGCTCGAAAAGGCCATTCTTTGACTAACGGTCATGTGGCTAAACTCGCCTTGGATTTTGGCGCAAAGCTTGTGTTAAACACAGATTCCCACGATCCGTCTAACCTTATAACAAGGGAAAACGCCATTAGAGTTGCCAAAGGTGCAGGACTAAAAGATAAACAAATGGATGAAATGTTTAATAATTCTAAAAAACTAGTCGAAAAAATTTTGTGATAAGTAATCGTTAAAAAATAGGTTCTTCCGGGTTTAGTGGGATTATAATTGAAAATCCTCTCAGCCTGTCATTCCTGCGAAATCAGGAATCCAGTAGATCCGCATAAAGACTGAATTCCTGATTTCGCAGGAATGACAAATTCTATAATTGACTATAGAAAAAAGTGTATATGGTAAACATATCTTTCATTTTTTAATGATTACAATAATTTCAAGTTGCTATACTTTTACACCTTTTTTGATAAAGTAAATTTTTATGTGGTTTTTCAGGATAAGCCGGCGCGTGCCTAATCTTCTGTAAAATCTCATAAATATTGCCTTGAATTATAAGC
>WJIO01000133.1 GCA_014730235.1 Candidatus Poribacteria bacterium
GCGTAAACCCGTCCATCAGTTTTTAATACCCGGTAAATTTCGGACACCACCATCTTTGGCTCTCGCACATGCTCAAGCACTGCCTCAATTATAACGGCATCGAACACACCATCTTTAAAAGGCAGCCAGTGACCATCAGCCACCAGATCAACATTTGGCATGGGTGCTATTTCCAGATTCATAATTTTTTCGGCCCGGCGGCGACTGCCTGATCCCAGATCAAGGATGCGGGATTCAGGCCCAAGCTCCCGGATCATCCGGGCAACTTGCTTGTCATATTCAGCTGACCTGTAGGGACAGCCGCTGATAAATTTCAGGAACGGGTTTCGGCTGAATTTTCGCTTGAGTTTAGCGATTTTATTCATTTTGCTGGTATTTATTATAATACTGTTCTGCTATATTTGCCCAATCATATTTTTTAACTATCCGGGTGCTTTCCATGCCCATATTTCCAAGCCGTTGATTATTATCTATCGCTTTTGTCAGCTTTCTGCCTAAACTCATGTAATCTCCCAGTGAAAACAGGTATCCGTTGACACCTTCTTTTACCAACTGCTGAATCCCCTGGACTCTACTGGCCACAACCGGAAGACCTGATGCCATAGCTTCCAGCACTACCAGGGGCATACCTTCGGCCAGGGATGAAAGCACAAATATGTGGGCTTGCCTGTATTTTTCGTCCAGCTTTTCGTAGGGAACTGAACCGGCGAATATTACTTTATCCTCCAACCCGAGCTTTTTCGTCAGCTTCAAAAGCTCTGTTTTCATAGGGCCGTCGCCAACTATCTCTACACAAAAATCCCTGCTGGTTAATTTCATTACCTCCGGCAGGCTCTGTATGAGAAGATGGAATCCCTTGCGGGGAATTAATCTCCCAATAGCAAGTATCCTGATTTTTTCGGGATTATCATCCTTTGTTTCGGGGTGAAACCTGCTAAGATCAACTCCGTCGGGTATTACATTTATCCTGGAATTTTCACACGTTTTCAGGGCCATATCCCTTAGATCGTCACTGCATGCCACAACTGCTTTAGCATTACCCCATATACTTTTTATAGCAGGCGACAAAACACCATACATCCATCGGTAAAATGGCGGATCTGGATGTGGTCGAGGAACGTCGCGGCCGCCCAGAAACACAACATAAGGAAAACCGTAGATTTTTTTCAGGATATAAGCTACAGGCCCTGAAGGTATACCAAAAAACACATGAATTACATCCGGCTTGAATTCTCTGGTAAACCTGAGGCAGTAGAAACTGGCGCTGATCACATAAGTCAGCATTTCATGAACACCACAGACATTGGGATTTTTTCTTATTACCGGCACTCGATGGACATGAAAACCATCCATTTTCTGATATTTCGGTAAATCCCTGAAACCCGATGTAATCACATGGATTTCATGACCAACCTGGGCAAGATGTTTGGATATGTAATAAGTGACATTTCCACCGCCACCGCCGATAGGAGGAAACTCATAGTTAATCATCAATATTCGCATGTCTAAATGCCGGAAAACATGTTTCCCCTTATCTCCATTCTTATCTGCTGTAGTAATTCACAATCCTAGTCACTGCGGATATAACATCCCGAACATCATCTTCAGTAAGTTTTGGGGAGAAAGGCATGGTTACAACCCTGTCTGCAACGTATTCAGCATTGGGATAATCACCGGGTTTGTAACCAAAATTCTCACGGTAATAAGAATTTAGATGAACTGCCCGGTAATGTATGGATGGCGTAATATTTTCAGCTTTAAGACATTTGACGAATTCATCCCGGTCTACCTTCAGCTTTTCAAGTTCCAGCCTTATTACAAACATATTTTCCCCATGACGGATGTTATCTATCCGCTTCAGCAATTTCAACTGGGGAAGCTGTTTAAAAGCCTCTGTATACATTCGGGCATATTTCTGACGGGTGGCGATGTATGATTCCAGCTTGCTTAGCTGGGCCAATCCCATTGCTGCCTGAATGTCCGTCATATTATACTTGAATCCGGGAAAAACTACATCATAATGAACCTTTGATTCCGAAGCTCTCCCCCAGGCATCTTTTGTCATACCATGCAAACGCATCACCCTGATCTTTTTTGCCCATTCGTCGTTATCTGTAGATACCATACCACCTTCAGCTGTGGTTATATTTTTGTGTACATGAAAGCTAAAGGCCGCTGCATGACCAATACTGCCAACTTTTTTACCTTTGTATTCGGCTCCCAGGGCGTGGGCGGCGTCTTCTATTACTATAAGATCATTTTTCCGGGCAATGTCGAGGATTTCATCCATCTCACATGCCTGTCCCGAATAATGAACGGGCATAATGGCCTTTGTTCTGGATGTAATTTTGCTTTCAATTTCAGCCGGATCAATGTTCATGGTATCTCTGTTTATATCGGCAAAAACAGGAGTTGCCCCACAGTGTATAACGGAATTGGACGTAGCGGTAAAGGTCATGGGTGTTGTAATAACTTCGTCACCCTCACCAATGCCTGCTGCAACAAGGGAAACGTGCATCCCGGCAGTACATGAATTAACCGCTACTGCGTATTTACTTCCCACATATTCCCTGAATTTTTTCTCTAATTCCTGAGTTTTTGGCCCAGTGCTGATCCAGCCGGATTTCAACACCTCCACCACACCATTTATTTCTTCTTGCTCTATAAGCGGTACACCAAAGCTTAATGGTTTGTTCCTTATTGGTTCACCACCGGCTATTGCAGGTTTTTCCATGTTAAGTTCCCTATTTCCTAAATCATAGTGCTTGCTACAAAAAACTACCCCCAATTTTTCTTAAAAGTATACAATAGTATTGATAAAATGTACACACTTTTCTATATTTCGTGATTATTATGGAATTTGCTATTTGTGTTGTGTGTTTATTAACTGGTTATGTAGTCAGATTACAGGCTTGTTTGTTTTAAAAATATAATTAACCAAGGAGAGGTGCTTACATGTTTTTGATAAAAAAGACACAATTCATATTTTTTATTTCAGTGCTTATGTGCTTTACATACTCCCTGGCTTTTGGTCAGGAAGGAGAAGAAGCTGCTCCACCAAAAACCTTACATCACAGCATTGTCGCCGGGTTATCATTATCCCAGGTGGCCTTTCAGGATTGGGCCAAGGGTGGTGAAAATAGTGTTGCCTGGACAACTACACTGGATGGTAAATCTACATACGATCCGGAAAAAATCAACTGGGCTAATACATACAAGTTTGCCTTCGGTCAGACCAAGCTGGGTTCGGATGACTTTCGCAAGACTGACGACAACATAGACCTGGAATCGGTCTTTACATACAAAACCGGATTTTATATCAACCCTTACGCAGCCGCAACATTGAAAACCCAATTTTTAAAGGGTTATGAATACGATGATGAAGGTGAGAAAACTGCTGTATCAAAGTTTTTTGATCCTGCATACCTGACCCAGAGTGCTGGTGTGGGCTACGAACCAATAAAGCAGGTCAAAACCCGTCTTGGTGCTGCTGTCAGAGAGATAATCACCGGCGAATTCAACAGCTATTCAGATGATCCCGAAACTGAGGATATTGAAGAAATCAGGTTTGACGCGGGTTTTGAGTCTGTAACAGAGGGTGAATGGAACCTCAGGCAGAATGTAATACTCAAGTCCAAGCTGGAAATATTTGTAGCACTTACTGAACCTCGAGATGCTGCCATTCGCAGTGATAGCACCCTGGCCATAAAAGTGAGTAAAAATGTAAACGTAAACCTGAATGTATTGATAGTTAAAGATGAAACCCTGAGCGAAAAAACTCAGATTAAAGAATCCCTGGCTGTAGGATTCAGTTATATTTTTGTTGAATAACCCCATTGTATTCATTCTGCAATGAATGATAAGCCGTCTCACAGGCTCATAGAGACGTTTTCTTTGCCTGTTCCTGTAACCCATCAGGTTGATGAATAAAACGTCTATATGGGCTTGTGAGAGCTTTTTTTCTCCTGCCTGCATTCTTAAAACTCTTCCATCTGTGCCGAAAATTCCCTCATCTTTTTGTCATCCCTGTGGAAGCAGGAATGACAAGCTGAGAAAATTTTCAAATTATTATCATACTCAAACAAGAAGAGCCAAAGTTTTCATAGACATAAATTTTATGTTTGGTCTATGTATTACTCTATTGACGCTTTTTTTATGCTGTAGTAGAATATGCCAAACAATTTCCAGCATCAAAAACAAACCGGAGATAGACTAACATGAAATTTGAAACAAAAGCGACAATAGCGTTGGCTTGTTCCGCTTTATTGTGGAGCACAGGTGGTTTATTTATCAAATTGGTAGATTGGAACAGCGTTTCTATTGCCGGTAGCAGGAGTTTCATCGCAAGTTTTGTACTTCTGGTACACCTTAAGAAACCCAAACCCGATTTTAGCAGGCCGCAAATAGCAGCGGCTTTTAGTTCTGCGTGTGCCATGATATTTTACGTTCTGGCAAATAAAATGACTACAGCCGCAAATACCATCTTGCTTCAGTATACCGCTCCAGTATATGTAGCTATTCTTGCATGGATAATATTGAAGGAAAAACCCACATTCGATAATTGGATCGCATTATTTATAATCATGTCCGGCATGGTGCTGTTTTTCTCAGAAAAATTATCAACCGGTAACATGTATGGAAATATAATTGCCGTTTTCAGCGGTCTGGCCTTGGCCTTCTTCACAGTTTTTATGCGTATGCAAAAAGGTAAATCATCCTATGAATCATTTTATCTGGCTCACATCATCACATTTTTAATATCAATACCTTTTATAATCAGGTCATCTTTTCCCGACACATCAGGATGGCTGGGGATATTTGCACTGGGTATTTTTCAGACAGGCTTTGCATCTCTGCTTTTTGCCTATGGTATAAAATATATTCCAGCCCTTAAAGCTGTATTTATAATGACCCTTGAACCCATATTAAATCCCCTATGGGTTTTTATTTTTACCGGTGAAGCTCCCGGTATATATGCGATAATCGGCGGTATAATTATAATTTCTGCGGTTCTTTTTACAACTGCTTATTCTTCTCAGAGAAAAAGAATTATACAAAAAAAGAAAGGTGGAGCATATGAAACTGGGCGTAAGTCATCAACGACCTGAAATGCTGACTCCGGGATATCTGAATTACCTAAAACAAATGGGCGTGGAATCCCTGGAGATCCGATTGCCAGCCCGGGACAGCGGTTATGAAAACCTTGTGAGGATAAAACAAAAGGTAGAGGATGCTGGCTTTAATGTATTTGAAATAATGCTGGCTGATAAATACACATCCCGGAAATTTGCTCTTGGTCTTCCCGGGCGCGATGAAGAGATAGAATTTTTCAATGCCTTCATCAAAGATCTTTCAAAAGCTGGTATTGACTGCACCACCTATGCCTGGGATACCGGCGGGATTTACACCACAGGCAGAACCATGACCCGGGGATGTCAAACCCGATATTTCCAGCTTGAAGAAGCCTTAAAGAGTCCAATTACTTTAGATCGTGAGTATACTGATGATGAAATGTGGGATAACTACAAATACTTTATTGAAAGTGTACTCCCGGTTGCTGAGGATGCCGGTGTAAGGTTACAGCTTCATCCAAATGATCCGCCTGTGACACATCAGGGTGCAGCCCGGATATTCCGCAGTAACGAGGCTTTCAGTCGCGCTATGGAAATATCCAACCACAGCCCATATTCGGGAATTCTGTTTTGTGTTGGAACATGGGGTGAGATGTTCGGCCCTGACGGTAACGGTGAGGATATAGTAGGTGCTATACATAAGTTCGGTTCAAAGGGTCACATATATCAGGTTCATTTCAGAAACGTAAGTTCCCCCATGCCCGACTTCTACGAGACATTCCCTGATAACGGCTACCTGAATATGTATAAAATAATGAAAGCTTTAGGTGAAGTAAATTTTGATGGCATGGTTGTGCCGGATCACGTTCCCGTCTGCATTGACAGCGAAGCAGGCCCAAAAGCCGCTGAAGCTTATATTTTTGGATACATAAGGGCGTTGATGCAGGCGGCGGAAACAGAACTTAATCATAAATAACACTACGAACAAAAAACAGCTAAAATACGTCTAATAAATGCACTATTTGGTGCGATTGATATGAGTTTGTCTTCTTATTCCATGTAAATTAATCCTTCCAATATAGGTTTACAGGACTTATCTTGCCATAATTTCCAGTATGGTATATAATTTGCGTATGATGAATATAGATAAATTTATTCATTAATAATATAAATATTTGCAGGAGGTAGATAATGTTTCGTATTTCTGTTATGTTGGTATTACTATGTCTTATAGCTGTGTTTTTATTTGGCTGTGTAAAAAGCGAAGTAGTCAGAAAAGCCGACTGGGAAGAGCATTTCAACGATATATGTTTTATTGACAATCGATACGGTTGGCTTGCTGGCGAAGGTGGGTTGATTGCATATACAGATGACGGTGGTCGGACATGGGAAAAGCAGAGAACAGATACGGATATTACACTTAAAGCAATTTATTTTGTCAACAAAACCAAAGGCTGGGCATCCGGTGAAAAAGGCCTTATACTGTATACCAGGGATGGTGGACTCCACTGGACAAAACAAAAAAGCACAGGTACAGCCACACTGGACGATATATACTTCCTGAAAAACGGCATGGAAGGCTGGGCTGTAGGTGAAAGCAACAAGATATATCATACACGAAACGCTGGTGAAACATGGGTTCAGGAACCTACCGGGGCTGACGTATCATTACGCAGCGTATACTTCCATGATCGCAACAGGGGCTGGATAGTAGGAGACATGGACAGGGTCTATAAAACCACAGACGGCGGGGAAAAATGGGAGTTTATAAAATACCGAAGCGATGAAGACTGGGAACGGGTGCAGATGGTAAACACCCTCTATACTATACAGTTCGTGTCGGAAAAATACGGCTGGATTACAGGTACTGACGGATCAATATTTAAAACCTCCGATGGCGGCGAAACGTGGCAAAGACAGGAAAGCCATATACCTAACTGGGGGCATGTTAAATTTCCCTCCCACGATATTAATTTTTACGACGAAAATTACGGGTGTGCAGTATGTCTTTCAGGATACATAGTCACAACTCAGGACGGAGGCGAAAATTGGGTACTGAGAGACAGCGGAACAAAGAATACATTAAACGGTGTCCAGGTAACAGGACCGGGGGAAATATGGGTTGTGGGTGAATATGGACTGATCCTCTATTCTGGTGACGGTGGTGAAAACTGGGAACTCCGGGGCGGCTCTACAGGTATTGCCGCCAACGATCTGGAGGACGTGCAGTTTGTGGATTCCGAAAGAGGATGGGCTGTGGGCCGACGCGGAACCATTACTCGTACAGAAGACGGAGGCCGGACCTGGATCACTGATGAAACGGATATATGGTCAAACCTGAACAGTTTGTATTTCATAAACGAAAAAGAAGGCTGGGCCACAGGAGAACTGGGAACTGTATTGCATACAACCGACGGTGGTCAGACATGGGAAACTCAGCGAAGTGGCTTCAACCTACCCCTCAACGGCATTTTCTTCAGAAACTCAAAAGAAGGTTGGGCAGTGGGAACAATTGGCACTGTGATACATACAACAGACGGCGGCGAAACATGGACTCAGCAGGTAAGCCCATCGTGGAAAACCCTGTATGGCGTTTTCTTTCTCAACTCAAATCTGGGCTGGGCTGTGGGATGGCCGGGAATTGTTGTTCGCACCGTCAACGGTGGTCTGTCGTGGGATAAGCAGGAGATTGATACGTTTAATGAGCTTTACGGTGTGTTCTTTGTTGATGAAAATTACGGGTGGATAGTGGGTCAGTTCGGTGTTATATTCCATACGGAAAACGGTGGAGAAACATGGGTTCAGCAGAGAAGCGGCGTGGAGACTAACCTGCGGAAGGTTCATTTTGCCAATCCAAAAGTAGGTCTGGTGGCCGGAGATCAGGGTACATTATTAACCACAACAAACGGCGGCAGGACATGGACAAAGCAGGACAGTGGTACAGATAAAGACATAAACGGCATCAGCTTTACCGGCGAAAGCCTTTTTGTAGTGGGTGAACGAGGTGTGGCTATTAAATATTCTGTAGAAACCTTCAGCGGTGAAACAGAAGACCTGGTTGACATGCCGGAGAAAAAAGGCGAGGAAGAGGTAGAAATCGAAGAAGAACCTGTTCCAATAGAAGAAGGTATGTGGAGTGTTGTCAGACAACCGGAGTGGACGGTTGATTTCCGGGATATATTTATTCATGACGAACTAAACGGCTGGGCTGTTGGCTCAGAAGGCTTTGTAGCCGCAACCAAAGATGGTGGTAAAATATGGTCTCAGCAGCTAAGCGGTACGGAGGATGATCTGTTGAGCGTGTTCTTTATGGACAACAGCAAAGGCTGGATCGCAGGCAGAAGAGGTCTTTTGTTATACACCGAAGACGGTGGGGAAAACTGGGTAAAACGAAAATCAGGTACTACAAACGATATAACCAGCATATATTTCACCGACGAAACTCACGGATGGGCCACATCCGGCAACGGCAGCTTTATAATTACAGAAGACGCAGGCATGACATGGAAAGCTCAGGAAACAGGCTTGACATACCGGGGATTTGCCGATGTGTTCTTCATAAATCCACAAATCGGATGGTCTGTAAGCAGTACCGGTCTGGGTCGGGCCATGATAGTAAAATCAACCAACGGCGGCAAACACTGGACTATTTGCATGGAAGGTGAGGATAGAGGCCATACGGTAAAACGGGTGCAGTTCCTGGATGAGCGGATTGGTTTTGCTATTGAACCCTTTGAGACACTTTACAGGACTTCCGACGGTGGGGAAACATGGCAAAACCTTAACATAACAATTGAAGGTCGTCTCAACGACATGCAGTTTGTGGATGACCAGAAAGGCTGGATAATCGGTGACGGTGGACTTATAATACACACTAACGACGGAGGAAAAACCTGGCAGACGCAGGAAAGCGGCGTGGATGAAGACATGGCTGGACTGCATTTCCTGAACGAGTCTGTGGGCTGGACTGCTGGCGAAATGGGAACAATACTGCATACCTCAGATGGTGGAATGACATGGAAACCACAGATACAGGGTAACGGATACTCTCTGCATAAGGGATACTTCCTTAGCAGCAGGGAAGGATGGGCCATAGGCGGTGAAGGTATGATATTGTATACCGATAACGGCGGTGATACATGGCGCATACAGGAAAGCGGAACAAATACCCGACTGCTGGATGCAAAATTTACCGAAGGCTCTCTGGGCTGGGGATGGATTATGGGCAGCGACGGAAAGGTATTATTTACTACATCCAGGGGAGAAAAATGGCAGTTCCAGAAAGACCAGAAAATCCGACCAAAAGGTAACTACAGGCTGCGGGATGTGCATTATGTAAACCTCAGCGAAGGCTGGGCCGTTGGTTATAATGGCCTGTTGATACATAACGTTGACGGTGGTAAGATATGGACAGTGCAGGAAAGCAAGACAACCCGCATGTTAAATGCTGTGAATTTCCCCGGCTTTGGCACAGGATGGGTTGTCGGTAACAACGGCACAGTTTTATGGGGCGGTTTGGACGGATCTGTCTGGGGATTCAGAGATCCGGGTACAGGTGTAAACCTTACAGGTATTGATTTTGCCAATCCTTTTGAAGGCTGGATAGTAGGCGAAGCAGGACTTATAATCCATAGCGAAGACAACGGAACAACATGGCAGGGGCAGCAAAGCGGAGTAACGGAAAATCTTTATGATGTGGAATTCCTGGACGAAAATGAAGGTTATGTTGTAGGTGCAAAAGGTCTGATACTACATACCACTGATAAAGGCAATACGTGGATACTACAGGAAAGTAAGACGACCAATGACCTGTATGATATTAACCTCGCTCCTGATGGTAGCATGTGGATCGTGGGTGAATGGGGTTTAATCCTAAGGCATAATCAATCTCAGGAACAACCTTTATAGATGGACGGTTCTTAAACATTACAAAGCATAAATTTTACATCTCTGTGTTATTGCGAAGAACGAAGTAACAAATAAAGTTTTTAGTCTGTATCAGAAGTTTTGGCTCATCCAGTTTGAATGTAGAGGTGTAAAAAACATTGTCCAATTAAGAAAAAATATCCTACATTTGTCATTCCTGCTTCAAGCTTTTTGAAAAAGCTTGAGCAAAAAGGAATAAGAGTTTCGCAGGAATGACAAGCTGAGAAAATTTTCAAATTATTACCATACTCAAACCAGAAGAGCCAAAGTTTTCACGGATATAAATTTTATGCTTGGTAAACATTATTTTTATTTGATTTATAACATAAAAGTTGCTAAAATTTAATATGGAAGTATTTAGTTGATTTTTAAGAGCAGAGAAAAATCAAGGAGGTTAAAATGTTTAAGTCTACTTTCACTGTGATTTTGGTGTTTACTATTTTATTTGTTTACCCCGTATATGCTCAGGAATTTGTTACTGATGGACTCATAGGCTTCTGGCCTTTGGATAGTTCTACCATTGATGGTGGAACAGTCACAGATGTTTTTGGAGAAAATGACGGTGATGCCCAGGGTAATCCGGCCAAAGCTGATGGTGTAATCAATGAAGGTCTGGAATTTGATGGCGCTGGAGCCAGGGTTGAATTGCCCAAAGAGCTAATGGTGGGCCTGGAATCGTTCACAATTGAATGTTGGTTTAATTACACCGATTCGGGCAACTGGAGATGGATGTTTGGCGGCGGCCCGGAATGGAATCATGGTGTTGGTTGTTGTATATATTCGGGAAGTAACATAGTTCGTTACCATCTGAAGACTGATGGCGGCGAATTTACCGACGGTAATGGAAGCACTGCTCTGGATCCGGGTGAATGGTATCATATAGCATACACATATGACGGCGAAATGGTCAGAAGTTACGTCAATGGTGAAATTGATTTTGAAAGGGCTCATCAGGGTGCAGTCGTTATTGATACAAGTGTTCTTGCCATTGGTGGCGGCTATTTCCAGAATAATGAATATTTCTTAGGATTGTTGGATGAAGTTCGGGTTTATGACCGGGCACTGGAGCAGGATGAAGTTCAGAAAAATATGGAAGCGACCTCAAACTCGATGGCTGTAGAACCTTTGGACAAACTTTATGAAACATGGGGGGAAATAAAAACCCGGTAGTTTATTATTTTTATATTTATAATAGGGCACGCATATATGCGTGCCCTATTAAAACTTAAAGCTTTGCATAATATGTAACCATATATAATTTAGGTTCAAATCCAACTTTTTCGTATGCAGCCCTCGCCGGTGCATGGGATTCATCACATCCTGTATAAACTTCCGCGTATTTCATACCTGCTTGTCTAAATCTATCCAGCGCAGTCTGATGCTGTTTAGTTCCAAAACCCATACCCTGAAATTCTGGCTTAATGGCATTATTACCTATAACACCAAGCTTTTTATGTTTAACCAGGTGGTAAGTTAAAAAACCTATTACTTGACCTTTGTGTTCTGTAACAAAAACATATTCAGGATATTCCCTGAAATGATTTTCCACCTGACGGGCTTTTTCTGTTTTCCAGTCGCTTCGGGTTGCGTTAAAGAATTCGTCTCCCATGAGTTTACGAAAGGAATCATATATTGACTCCCATGCTTCAACGGCTATTGCTTTTATGCTTTCTACATCTTTTTCCTCTGCATCTCTGATAATTGTTTCCATACATTTTTACCTTTCTCATTTTGTAATCATTGACTAAAACTAAACGAATATTCTGGATTTCTATCCTGAGCAGAAAGCTTAACAGAATTAACGTAATACTGTCAATAACAATTGACATCAAATATTTTTGGCTTTTCCGGGTTCAGTGTGGTTATAATTGAAAATTCTCTCAGCTTGTCATTCCTGCGAAACTCTTATTACTTTTTGCTCAAGCTTTTTCAAAAAGCTTGAAGTAGGAATCCAGTAGATCCCCATAAATAGTGGATTCCTGCTTCCGCAGGAATGACAGCATATAGAAGTTTCTTATCTTTAACATACTAAACCCGGAAGAACCATAATTTTTAACAAATCCAATACATTTTACTTGACAATCTTAACGTATGTGTAGTATAATCTAACAAAAGGAAATTTTACTTAACATTTTTGGATCTTCCGCTTGAATGTGGAAATATACAGAATATTGTCTAATTAGTATTCACTGATTTTCTGTGTTGCCTATAGAATTCGTCATTCCTACGAAGGTATGAAACCAAAAAAACGTTATTTTGGAAAAACTGGATTCCCGCTTCCGCAGGAATGACAAGCTGAGAGAATTTACAATTATTACCACAATCAATTCGGAAGAACCACATTTTTACAAACCGGAGCAGAATAAGTGCAAGAAGAAAAGATAATAATCAAAGGTGCAAGAGAGCACAACCTGAGAGATGTTAATCTTGAATTACCAAGAAACAAACTTATTGTTTTTACAGGTGTCAGCGGTTCGGGTAAATCTTCTCTGGCCTTTGACACCTTATATTCTGAAGGTCAGCGCAGGTATGTAGAATCTCTTTCTGCCTATGCACGACAGTTTCTGGGTCAGATGGAAAGACCGGATGTTGATTTTATCGAGGGACTTTCACCGGCTATATCCATCGAGCAGAAAACCGTAAGCAGAAACCCCAGATCTACTGTCGCCACCATAACAGAAATATACGATTATATGCGTGTCCTGTATGCCCGTATCGGTGTGATGCACTGCACCAGTTGCGGCAGAGAAGTAGGTACTCAGACAGTTGACCAGATTATAGACCGAATACTCCAGTTACCAGAGGGAAGAAGAATTCAGATACTTGCCCCCATAGCCCGGGAACAGAAGGGTGAGTATAAGGACGATTTTGAAGCAGCCTTAAGGTCTGGTTATACCCGGGCCAGAATAGATGGACGATTATACGAATTAACCGACAATATCAGACTCGACAGGCAGATCCGCCACAACATAGAGATAGTAGTTGATCGTATAGTCATTCGGGAGAACATCAGAAGTCGTCTTAATGAATCAGTAGAAGCCGCCCTTGAGCTTGCCGAAGGCGCTATTATAGTAAATGTTCTCGAGGATAAAAAAGCCGACCCACCTGTAGAGGAAGAGGATATTCTATTTAATAAAAACCTCGTCTGTCCTGTCTGTGGTATCAGCTTCGAGGAACTCATACCCCAGATGTTTTCCTTTAACAGCCCCCAGGGCATGTGCCAGACTTGTAAAGGGCTTGGCTTTAATATGGAAATAGATCCAGATCTGGTGGTTCCAGATAAAAGCAGGTCAATAAATCAAGGTGCTATAGCTCTTATCGGCGAACCAAAAGGATTATGGATAAAGCACCTGATGGAAGGCCTTGCAAAGCATTATAAATTTTCTTTGGATACCCCCTGGTCTAAACTGACCAAAACCCAGCAAAAAGCCGTACTTTACGGCACTGGCAGAAAGAAAATAAGCTTTGTCTATACATCCAGTGATGGACGTAAATTTCGACGCAAAAGGAAATACGAGGGTATCATCCCGAACCATGAGCGAAGATTTAACGACACAAACTCCGATGGAATGCGAGAGCATGTAGCAAAATTCATGGGAAGTATTCCATGCAGTGCATGCAAAGGGAATAAACTCCGTCCGGAAAGCCTGGCCGTTACAGTTGGGGATAAGAACATCATGGATATTGTGAAACTGTCCATTGATGAAGCCGCCGATTTCTTCGACAAACTTCCCCCAAAACTTAACGCCACTCAGCTTTTTATCGGTGATGAGCTTATAAAGGAAATTCGCGGGCGTATTGAGTTTTTGCTTAATGTGGGATTAAACTACCTGACACTAAACAGAACCGCACCAACCCTATCCGGCGGAGAAGCTCAGAGAATACGTCTTGCAAGCCAGATTGGAAGTGGTCTCGTTGGTGTTTTATATATACTGGATGAACCAACCATCGGTCTGCATTCTAGGGATAACCGACGTCTTCTGGATGCCCTTAAAGCTCTTAGAGACAGGGGAAACACCGTCATAGTGGTCGAACACGACGAAGAAACCATGCTGGCCGGAGATATGATAGTAGATTTCGGCCCGGGCCCCGGTGTAAAGGGTGGTTATATCGTTGCCCATGGTACACCCTACGAGATAAGTCAGAATGGAAAATCCGTCACTGGTAAGTATCTAAGCGGTCAGTTGATGATAGACATACCTGATAAGCGCAGACCCATCAACGGTGAATGGATCACTGTAAAAGGCGCAAGGCATAATAATTTGAAGGATATTGATGTAAAAATCCCTCTGGGTGTTTTTACATGTGTTACAGGTGTTTCCGGTTCCGGTAAAAGTTCCCTTGTAAACGACATCCTTCACAAAACCCTGGCCAGGGATTTAATGCGGGCCTATGCTAATCCCGGCGAACACGATAGCATAGAGGGCATGGAACTGTTGAATAAGGTTATTGATATAGACCAATCGCCAATTGGTCGCACACCCAGATCAAATCCTGCCACATATGTAAAGCTTTTTGACGTAATAAGGGATTTATTCTCTAAGCTGCCTGAATCCCAGGTTCGAGGCTATAAACCCGGCAGATTCAGCTTTAATGTCAAGGGTGGTCGCTGCGAAGCCTGTAAAGGTAACGGCATGAAGGAAATCAAGATGCATTTCTTACCCGATGTATGGGTAAAGTGTGAAGTGTGCAACGGTATGCGTTATAACAACGAAACCCTTCAGATAAAATTCAAGGGTAAGAACATATCCCAGGTTCTGGATATGGACGTTCAGGAAGCCCTGGAACACTTTGAAAATGTGCCAAAAGCGTCCAGGATAATCCAGACACTGCATGACGTAGGTCTGGATTATATAAAGCTGGGACAGCCAGCACCTACCCTTTCCGGCGGAGAAGCACAAAGGGTAAAGCTGGCAAAAGAGCTTTGTCGGGTAGCCACAGGCAAAACCATATACATACTGGACGAACCTACAACTGGCATGCACTTCGCCGACACCCAGAAGCTGCTGGATGTGCTTAACAGGCTTGTGGACGCAGGCAATACAGTCGTAGTTATCGAGCATAACATGGAGGTTATTAAAACCGCCGATTACATAATTGACCTGGGACCCGAAGGCGGCGAAGGCGGTGGATGGGTTGTAGCTGAAGGAACACCTGAGGAGATGGCCCAGAGGGATGATTCTTATACAGGAAAGGTACTCAGGGAAGTATTAAGCAACGGAGGCAAAAAGCAGTTACCAGAAGAATCTTATCTTGATCAAACCCCCAACAAACCTATGACCCATATAAAAGTCAAAGGTGCTAGAGAACATAACCTTAAAAGTATTGATGTGGATATACCTTTGAGGCGGATGACAGTATTAACAGGGGTAAGTGGTTCAGGTAAAACATCCCTGGCTCTGGATACCATATACGCAGAGGGACAGCGGCGATATGTGGAATCCCTGTCCAGCTATGCAAGGCAGTTCCTGGGGCAGATGCCAAAACCCCATGTGGACTATATAACAGGTCTGGCCCCTGCGGTGGCTATCGAACAAAAACCAGCCAGCATTAGCCCGCGCTCAACAGTGGGAACAGTTACTGAAATATACGATTACATGCGGGTATTGTTTGCCCGGATCGGTATACCTCATTGTCACCAGTGTGGTAGGGAGATAAGCACCCAATCCGTCCAGCAGATGGTGGACAGGATCATGGAATCACCGGAAGACACCCGGGTGTATGTTATGGCACCAGTAATACTGGATCGGAATGAAGATTATGAGACAGTGCTTAAGAGGGCATACAGTGATGGTTTTGTAAGAGCCTGGGTGGACGGTAATTTGTTCGATCTACAACAGGATATACAGATTGACAGACGAAGCAAGCACGATGTTGCCATAGTTGTAGATAGGATAGTAATAAGGGAAGATAACAGGAGCAGGCTTGCAGAAGCTGTGGAAACAGCGTTATCCGAAGACCACTCGGATCATAAGGTAATTGTTGAGTTCTTTCCGCCTTCAGGTGTGGATGATCCAAATGATGAACTGCATAGAATAGAAACTTTCAGCGAAGAATTTGCATGTGTCCATTGTGGTATAAGCTTTGATGAAATAACCCCCCAGAGCTTTTCGTTTAATGCACCCGACGGCATGTGTACCAGATGTAACGGATTAGGAACAGTTCGAGCTGCTGACCCGGAATTGATAGCACCTAATAGTAATATTTTTGCTGTTAGGGAAGGCGCATTGCAGCCTCTTGGACATCTGTCGTATAGAAATCCCATATGGGATTATCTTAAAGTTTTAGCTGATCATTACAAATTTTCTCTTAATAAGGCTTTTGGAAATCTATCAAAAAAACATCAGGATATTATACTTTATGGAACTGATGAGTATCTGGAACTGAATGGCCTGGAATTCCGATGGAGAGGTATTGCCAGATCTTTGGAATGGGTTTATGAACGAAGGCGATACCGCAGGGAGATAAGCCAGTTTATGACAGATGTAACCTGTCCTGAATGTGATGGTGGACGTTTGGTTTCTGAAAGTGTTTCAGTGACTATAAACGATGAATCAATAGTCAGCGTGATTAACATGTCTATTGCTGAAGCAAAAAGATTTTTTGATAACGTGGAACTTACGGAAAATCAGAAAAAGATCAGCGCGGAAGTCCTTAATGAAATCCGAAGCAGACTTCAGTTTCTTGTGGACGTAGGTCTTGAATATCTAACCCTGGCCCGTTCTGCCCCGACCCTGTCCGGTGGTGAAGCTGAACGTATAAGACTTGCCAGCCAGTTAGGTTGTGGTCTTGCCGGTGTGCTTTATGTATTGGATGAACCTACAGTTGGTCTACACCAGAGGGACACCAGCAGGCTGTTAAAGGCCTTAAGAAATTTAAGGGATCTGGGAAACAGCGTGCTGGTAGTTGAACATGATCGCGATACAATTAACACCGCCGATCATATGCTGGATTTCGGCCCCGGGGCTGGCGTAATGGGTGGTCAGATAGTCGCCCAGGGAAATCCTGAGGAGATAAAATCTCAAAATAATTCCCTTACTGCCAGCTATCTTAACGGCAACCTGAATATACATGCGTCTCGATTCAGAAGACCTGCAAATAAAAAATGGCTTGAAGTTATAGGGGCGCGCCATCACAACTTAAAAAATATTGATGTTAGAATTCCCTTGGGAGTATTTACATGTATAACCGGCGTGTCCGGCTCCGGCAAAAGTTCACTGGTGAATGATATTATTCATAATTCCCTGGCACATAAGCTGCACAGGGCAAATACAAAACCGGGGAAACATGATGAAATCAAGGGTATAGAGAATGTAGACAAGGTTATAGATATAGACCAGAAGGCCATTGGGGATACACCCAGGTCAAACCCGGTTACATACATTGATGCTTTTACAGACATAAGGCATCTGTATGCAGAATTACCCGATGCTAAAGTCAGGGGTTTCAGCGCCCGGAAATTTAGCTTTAATGTAAAAGGCGGTCAGTGTGATGACTGTGGCGGTAACGGTTACAAGAGAATTGAAATGCATTTTCTGGCTGACGTATGGATAGAATGTGATACCTGTCATGGAAATCGTTATAAACGGGAGGTGCTGGAAGTAAAATACAAAGATAAAAGCATCTCTGATGTATTAAACATGACAGCCCGGGAGGCACTGGAACTGTTTGAAAATGTACCAAAGGTAAAAAGACGGCTGCAAATGCTTTGCGATGTTGGTCTTGATTATATTCAATTGGGACAATCGGCTACAACCCTTTCCGGCGGCGAAGCCCAAAGGGTTAAGCTGGCCAGCGAACTGGCAAGACCCAGCACCGGCAGAACCCTGTATTTACTGGATGAACCAACAACAGGTCTGCATTTTGCCGATGTTCAGAAATTGCTGGATGTGCTTAATCGGCTTGTGGATAAGGGTAATACGGTGGTTGTTATTGAGCATAATATGGATGTTATTAAGAATGCAGATTACATAATAGACCTGGGTCCTGAAGGAGGGGAGCAGGGAGGTTATATAGTAGCTACAGGAACTCCTGAACAGGTGGCAGAAGTAAGGGAATCCCATACAGGTTTATATGTCAGAGAAGCCCTTCAGTTGCAGGAGGCATAAGTTAGATGATCGGGAATTTTGAATGGACGCAGGAAAGGTTCGATACCAGCTTAACCAGTCGATGCTGGTGGTATACACCTTATGATATAGAAGCAGAAAGCCGCTGGAAGCTGGTATTCAAGGACAATGAATTTAAAGAATTAGTATATATGGAAAGTCAACTGGAAAGCATACCAACATGGGTAGAAAAGATAATAAACAGAATTTGTTATATTCCCCCATGTGGTCACTATATGTTTCCGGAACCATTTCTTCAGGTAATAAACCTGATAGGTTCATCTGATCTTTCTGTAATAGAAAAATCCTATCCTCATACATGCTACTGTGTTAAGCATAATCGCAAAGAGGCAGCTATGGATTACTGCCTTTGCCTTGATGCATGGCTTGCTAATACGTCCTCAGACATCCCGGCTCGAGAACTGGAAGCATTGGGTTTTAGGAAAATTGATTGGTATTCCGTTTGTAATGACTTGTGGGAAACGTTGGGAGAACATACTCTAAAAAAAGAGCTTTTAATTGAATTGACACTGCATGTTATAAGACATGCGATTAAAGCATCCTCATGGGATGATGATAAAGCTACCAATTTTGGCAGAGATGAATATCTGGGTGATTTTTACATGGACTCAAAAGGCTGTGCAGTATTTAAACAATGGAACTCACCTCGGCTAAAAAATATAGAATCAAGACTCTCAGAATTATGTCCTGAATGGAGAAATATAGTTACTGTGGATTATGGATTCTGGTGGCTTTGTGCCCCAAAGGTCTTTCGTTTTCTTGAAAGAAATCTATGGGCTATTGGAAAAATGAAGCCATTAAAACCGGATGAAAAAGTTCCCGGCTTCCTCAGATGTGAGGATACCTATCCTGATCAGGATAAAGCCGCTCTCTGGTATAGAGAGTTTTATTCGGCTCTTAATAGCTGGTGGGAAGGTAAAAATACCACAAAAGACATCTCACAGCGATTGGGAGAACCAACTCCAACAAAGAAATGGCTTGTAAGGTTGTTTAGACACAAGCTAAGGTTGTTAGAGCTTAATGGAGAAGAATTCGCCAGTTTAATTAACCCAGAAAATACCCACAGAAAAGGCTCAAAACCATTAGTTATTTAGAGCCAATACCACAGGGAGTTTAAAAATGTCTAAGCTTTATTTCAACAAAGCATCAATTTCCCCAAACCATCGCTTGCTCAATATACTTATATCATTAGTAGAAAAGGGCATTGCCAAAATCGAAAGGCAGCACAGTTTTCGTGAGCTATACGACATAGAAATCCTGGGTATAACAATATACTACAGGAAAAACTGGCGATATGATAAATCAAACGATGAAAATTCAATGAAAGAGCGGGAGAAAATAAAATATAATAAAAAACGTGCTCTGGAAGCTGCCAAGATCTAATCTTCTCCCCACATTTCCAGAAGCTTATCACGACTGGCCAAAAGGTATCTCTTATCTCTGGAGAATACTTCAAGGGTAATAGTGCCGTCATAACCGGATTTCTTGAGTGCTGAAATCATTTTGTTCCATGGTATAAGTCCAGCACCTAGAGGCAAATGCAGGTCAGCGTTTCCTGATTTATTATCAGACATGTGAACATGTTCCAGCCTGTCGGCAAAGTTTTCCAGTAATTCTGGTGTTTTATTCTTTTCCGTATTAAGATTAGCATGCCCTACATCCAGGTGAAAGCCAACACCATCTACTGATTCAAATAGTCTATTAAAATCTTTAACTGAATTAAAAATCCTGAGAGAATTTTCCAGAATTAACTTCAATCCAAAATTGGAAGCTTCTTTTTCTATACGTTCAATAGCCTTTATATTTCTTACAATCGCCCGTTCCTTGCTAAGTATACCCGCCGCTAATTCATCCGGATGAAGATTTACCTTTTGTACTTCCAGCATCTGAAAAACAATGAAACACCTCCGTAATTCATCCACAGCCAGGTCTGCAAATCTCTGATAAGGTGATGCAATGGGAAGGTAATAAGCCGTATGACCGATAACATCAAGCCTATATTTATTGAGTAAATCTCTGACACTTTCTACGTCAACTTCCTCAGCAAGTGCTCCGGGTGGTTCCAGAGTTAGGTCAATGAAATCAAAGTTATTTTCACCGATCCATTGTATTTCCCTGAGCAAATTTTTCATCGGGTTGTTCATCGCTCCGATTTTTATCAATTTATTCCCGCTTTCTAATTTTGAGATGTTTCATCATCCCTTTGAGTTTTGAGATATTGGACAAGAACTAAAGAAATAACGGCCACGGCAGAACCTATAAAGAATATCGTTTCATAACTGCCAATTGCCTCCCATAGAAGTCCACCAGTCACTGGAACCAGAACAGATGCCACATGATCCATAGTTACTCCCATGGATAGAGTAGGTCTTATATCTTCCTGAGGGGCAATTCTATTTAGGTAAGTTGTTACCGCTATACTGAACATAAAGACCAGATTGTCCAGGCAGTAAAGCACATATAGAGCCATACGATTATGAATCAGTCCGTATCCAAGGAAAATCAATGCCAGACAGGAATAGCATATAGAGAGGGACTTACGTTCACCTATAGTATCTACTATCCGACCGACAACTGGTGCAAATATAAGGATTACTACTTTGTTTACTGCCATCAGTCTTCCAACGATATTAACCCTTGTTTCATAAACCCGAACCAGGGTAAAAATGGCAAAAGTTCCGAATATCTGCTTTCGACAGCCCTGTAAAAACATCAGTGCATAATAAAGGCTGTATTTACGCCGCATAACCAGACGGGGCATTTTTGTATGGATCTTCTCCCGGGATACGGAAAATATGATAAAAGCCGCAGTGGCAATAACAAAACCAGAAACAATAAACATGGTTCTTATTATTCCGTGAGTGCCTATGAATGAAATAATAAGCATACCCAAAAGTGCAGCCGCATTGGATATACGCCGCATTTGCCCTAGCCTTTGGCCCTTGCGTTCATCTTTAGTTAGACTTAACACCATAGCTGGCTGAAGCGGTGCCCAGCAGTGAAATCCCACACTCCAGAACACAGCCCAGAAAGTCAGGGCCGTAACAGTATGCACTTGAGAAAGAGCACCAATACCCACAGCCATTATTAGAAGAACAACGCCGCTTAAAACAGGACTGGGAATCTGCATGGTAAGGGCGGCAATAAATGCGGATAAAAATCCCGGTGATTCCCTTATGGATTCCACAATGCCCAATTGTGTTGGCTCAATACCGATCTCATCAGCCACAAAGCTGTTGTAGATGGACATATAAATACCCATAAAACCGATATTGAGAACAAATACAGCAACCGCGACCATTATTAAATCCCGGCCCCAATCGGATTTCCGCTTCTGCATATTTTCCTGCCCTTTCTAAAAAATTAAATACTCCAAACCAAAACATGGCTCATAAGTTTGCTGTGTCTGCGTATTTTAAAATCAGCATCAAGCTGAAAATTTGCATACTTCATCTTTTCCAATATCTGATCGTGCATGTCCGCCGCTATAAAAAGCACAATCTTTCCCGGAGACTTAACCACCCTCTGCAATTCGCTTATGGAGTCTAATACATCCTGTCGGTATTTTATGTCAAAAGGTGGTTCTGTTATAATACTATCAAAGGTTTTATCCCTGAAGGGCAGTTTACGAGCATCGGCAATAGCAAGTTGATTATCTGAAAAATCCGCAAGACCTGGACGCAGGGATTTATCAATTTCTGTAGCATGCACTTTAAATCCACGTTCAACACACTCTATAACCAACCCACCCAGACCAGCAAAGGGATCCAAAATAACCTCTTTACCCTGTAGTCTGGCGATATTTAATATGAATTTGGCATCGTTAGGGGAGACACCTCTTCTTTTGCGGTGACCTTTTACTTCACTGACAGAACCATCCTGTTCCAGTAAAAAAGTTCTCCTGTCCGGGGCATTTTCCAGAATTTTATCCTCATCCTGTCTGTAAACTTCCGTAAGGAGTATTTTATTATCACCTTTCCTTATCCATCCCAGAGCCCATCTGCCTGTTCTGTATGAATAAAGCGCCGCTCCCCTGTAAGGTTCTTCATAAACCCTGGTAATTCCCATTGTATAACCGAGCTTTTCCGCTTTCTTTCTTACTATTTCAGGGGGATACTTTATCTTTATATCCATCCTCATACGTCCAGGATATTCCCAGATAAATTCCGTATCATTTTCACCAAAGACACTGAGAAATTCAGCTTTTGCCGTCTCGTATTCTATCCCGCATCCACCCTTTTTAGTCCTGAAGAAAACCTGATACCTGTATACATTTTTATAATCCGGGTTTTCCATGACTATTTTATATACGTCTTTTCGCTTTAGGATATGATCCCAGCGTCTTTACAAGGATGGAATGTTTCTCAAGCTCAGTAAGGGCGGTTTTTACCGGAAGGTCTTCCATGTGACCTTCAACGTCCACAAAGAAAGTATACTCCCAGGCTTTCATGCCAGATGGACGCAGTTGTATATTGGTTAAATTTAAACCATATAGGGCCAGCAATGTTAATGCTCTGGCCAATGCACCAGCTTCGTGTTTAACCGAAAACAGTATTGAAGTTTTATCATCCCCTGTAGGCTGGCTGTGATGATGACCTATAACAAGGAATCGGGTTGTATTATTGGACATATCCTGAATTTGTTCTGCCAGTATATTCAGACCATACATATCAGCCGCCAGACGGCTTCCAATAGCTGCTATACGTTTTTCCCTCACTGCCAGCTTAGCCGCTTCCGCGCTGCTGGATGCAGCAACTATTCTGGCATTTCGCAGATTTGCCTGAAGCCAGTTCTTGCATTGGGCCAAGACCTGGGGATGGGAATAGACTTCTTCAATTTCATTTACAGAACAGTTGGCCAGGAGATAGTGGGATATCTGAACCATTACCTCGGAACAGATCAATAGGTTTGACTTAACAAAGGCATCTAGGGTAGGATTTACAGCACCTTCGGTGGAATTTTCGATGGCCAGTATTCCGTAATCAGCCCGATGGGTCTCCACTTCCCTGAACACATCACCCTGACTGCTTACGGGTTTGAGTTCCACAGATGAACCAAAGTGCTTTATGGCTGCTATGTGGGTATGAGATGCCTTCGGGCCGAGATATGCCACTGTTAAAAGTTTTTCCAGGGAACGACACGCTGAAATGATCTCGTTATAAACAGCGTCCAGAGCTTTGTTGGGAAAATTACCCTGATTAAGGGATATAAGCCTATCCACAACTTCCTGCTCTCTGACCGGATCGTGGTAATTCATACCGGTTTTAGTTTTCAGTTTACCTATATCCAGCACGATTTCCGTTCTCTGGTTCAGGAGGTCTAGGATCTGCTCATCAATTTTATCTATTTTCTTTCTCAGTTCACTTAAATCCACAGTTCTTTTTTCCTAACTATAATCGTTAAAAATAAATTTAGTTGTCATTCCTGCGAAAGCAGGAATGACAAGCTGAGAGAATTTTCAATTATAATTACACTATAAATTAAAAATCTTATCCATATGTTCGCTGGTATCATACACCATCTGTTCAGGAAAGCTTGTATAAGGAGGCATTTCGGCTGTTATATAGCCATCATAATTAATATCATGAAAAGCTTTCATTACCTCCGCCCAGTTTATATCGCTGTCCAGCAGATATGTAAAGCTCTTGGGTCCGACCTTAAATCCCTTTACATGCACCTTTTTGATTCTGGAACCAAGGGTGCGGATCCAATGCTGAGGATACCCGTAAAGCAGTATATTACCAACGTCAAAATAGGCGGCAACGTAATCGCTGTCAATTTCATCAACGTAATTGGCAAATTCTATAGGGCTAAGGAGGAATTTATTCCACACGTTTTCAATGGCAATAAATACTTCCCGGTCTTCCGCATCTCTGGCCAGGTTCTTGATCTCTTTCTGAGACGTTTCATATGCGTCTTCATAGCATACATTTTCGTTCACAACCCCAGGAACCAGAAGAACTGTATCTGCACCGACAATAGATGCGGATGAAAGGGATTTCATCATACCATCTACAGATTTTGCCCTTACTTCCGAGTCGGGATCGGACATGGGAAACTGCCAGTGTGCGCTGTTCATAATGCTTGGTATTTCCAGTCCGTTTTTATCAGCCAGTTCCTTTAGCTTTTCGCTTTCCTCGTCAGTATCCACAGTGTTTATCTCAACGCCATCAAATCCTGCGGCTTTAGCCAGTCTAAATTTTTCTTCCAGATCTCCTGGTACTGATCCTATACAAATTCCTTTTTTCATGATTTTTTTCTCCTTTATTTTTGTGATCCAAACCAATTCAAGGCTATTTCTCTATAAACATGTGCAGCCTGACAAACGGCATCCAGTTCTATGGTTTCGTCAGGTTTATGGGCCATGGATGTTTTACCCGGCCCAAGAATAACAGTGGGTATATCCGCCCCTCTGACCAGACTCCACATATCGCAGCAGGCAGTAAAACCTGAGATTTCCGGCTCTGATCCTGTAATTGATGCCATACCCTGTTTTACAGCTTTTACTATTGCTTCATTTGATGAAATCCTGCATGGTTCTATTCCAATAGTCCTGTTGACAGAAACTCCGGAAGTGGGTTTATCAGCTTCCAATGTATTGATAATTTCCTGAAATGCAGTATCCACCGACTCACCGGGCAGTAGACGTCTGTCCAGATTTATAATACATTCATCGGGGATAACGTTTGGAGCCTGACCGGCTTTGATCTGGGTTACAGCCAGACTTGCATGACCGAAAAGGGGATCCCGGCGATTCATTATTTCATCAGCGAGATTCCTGAGTCTATTAACCAGGTCCACTGATCTATAAATGGCGTTTATCCCTTCCTCAGGCGCGCTGGCATGGGCGGCTTTGCCTGATACTTTAACTTCAACCCCCAGGCCTCCTTTATGCCCTATCATGGGAATCATATCAGTAGGTTCACCTACAATGGCGGCATCTGCTGTAATACCCCTTTTTACTTCCTTCTGAGTTCCTCTGCCTTTAGTCTCTTCACAGCAAACAGCTTGCAGTATAAGTCTTCCATTTAACTTATTCTGAATATTTGATAAAGCTTCAAAGGCCATCATCATGGAAGCCAGAGACCCTTTTGCATCACAGCACCCCAGACCATATATGTTTTTATTTTCAATGGTGAGTTCCAGCGCAGGATAATGCCAATCCTCCGGTTTACCCGGTGGCACAGTATCCATATGGCTGTTAAATATGAGGGATTTATCTCCTGAGCCGATAAAAGCCGTTAGATTGGCTCTGTCAGGAATTACCTCGGTTATTTCATATTTTATCCCTAATTTATCCATCCTTCGGGATATATAATCTACAATGCCTTGTTCATTATCATAGCTTGGTATATTTACAAGATCAGATAATAAATTAAGTGTATTCTGCCTGTTTATCTCATCAAAGCGCAAATTTTTTGCCATAAAAGAACCTCTTAAAGTGTTCTTATACGTCTATTAATAAAAGACATTTTTATCTCTGGTAGATTTATATTTCAGAGTTCTGTAATATCATAAATTAAGACAAACCTAAGGTCAAGGTAAAAGTGCTAGACGAGAGAAAATCATGATTAATTGCAAACTTTGTAGAAACAAATGTGAAGATAACGCAAATTATTGTGAACAATGTGGTCTGAAGCTCGATTCACCTTATGAAATCTATGAATCCGGATCTGCAGAATATGAACCAACAGAAGAACTATTTGAATTGAGCAAAATTTTCAGTTCATCCCTGGATTTGCATATGCTTCTCAGAAAAGTGGATGAATCAGCAGCATCAATAACTAATGCAGAAGCAGGACTTATAATGCTCCTGGATGCTGATAAAAAGAATTTGAGATTTCGGGGTTCTCACGATATTAAGACAACTACTGTTCGGCCTTTCCCTGTAAACGAAGGCATACCATGGTGGGTTGCTCAACATGGTTTACCGGCGAGAATTCCTGATGTAAATCAGGATGTCAGATATACCGGCGTTATAGATAGATTGTTAGATATTGAAACTGAAAATTTATTATGCGTTCCCGTATATCAGGAAAATGAAGTTATAGGTATAATTCAGGCCTGTAACAAAAAAGACGAAAATGGTTTTATAGATCAGGATGAACAGATGCTTTCAGTATTGGCTAATCAAACTGCTGTTGCCATTAAAAATGCAAAACTGGCAACGGAACAAAGGGATTTTTTCACCCATGTGATCGAAATACTCGTAAGAGCCGTAGAATCTACACTTCTGGTTCCTGAGGGACACTGCTGGAAGGTAGCCAAATTATCAACGGCCATAGACAGGGAATTAGGAGCTAAAGAAAAGCAATTTCAGGACCTATATTATGCCGCTGCTTTGCATGATCTGGGATTTCTTTTAATCAGACAAAATGGTAATCCTAACAAAGAGAAGTTGAAACAACACCCGATTCTGGGAGCTAATATGGTTAGTGACATTAACCTGTTAAGCAGCACCAAACCTATAATTTTACACCACCATGAGTTCATGAACGGTAGTGGATACCCCAACGGATTAAAAGGCGAAGAAATTCCATTTAACGCAAGGATAATAGCCGTAGTTGAGGCATATGAAAGCGCTGTTGCAGAAAATAATTCCCTTGATTCTGCCAGAAGTTATATTGAGGAAAACGCGGGTATACTTTTCGATTCTACAGTTGTGGAAGTCTTTTTAGACCTTATTGATTTTTACGAAGACTAATACGAATTATATCATTCATGAAAATTAGGCAGAAATGCCCCCATGGCTTTTAATTGTGTCTGCAACTGGGGGATACTTATACCCCTTGTATCTGTATTTCCTTTTACGCAGAGAGCCGCTGCCATACCCGCCGCCTGACCGGTGATGTAGCATCCGGGCATAACTCGAATAGAAGCCTGCATACTCCGGTCAGTACTTACACAACGGCCTGACACCAGCAAGTTCTTTACGCCCTTTGGTGTCAAAATCCGATAGGGTATTCCGTAGCTTTCGCCCTTTTTCAGACGGAGTGTGGTAAATTCCTCCCGGAATTTTTCATAGCTTTCTTTATCCGGTTTTGCAATATGAATATCAACCGGATATGAATATCTTCCTATTTCATCAACGAATACAGATAAATTCTTGAAGTCGTCTATGTTAAGTATGTAATCACCGATAATGCGCCGGGTTTCCCGCACTCCCATTAAAGAGCCGGTAGCCACCAGTTCCATATTTTCAAATCCCTTGAGGTAATCTTTATAATACTTTTCATATTCCGGAATGGATTTGCGTCCCCAAATATAGGCTTCTGTAAGGGAAACTTCATCCGAACCATCCATGTCAAAGGTATGCCCTATGTTTCCCCCTCCGACAGTCTCTCCTACCTGCCACATCCCTGGCAGATGCCGGTCTTCCAGGGTAAAAACACCGTCTTTGAATGCTTCCTCGATTTTGCTGTTACCTGTACCAAACCCTGATTCCCGGACTTTTTTCCAGTCAATACCAGCCCACAGACTGCAAAGGGTACCGGGCATCATATTTCCGTCCTCGTCGCCTTTTTCGTAAGGTGCTCCGGCCATAACTGCAAGGATGCCGTCGCCTGTGCCATCAATAAAAACCTTTGCCTTTATGGCAAATAAGCCATTTTTACCGGCACAAACACCTTTTGAAACATGGCCATTTTCCATAACGACATCCACAAGCTGTGTATGGAAGGTAAAATCAACGCCAGCAAAAACAAGAAGTTCATCATAGACCCTTTTGAGGACTTCCGCTTTAATTCCCATTCCGTCAGGAGGATAAGAACCACCAGCATCTTGCAGAGCTTCAAGAATTTCACGTCCAATTCCATCAGCAAGGAAATTAACACCGTCACTGAAAGTCATAAACACAGGAACCATACCCGCAGTTCCCATTCCTCCCAGAGCGCTGTGAGATTCTATAAGCCGGACAGAAACTCCATGTCTTGCAGCCGCCAGGGCTGCGCTGATACCCGCAGGGCCTCCACCTACAACTAATATATCAGTCTCATATTTTATTTCAATATCCCGTTTATACGAAAATACTTGTTTATTATGTGACATTATTACTCTCCTGATTCGATTATAAATATCCAAAGCAGCCTTGACCAATAGGTGGATTACCAGCTTCTGTTATCTTCGTCATCTTTACAGGTTCTACCTTTGTACCTATATTTTCACCATCCTTAAAAGCTGTAATATTTACCAGACAGTTATCATTATCCGGTTCTGGATATTCAATACGCCAGTAATTACCACGAGTTTCTTTTCTCAGCATAGAGGTTTGGGCTATTATCCTTCCCTGTTCCAGAATATTTCGAGCTTCCAGGATTTTCTGCCATTCCTCATGAATGCCGCCAGAAAGGTTCATGACCCGGTCTTTTATACCACCTAGCATTTCATAACCTTTAGCAAGAGATTCATCAGTCTTTGTTATGCCAATATATTTCCAGAGGACAGATCGTAATTCTGCGTAGGAATCATCGGGTTTTTCACCGTCATTTGCCAGTATTTTCTGTAATCTGTTTCTTTCAGAATTTAACTGATCTATGTCCTGCTCAGAAGTTTCCGCTGATTTTGCATATTCGGCAGCGGTCTTGCCTGCCCGAGCGCCAAAAACGATAATATCTGCCATAGCTGATCCACCAATGCGACCAGCACCAAAGACTCCGCCTGTTACCTCTCCGGCGGCGAAAAGGCCATTGACGTTGGTTCTGCAATCCTTATCTATCTTTATCCCTCCCAGGGAATAATGTGCTATTCCCCTTTCCAGGGTTCTATCTGGCGGTTGTTTTGTCTTTAGCATTTCATCCAGCAGATCATTGGGAAGGTTAAAGGATATCAACTCCATGTCTACCAGTTCAGCACCGGCGTTGAAAGCCAGAATAAAACCATCTCCAGTTGTTCCCGCTGGGGTGTTATTCCGTTCAAAGGCATCGGCCCCACCTCCGGTAGCAATGATAGTAGATTTTGCCGAAATAGTTATTATCTGACCATTTTCCAGATCCAGAGCAACCGCACCCGTTGCCTTTCCATCAACCGCCAACAAGCTGGATACGGCCGTATTATCCAGAAGCGAGATACCCATATCTTCACATGTCTCGCGCATAGGATGAAGCATGGAATATCCCCGGGGATGACCGGGTGTTGATGGTATTGTATAATGACCGGGTTTATGAGGTTCGCGTCCTTCATTTTCCGACAGCGGAACACCATATTCACCCAACTCCGGGATTCTATGGGTTACATCCCGGGCCAGAACTTCCACAAGCTCCTGATTATTCAGATACCCACCTATATGCACCACCTGGCGAAAAAGCTCTTCCTCGCTCTGGGCTGTTGAACATGTAAACCATCCAGCCGTCATCAGCGTGCTGCTGCTTCCACCAGCAGGCATTTTTGATACCAGAGTTACATTAACATCTTGGGAACGGGCTTCTATTGCGGCTCTCATTCCCGCACCAGCACCGCCTATAACTAAAACATCTGTATTTATATTTTTTTTATCCATTTGCATTGCTCCTCTGAAAATTTCCACTTTTATTTAAGCTTTGTTAATATTAACGGAAATTATGACTTATGTCAATATTGACAATAAAGGTAAACATTGGTATACTAACGGTTGTATATTAATCCCTCAATTAATTCGAAATCATCGGTTTCGTTATAAGTGGTTTTCAATAAATTTTTTTCAACTTTCTCCTAATGTGCAAAGCCCATTATTTCGCCTTAATAAGGGGGCGAGGGAATTTTTAGGACGGTTGAAAACTTCAGGAGCATTTGTAAAATTTGCTGGCTCTTCCGTATTCAGTGTGGTAAAGATAAGAAACTTCTTTATGCTTGTCATTCCTGCGAAAGCAGGAATGACAAGCTGAAGGATAACCACACTCAATCCGGAAGAACCAATTTGCTTAATTGGTTAAAAAAGATAATTTATGTTTAATCTCCCAAAAAATGTCATATCTGTCTTTGGTCTGGCTGAAACTGATTCCGACCAATCACAATCCGGTAAAAGCTACGCAAGTGTAAGATTAATATTGCTTTCGTTGTTTTTCTTTTCCGGTGCTACGGGACTTATATACCAGATTGTATGGAATCGCATGCTTACACTGGTATTTGGTTCAACGGTTTTTGCTGTTACAACGGTATTAACCGCATTTATGGCCGGAATGGCTTTAGGGAGTTTCTATTTCGGCAGGTTTATTGATAAGCGCGGTGAACCGTTAAAAATATACGCCCTGATGCAGCTAGGTATAGGGATCTTTGCTTTACTTCTACCATTTATTCTTGATGCCGTAAGTTTAATATATATACCTATCCATAGAAATCTTCAAACAAGTTTTTACCTGCTTTCCCTGGTGAAATTTATCCTCTGTTTTATTGTAATAATAATACCTACGACTTTAATGGGCGGAACTCTCCCGGTTGTAAGTAAATTCTTCACCAATAGATTGGGAAGACTGGGCTGGAATATCGGTCTGTTATACGCTGTAAATACATTCGGTGCTGTTCTGGGATGCTTTTCCGCTGGATTTATACTGATTCGGGGTGTCGGGGTATCGGGCACCATATATATAGCCGCATCAATAAACATTGTTATAGCCCTATTATCCCTATATTTATACAGCCGCACCGGAAAAATCTCCCGGGATGAGGTTGTCACAGAGGAAGTTCAACAGCCGTCTGATCTTCCCGAATGGTCTGGTAAACTTGCTCTTGTTGTAATAGCTGTATCGGGTTTCTGCGGTCTTGCTTACGAGGTACTTTGGACAAGAGTTCTGACGTTGTTTCTTGGTTCGACTACTTATGCCTTTACTACCATGCTTTCCGCTTTTTTGTGCGGCATTGCGATGGGTAGTTTTATTTTGGCCAGGTTTGTAGATAAGCGGAAAAATCTTTTTGCCATTCTGGGTGTTATTCAGATATGTATTGGACTATCGGCTGTTTTATTAGTACCGGTTTTTGGAAAGCTTTATTCCATAGGTACGTCATTTGTAAAACCCGGATGGTGGAACTTTATATCAAGTCGTTTCACCTTATCTTTTCTTGTTATGCTGGTTCCCACGATGTTAATGGGTGCAACTTTTCCCCTTGTTGTTAAAATATATTCCAGAAGTTTCAGGCATCTGGGTCAAAGTATCGGCAACGTCTATTCCATAAACACCCTGGGAAGTATCTTTGGCTCTTTTATGACAGGCTTTGTATTTATCCCACTTATAGGTATACAGAGGTCTATTATAATTATAGCTTTTCTGAATGCCGCAGCCGGTACTGTGGTTTCCATTTTAAGCGCAACTTACTCGTCATCCCTGATGAATCAAGAGCGACATTCCAGCAACATGATCTATATAATTCCACCTTCTGTAGCTATCTTAATCATGGCTTTGGTAAGTATATTCATAGACATGGAAAAACCCCTTACTGAATATACGTCTATTTTCAAGGGAACAGGTATAGCCAACAAAATGCTCTTTTATGAGGAAGATATTGACGCTTCTGTGACTGTGGTTGAAGATACTCAGAATGTAAGAAGGGCTTTTGTGGATGCAAACCAGGCGGCTGAGGATTCCCGGTGGGATTTACCATCCCACAGCGTTATAGGTCATCTACCTATATTGCTACATCCAGAGCCTGAAAATGCCCTGGTTATAGGTTTTGGGATGGGGGTTACGTCCTGGTCAATATCAAGGCATGGTGTTGAGGTTGACGCGGTTGAAATATCCCCGGGCATGATAAAAGCCAACAAGTATTTTACCAAAATAAACAATAATGTTCTGGACGAACCACTGGTAAATCTATACCTGGACGACGGCAGAAACTTCGCTTTAACCACAGATAAAAAATACGACATGATATCCACCGGTATAATACACCCTCTGGTAAGTGCCAACAGCGCGGGATTTTATACTATTGACTTCTATGACATATGCAAAAGGATTTTATCTGAAGATGGGATAATGTGCCAGTGGGTACCTCTGCATCGCGTGCCGGAAGAACATTACAGGATGATCGTAAGGACTTTTAAATCTGCTTTTCCCCATACGACACTATGGTTTAAATATACCCCTGACTTTGTCATCTTAATAGGTATGCCAAAAAAATTAAAAATTGATTATATGGACTTTAAGAACCGCATGTCAAAACCCGGTGTAAAAGAGGATCTGGCTCTGGTAAATATGGACGATCCTGTAGCCTTTCTGGATTCTTTCATGATGGATGAAGATAATGTGGAACAATACGCGGGTGATGGCCCTCTGCATACAGACAATCGTCCTCGCATGGAGTTTTTTGGTACTACCATGGGTAACACAACAATCCAGAACATCCGGGGGATGATGCCCTATCGGGAAAGCGTTTTACCATTTTTGACTAACCTTGGCAGCAATGCAAATGAAATAAAAGAGCAGTTGAAAAATGCTTATCAGGCTACAGAATACGTAATCGCTGGTCAAATTTTCTATGTGACGGGAGATTTTGAAAATTCCATAAGACAATACAGAATGGCCCTGGATATGAATCCACAGGATGAAAATGCCCGATGGCTTATGAGTTATGTAGAAAACGTGTTGGATGAAGAAGCTTTGGACGAATATAAAGAAATAGTAGAAGTTCAGCCCGATTCAGCCACTGCCCACACGGGTCTTGGCCTGCTTTACGAAAAGCAGGGCGATCTGGATAAAGCTGTGGAGGAATTTAAAACCGCAATCCAACTGGATCCCACCATTGCAGTAGCTCGGATCAACCTGGGTGCAATATACATGAAAATGGGCATGATTGACGAAGCTATAGAACAATATGAGGCTTTGGTGAATACCGAAGCCGGTTCTGCTGTTATACATGGTAGGTTAGGCGATCTGTATCGGGCAAAAGGTGACTATACCAGGGCAGAACAGCAGTTTCAGAAGGCCCTGGAGCTTGATTTTGAAATGCATCTGGCCCATTACAGTCTGGCATCATTATACATGGAACAGGGTATAAAGCTGGATAAGGCCCTGGAACATGCCCGGAAAGCTGTTGAGATAAATTCTTCTCCCAAATTTGTGGCTTTGCTGGCTGTTTTGTATTATGAAAAAGGTATGTATTCAGAAGCCAGAAGAGAAATAAAACGGGCTTTAGAAACAGAGCCTGATAATGAGAGATATAAAGCAATTTTGAGTGAAATTGAAAACAAACTGGAGAGATAAGTATTATGAGCGAAGATATAAACCCTATCCTTCAGGAATGGGATAAAGACCCAAATTCAGATAAAATTAGGATGATTACAGGTGCTGATGGCAGGGACAAAATCCAGATACGCATAAAATTCGGTCTTTTGCAGATGGAATCCGATGGAAGACCCGATGGTAAAAGACCCTATGGCAAAGAATCCCTCCTGGAACATTACCTGTCATTGATTGAAATATATAAAAAAGAATACGGTAACGATGATGGTTTTACTTTGGATAACCATGACTGTGAGCGCTTAAGAGATGAATCTATTCAGTATTACCACAGATATGTCACTTTGTTTGAACTAAGCGATTACAGACGCGCAGAGCGGGATACTGCCAGAAATCTCAGGGTGTTGGCATTACTGAAAAAATATGCCGAACTTCAGGACGATGCAAACTCTCTGGAACAATATAAACCTTATATCACTATGATGAATGCCAGATCAAAGGCGATCCTCCTTATGAAGGAAGATAAATATGGCGATGCCTTGACAAGCATAAATAAAGCTATAAATTCAATAATAGATTTCTATAGAGAAAGCAACTACGATGAAAAAAAGATTGAGGAAAGTCAAGAGCTTAAAATCCTGAGAGAATCGGCAATAGATATAAGGAATAAATGGGAAAGTAAGTAATTAGTATTTACTGTTTTTTTTGCAAATAATTCTAAAAAGTAAAGATTAGTTTCTGTCATTCCTGCTTCAAGCTTTTTCAAAAAGCTTGAAGCAGGAATGACAAGCTGAGAGAATTTTCAATTATTACCACACTAAAACCGGAAGAACCATCTTATATATGATTAGGTGACCGATTTTAGTAATATTTTTTCTCTCCATCAAACAAAATTACGCTTCTGCCAAAACGTTCTGATCGTATTCACTTTCCAGGCGCAGTTTATGCTTTGATTCCTGTTGAGACATAAAGTTAAGGAGTTTTTTGAGCTTTGCATCGGATGCGTTGGAAGCCATATCATCATAAAGTTTAACTGAGCTTTCTTCTCTTTTCATGGCCATAATCAATATATCCTGGTATTCCATATCAGGCTTAAATTCCACATCCACAAGATAATCGCTTATTTTCAAATCAGGTGTATCTTTGATTTTCAGATCCGGGATATCTTCCTTACTCATATCCTGCAGAAATTCCTTATGTTTAACTTCCTCTTCCATCAATTCACTAAACATAACCTGAGCGCTTTTCTTTTCCACCATACCACCGAGTTTTTTATACAGTTCAGCGGCTTCTATTTCTTTTTCTACAGCAAAATTCATTATTTCTTCATATGTTGGCAATTTTTACCTCCAAATTTGAAGTAAAATAGTTAATTTTTACAACTCTCGAATACTAAACAACTCATATATAATATGTTATTCCCTAAAACAGGGAATCAGCTTCCAGTTTACGGCATTGATCAACAATTTCCATGGCCTTTTCAACCTGTGACTTGTCACCCTCTATTAAAAGCCATACAGAACCTTCTGCTCCTGCAACGCCGCCAGCAGCTACCTGAATAGCTTTTACACCTGCTAGTATCTCCAGGGCTTCAATTTCGGTAACTATATGTCCTGATACAGGCATCAGCGTCGGCGCACCGCCCATATATTCATCAGCAGACCTGACACTTTTGCTAATTTCGTTCATATCAGCATATACGCTTTTTTCTAATCCAACTGGTAGTATAAGGTGAATTTTTCTGGCTACAACAGTTCCTATAGTGCCGCCTATAGTGCCTCCTGTAGTATGCCCGATAAGTATGCCACCCATTTTCTGCTGGTAATTAACAGCATTACAGCCTTTAATGAAAACATCCCCCTTCTTCATCTCAGCCACAGACTCCACCGATGTTATACCTTCAACACCCTCACCATTTTTCAGAACAACATCTGGCAAAGATGCGGAAAGCTTTACACCACCTCTGGCTCCGCTTGAGGGGAGAACTCTACCTGTTACATAGCCGCTCCTGTCAAAACTTTCACCTGTTACTTCCTCAACAACCCGGCCGTTGGTAGTACCTTTGGCAATGGATACAATACCTTCTTTCAATGCTTTTCTGACAATTTCCATGGCTGCAACACCTTTAGCAATAAGCCTTTTGGATTCAGGAACAGTCAGAGTAACATGAGCTTTCATTTTGCCCTCCTATTATATAGTTTTCATTTTATAGTAATCGTTAAAAAATGAAGATTTTTATAAAAAAACAAGCCTAAATTTTTGTCATTCCTGCGGAAGCAGAAATCCAGAAGTATCAGCACAAATACTGGATTTCTGCTTCCGCAGGAATGACAGGCTGAGAAAATTTTCAAATTATTACCACACCAAACCCGGAAGAACCATTTTATCTAACTACTATACTTTTGCACTTTTTATATATCAAAACGGTAAATGCAGATTTCATAAGGGTTATCGGCGTAGGGACACGGCATGCCGTATCCCTACAAGCGCATAAATACTATGTCTTTTAAAAAAGTGCGAAAGTATAGCAACTAAACACCTTTTTATTGTATGTATAAATAACACTTGTTGAATTTATTCCAAATAACCTAAATCTTTTAGACGTTTCTTCACTTCTTGACTATAAATAATATTATGTTTTTCAATTTCAAGTTTATCTTGTAATTCTTTATTTGTCTGTATAATGAAATCCAATTTTTCTCGCATAGAATCAATTATATATTTTTCAGAAGAAATATCCTTTTCGTTATTTATATCAGTCATAAATATAAGGGAATCTTTAGGAAGAAGTCTGTAAATGAATCTTTTTGCTATGGAATTTCCATTTAAATTTTTTTTATCACAGCGGAAATACTTATATTGAGCATTTCTCAAAACATAATATTTAGGATGTTTTTTACTCATTTTGCTTTCCGATAATATATATCGCTTATGAATTTTAGCATCACTATTCAGAACCTCAAGCAAACTTATTCCCTGAGTTTCGAGATCTGCTCCAAGTAAAGTGGAAATTGTTGTCAGTATATCAATACATTCCACCAAGCTATTACAATTCCCTACAATTTGCTGTTCCGGAAGTTTCATAATTAAAGGTATTCTAATAAGTTCTTCATATGGAAATCCACCATGACCCAATATTCCGTATTTATTCCTAAAAAAATGTTTTAAAAAAGGAGCAAAATCAAACTTACCATGATCATTAAATACTTCACCATGATCAGAAGTTATAAAAAATAAACTTTCACTATATCTATTAATATCTTTTAAAAATTCTATAATATCGCCAATATTTTTATCAAAATATGAAATAGAATTATCATAATTATTAATACTTTTATTGAGAGATTCTATCTTTTTTCTATGATGATTAAGTTTTATATTTGAGACTTCTTTAGAACATTTACTAAATTTTACTTGATCTTTCGGAAAATTATATGGGATGTGAGTGTCTGAAAACCAGAGAACAGCAAATATTTTAAAGTCTTTGTTTTTTTCTAACCAACTACAAAATTTTTCCACTACTTCACAAGCTGTTATTTTATGACCAATTTCTGACCAGAGTAATGGAAAATAATCATCAAAATCTTTATCAAGATTTACATGATGGGATACATGTTCTATTGTGGAAAATAAAGCACTTCGGAATCCAAATTCATTTGTGATATTTGGTAAGGTTACGATATTATCGGATAAAGCGTCTTCAGGAGTTTCAACCCCATGCACGCCGGGATATAAACCTGTAAGTAGAGATGTAGCAACAGGTCTTGTCCAGGTTGATTGTGAATAAGCATTTCTAAATACTAATGATTCAGTTGCCAAAATGTCAATACAAGGGCTTGTATTACGTTCATAATCATAGCATGATAAGTGATCTGGTCTAAGCGAATCAGCAATAATTATTATTATACTATTAATTTCCATTATCTAATTATAATTTGTTCATCATATTGAGCAGCATATTAGTGTCTAATACAGGCTGTGTGACTCACACAGCCTGTATTATCCATATTAACTACTTCTTAAGCCAGCTCATCATACCCCGAAGTTCTTTACCAACTTTTTCAACCACAAGATCGTTGGTCTGATTATGAAGGGCGTTAAAGACCGGTCTGCCTGCCTGGTTTTCCAGTATCCACTCCCGGGCGAATTCGCCGCTCTGGATTTCCTTCAGCATCTTTTTCATCTCAGCGCGAGTATCATCAGTAATGACTCTGGGGCCTCTTGTAAGGTCGCCGTATTCGGCTGTATCGCTGACGGAATAGCGCATGTATTCCAGACCACCTTCGTAAATAAGGTCAACGATCAATTTAAGCTCGTGCAGGCATTCAAAATAAGCTATCTCGGGCTGATAACCGGCTTCCACCAGCGTATCAAAAGCGGCTTTAATAAGTTCAGTTACGCCGCCGCATAGAACAGCCTGTTCACCAAACAGATCGGTTTCAGTTTCCTCAGCAAATGTTGTCTCGATAACACCGGCTCTAGTTCCTCCGATGCCCTTTGCATAGGCCAGGGCGTTGGCCTTAGCGTTACCAGAGTGATCCTGATAGACGGCTATAAGGCACGGTACCCCAACACCTTCCACGTAGACTCTTCTGAGCAGATGTCCCGGGCCTTTGGGGGCGATCATTATAACATCAATCTCCGGCGGCGGAACGATTTGACCGAAGTGAATGTTAAAACCATGAGAAAATACCAGGGTTTTGCCTTCAACCATATGTGGAGCAACGAAGGATTTGTATACTTTCGCCTGGACATCATCGGGAACCAGCATCTGGATGAAGTCACCTTCTTTGGCGGCTTCTTCTGCCGATACTGGTTTAAATCCATGTTCCACAGCCAGCTTCCAGTTTTCCGTTCCCTCCAACTCGCTGACTATTACATCAACGCCGCTGTCCCGAAGATTTTGAGCTTGGGAATGACCTTGACTTCCGTATCCTATAATAGCGACTTTTTTTCCGCTAAGAAGTCCGAGATCAGCATCTTCATCATAATACATTTTAGCCATTTTCTAATCTCCTGTTTTGATTTTTACCAATTACCTGAAAATATTGTCTTTTGTAGGTTGGGTTGAGTCTGCGAAACCCAACTTTTCTGCTGATGTGTTTCGCAGACTCAACCCAACCTAAACGGTATTATTTATCAATTCAGTATTTTCAGGTTACTTGCCTCTTACTATAGCAACTCTACCCGAACGGGCTATCTCTTTAATCCCATAGGGATTAAGTATATTAATTAACGCGGCTATTTTTTCTTCGTTGCCTGTAACAGCTATAATCATGGCCTCGTGACCAACGTCAACGATGTTGGCCCGGAAGATGTCGGCTATGTGTATAATCTCCGATCTGTTTCCGGGTTGGGATGATACTTTTATCATAACAAGTTCCCGCTCAACATGCTTTTCCGTACTCAGATCGTTGACTTTTATAACATCAACCAACCGGTTTAGCTGTTTGGTTATCTGTTCCAGTATTTTATCATCACCCCGGGCGACGATTGTCATCCTCGAAACAGTCGTGTCCTCGGTTTCAGCCACGTTAAGACTATCTATGTTATAACCACGACCACTGAATAATCCTGCCACCCTGGCCAGCACTCCGGATTTATTTTCCACCAGAACCGAAATTGTATGTCTCATTATCTTATACCTCCGTAATCAGGAAATTTCAATATCTAATCGGAATGAAAAGCTTATGCCATACCTTCAATGATTCCGATCATCTCGTGTATTGATGCACCGGCTGGAACCATTGGGAAAACGTTCTCGCTTCGGTCTACTATGAAATCCAAGAATACGGGGCCTGGTGTTTCCAGGGCCTTGTCAATTGCTTTTCTTACTTCGTCTGGTCTTGCTGCCCGGATGCCTGTGGCGCCAAAAGCTTCTGCCACTTTCACAAAATCCGGGTTTGTTACAAGATCAACCCCGGAAAGCCGACCATCATAAAATAGGTCCTGCCATTGGCGAACCATACCTAAAAAGCTGTTATTCAGTATAGCGACTTTAACAGGAAGTTTATTTGCCACAGCAGTAGTGATCTCCTGTATATTCATCTGGATACTACCATCGCCGGCAATATCAAATACTATTTTGTCCGGACATCCCACCTGAGCACCTATAGCCGCTGGAAAGCCATATCCCATTGTACCTAGACCGCCTGATGACAGGAATGTTCGTGGTCTCGTATATTTATAGAATTGTGCAGCCCACATCTGGTTTTGTCCTACCTCTGTGACGATTATGGCCTCACCCTTTGTGGCTTCATAGATCTGTTCCACAACGTATTGGGGTTTTATGATATCATCACCTTGATTATAACACAATGGATATTTCTTTTTCCATGCGTCTATCTGTTCTATCCAGGATTCTGCGGAAGGATTCTCTATCCGTTTTGTTAATTCAGTAAGTATATTCCTGGCATCGCCAACTATGGGAACATCAACATCCACATTTTTACTGATAGCCGCAGGATCAATATCGATATGTATAATCTTGGCATTAGGCGCAAAGGTTTCAAGCTTTCCGGTAACTCTGTCATCAAATCTTGAACCAACAGCAATCAGGAGATCGCAGTTGGTTACAGCATGGTTTGCGTAACCAGTCCCGTGCATACCAAGCATACCCAGTGACAGACGATGTGTTTCCGGAAAACTTCCCAGTCCCAGAAGCGTAGTAGTAACAGGAATCTGGGCTTTTTCCGCCAGTTGTTTCAGTTCTTCATGGGCGCCGGATATTATCGCCCCTCCACCCACATATAAAACTGGTTGTTTTGCCGCATTAATTATTTCCGCAGCTTTATCAATCTGTTTGGGATGACCGGAGTAAGTTGGTTTGTATCCCCGAATTTTAATATTTTCGGGGTAGACAAATTCAGTCTCTGTCCGTTGAGCGTCCTTTGCAATATCGATAACCACTGGTCCCGGTCTGCCGGTTCTGGCAATATGGAAAGCCTCTTTGACTGTTACTGCCAGTTCTTCCACGCTCTTTATCAGGTAATTATGCTTGGTAATAGGGCGTGTAATACCAGTCACGTCAGCTTCCTGGAAAGCGTCGTTGCCGATAAGGTGTGAATATACCTGTCCGGTAATGGCCACAATAGGAACTGAGTCCATGTATGCCGTAGCTATACCTGTAACAAGGTTAGTCGCGCCGGGGCCGGATGTGGCAATACACACACCCACTTTGCCTGTTGCTCTTGCATATCCATCGGCGGCATGGGCTGCTCCCTGCTCATGACGGGTAAGGTAATACTTTATGGCTGGTTCATCATACAGAGCATCGAATATATCAATAACCGATCCCCCGGATATACCAAACATCACTTCAACGCCTTCTTTTTTAAGGCATTCCAGGAGTATTTTTGCTCCTTTCATTTTCAATTTTATCAACCCCTATATACTTGATCATTGCCGGACATTTTTATAAAAATGTCCGGCAATGATCTGATTTATTCGGTTTTTCCGGGTTCAGTGTGGTTATAATTGAAAATTCTCTCAGCTTGTCATTCCTGCAAGGCAGGAATGACAGCATAAAGAAGTCTCTTATCTTTACCACACTGAACCCGGAAGAGCCATTTATTCTAATACCGCACCAGTTCCCGCCGATGTCACCAGTTTTGCGTATCTGGATAAGTAGCCCTTTTTAATCTTGGGTTCTGGTGCTGTCCATTTGCTTCTTCGTTCTTCCATTTCTGATTCAGAAAGATGTAAATCCAGCTTTCTGTTGGGAATGTCTATAGTTATCTTGTCCCCGTCCTGAACCAGTCCAATGGGACCACCTGCCATACCTTCTGGAGATACATGGCCTATACATGGTCCCCTGGTTCCACCGGAGAATCTGCCGTCAGTGATTAGAGCCACGCTGTCGGCCAGGTCTTTTCCAACTATAGCTGCCGTTGGCAGAAGCATTTCCCTCATACCTGGGCCTCCCTTGGGGCCTTCGTAGCGAATTACCACTACATCACCGGGTTTAATTTCATCGTCAAGAATGGCCCTCATGGCAATTTCTTCACCGTCAAATACCCGGGCTTTGCCTGTAAAGACCATTACATCATCTTTAACAGCAGTTTGTTTTACCACCGCGCCGCCGGGTGCTAATGAACCTCTGAGGATGGCAACGCCGCCCTGTTTGTGATAGGCTTTGTCCATAGTCTTTATAACATCAGGATTTACAACCGCACCGCTGGCGGAAATCTCCTTAACGGTAGATCCGCTGACTGTTATGTGATCTTTAAGCTTTGATTCCAGGACGTTCATAACGGCTGGAATACCACCGGCGTATTCCAGGTCTTCCATGAAGTGATCTCCTCCAGGACGTATGTTTGCTACGTGGGGAGTGTCCTTGCTTATTTTATCAAAGAGTTCCAGCTCAATATCAACCCCTGCATCGTGTGCAATGGCGGGTATATGCAGGACGGTATTGGTTGAACCACCCAGTGACATATCAATTCGGATGGCATTTTCTATGGATTCCCTGGTGATTATCTGTCTGGATGTAATATCTTTCCGCACCAATTCCACGACCCTTATACCGCTTTCATAGGCAATTCTGCGTTTATTAGCCATACCTGCCAGCCCTGTAGCACATCCGGGAAGGGACATGCCCATAGCTTCAGTCACACAAGCCATAGTATTGGCTGTATACACTCCTTGACACGATCCAGGGCCAGGGCATGCACACATTTCAACAGCTTCAAGCTCTGTAGCGTCGATCTTGCCCGCGCTGTATGCCCCTACAGCCTCAAACGTATCTCTAACCAGAGACCGTCTCTGCATCTTATACATACCGGACATCATAGGACCTGCCGTCACCACTATACAGGGAATATCCAACCTGGCAGCCGCCATAAGCATTCCCGGGGTGATCTTGTCGCAGTTGGTAAGCAGCACCAGACCATCCAGAGCATGGGCTTCAGTTATAGATTCGATCATATCAGCAATCAATTCCCGAGAAGCCAGGGAATAGTGCATTCCCCTGTGCCCCATGGCAATACCGTCACATATACCCGGTACGCCGAAGATAAAAGAGGCTCCGCCTCCGGTATGTATACCTTTCTCAATAAATCGCTCCAGTTCCCGCATACCTATATGACCAGGTATTAGGTCTGTGAAGCTTGTTACCAGACCGATAAACGGATGCTCCATCTGCCGTTTAGCAACGCCTGTAGCATATAACAAAGCACGATGTGGTGCTCGTTCATAACCTTTTTTTACTGCATCACTTCTCATTATGAACACCCCAGTTCTTCTTTTGTCGAAAACCCCATTCGACCTTTTGAATATATAATAAGCTACAACAACAAAAAAGCCCTTTTCTCTCACAAAGAGACGAAAAGGGTCTAATCCGCGGTACCACTCTATTTCCTTTGACAGACTTAATGTTATCTATCAAAGACGCTTTCAGTGCATTAACGGTCACAAACCGTCCAGATCTAATAGCATATACGTTCAACCTGGAGACTCCAGGGCGACCTTCCCATCAGAATCCTTTTGTTTCTCTGCGGAGACCTCTCAGCCGGTGAATCTCCTTCTCTGTCGCAGCGATTCTGAAGGTACTACTCCCTTTCAGTGTCTTTTTAATTATTTATTATAGACAGCCTTGTGATAAAACTGTATGCCTGTAGTATATACGAAGGATTTGGATATGTCAAGCATTATTTGCGGTTAAATTATGTGGTTCTTCCGGGTTTAGTGTGGTTATAATTGAAAATTCTCTCAGCTTGTCATTCCTGCAAAAGCAGGAATGACAGCATAAGGAAGTTCCTTATATTTATCACACTAAACCCGGAAGAACCAATTATGTTTTATCCTTTACTTAAAAGTATCATGAAGTATATAATTAAGTAATTGCTAAAAAATGAATATCACTTCTTGTCATTCCTGATTTCACAAAAATGACAATACATAAAAGCTTCTTATTATATCACACTTAATCCCGAAGAATCAATCTAATTTACAGATAAGTTAAATAGGGATTTTAAAGAATTAAAGAATATTGAAAGGAAAATTACATATGAGTAAGTATGATGTTGTTATTATAGGTTCAGGCCCGGGGGGATATGTTGCAGCTTTAAGAGCAAGTCAATTGGGTATGAAAACTGCCATAATAGAACGGGAAAACATAGGTGGTGTATGTCTTAACTGGGGGTGTATACCTTCCAAATCTCTGTTGAAAAATGCTGAAGTGCTTACTACCTTAAGGAAAGCCGATACATTTGGCATAAGTTTTGATAATATGAAATACGATCTGGGCAAAGCGATGGACCGCAGCCGGGAAGTATCCGGAAGGTTGACCAGAGGTGTTGAATTTCTGCTCAAAAGAGGCAAAGTTGATGTTATCATGGGTGAAGGTGTAATTCAGGATGTGGGTAAGGTTAAGGTCAATCCTGATGGTGATACGCTGGAAGCGGATAACATAATTATCGCCACTGGTGCGCGTCCCAGATTACTACCGGGTGTTGAGTTTGATGGCGAGGTCATAATAAGCAGCTATGATGCCCTGAAACTAAGGGAAGTGCCGGAGAGGTTTATTGTTGTAGGTGGAGGAGCCATCGGTGTTGAATTTGCCTATTTCTACAACACATACGGAAGCAACGTCTCAGTGATAGAATTACTGCCTCATATTCTTCCTAACGAAGATCCCGAAATAAGCACCATACTGGAAAAATCCTTATCAAACGAAGGTATTGAATTACTGCCAGGATGTCCGGTTCAGGAGATAAAGAGAAATAAGGACAAAGGTCTTGTGAGATTTTCTTCACCTAACGGTGAAAGGGTTATTGAGGGTGACAAAATTCTCATGTCAATTGGCGTAGCCGGAAACAGCCAGAATATAGGCCTTGAGCAAGTAGGGGTAGAAATCGAGCGCGGGTTTGTATTGATAGACGAAAAAATGTCCACCAACATTGAAGGAATATATGCTATTGGTGATGTGACTGGAGCACCCCTCCTGGCCCATGTAGCATCGGCTCAGGGAATTATTGCCATAGAAACTATAGCAGGCGAAGAGACTACTCCGTTATCATATGTTGATATGCCAAGAGCAACATACTGTCATCCACAGGTCGCCAGCCTGGGTCTAACAGAACTCCAGGCCAAAGAGATGGGGTATAAAGTTAAAGTAGGGAAATTCCCGTTTGTTGGTAGTGGAAAGGCTATAGCACTTGATGATTCTGAGGGTTTGATTAAATTTGTTGTAGATGAAGAATATGATGAGCTTCTAGGTGCTCATCTGATAGGCCCGGAAGTATCGGAATTGCTGGCAGAAATTTGCGTGGCCAAAAAGCTGGAGTATTCTGCCGCTGATATTGCCCATACAGTCCACGCTCACCCGACTCTTTCCGAATCCATTATGGAAGCAGCTCTGGCGGCTGGTGAAGGAGCTATACATATATAGACATCATGAGTAAAAAACACACTGACATTAATCTGACAATACCCCACGCCGAATCAGCATTAAAGGCGTGGCTTGGAAGTCAGGTTAAATGCACAAATTTGCAGCGGCTTCACGGTGGTATGATTAACTCCGTCTGGAAATTGTCATTTGATAAAGAGCCATACACCGCGGTCATGAAAATAAGGCCTGCCGGTGATAATGATTTTATAAACGAGGCGTGCAAGCTGAATTACCTGTTGGATAATACCAGCTTTCCATGCCCGAAGGTTTACCATGAAGACAGCACCGGCAAGTATATACCCTTTGCTTTTCTAATTCTGGAAACTATACCCGGTGAATCTATGGTCACAGCAAAAATCAATCCTATGGGACGTATATCCATAGACCGACAGATGGCAGAAATACTGCTGGAACTTCATTCACATAAACGCGCAACCTTCGGTAATCCACACATCGAGGATGATTTAACTAACTGGTTAGTTGTATTCGTTCCGCGTCTCAGGGATATGCACCATAAAGTAAATAGCAAATTATCCAGCAAGATCCTTCGTAACATTGACAAAGCCCTGGATGCGGCTGAGGATGTATTTAGTCAGCAGGGAGAGCCAACCCTGATTCATGGTGATATATGGGCGGGTAATGTTATGGTAGACCGGAAAGATGATGGTTGGCATCTCACAGGAATAGTTGATCCTGGAACTCAATATGCCCATGTGGAGATGGAATTGGCCTATTTGGAAGTGTTCAGCACCGTAGGAGATGAATTTTTCCGTATATACACGGCAAAAAATCCCCTGCGTCAGGGTTATCCATTGCGACGCTTATACTACTGGCTTAATACATATATGATACATGTATGGATATTTGGCGACCAGCACTATCGTGTCATGACATCCAGAGTCGCAGAAGCTATTGTAAAACAGTTATGAAGTAAAGTTTACCAAACTAAATGCGGTTTGACTTTTAATGAATCTTTTTTATTAATCAATCTTCATTAAAAGTCAAACCGCATTTAATATGAAAAATTCAATTTACGTTTGTAAACTCATAAACTACTTTTGCTAAATCCTGTATTTTGTATGGTTTTCTAATAAAACCCTTGAAACCAAATTTTTCATAATTGCTTATTATAGGATCATTAGAGTAGCCGCTTGACACTATTGCATTAACATCCGGATCAAATTCTTTTATTTTCTCTATAGTTTCTTTTCCCCCCATACCTCCAGGAACTGTTAGATCCAGTATTACCATATCAAATTTTTCACCTGAGTTTATTGCCCTTTTATATTCATCAATAGCCTGATTTCCATCCTCAACAGTAGTAGTAACATAGCCAAAATGCTCCAGAGATTGCATTACAAATTCTCTTATGATATGTTCATCATCCATTATTAAAATTCTTTTTTGTTGAGATGGTATATATTTCTCGGTATCAGGTTGAGAAACATCCTCTGGTTCTGATATAAAAACTTCAGAATGAGCCGGGAGATATAGGTAAAAGATTGATCCAGCTCCTGTTTTTGATTCAACTTCTATATTTCCACCATGCTTTTTTGCTATTGAATATGCGGTTGTCAGTCCCAATCCGCTTTGCTGATCCCTGGTGGTAAAATATGGGTCAAATATTTTCTGGATATTCTCTTCAGAAATTCCCTCTCCTTCATCCTTGAAAGCTATTCTTACATATTTACCTTTATTCAACTGCATATGGTTATTACCAAATATAAAATTCTCAGCTTTTATTATAATTTTGCCTTTACCTGACATTGACTGGGCAGCATTAGTGACTAAATTGTTTATGGTAAGACTTATCTGCTCTCTATCTACCTCTACAGGCCAGATATCATCAGGAATCAGGAATTCACATCTGGTATTATATTCCTTTAAAGCCAGCATGGTTGAATCTTTCAGAATACCTGATATCGGCATAAACTGCTTGATAGGTGATCCACCTCTGGAAAAAGTTAAAAGCTTGTGAGTTAGATCTGTTGCCCGTAGTGATGCCGCTTCCGCCGCTGATAGTCTTTCGTTTATTTTATCTATATCTTTATAACTCTGAGCCAGGGATATATTACCAATAATAGCCGTCAGGATATTGTTAAAATCATGGGCAATGCCTCCGGCTAGTATCCCTATGGATTCCAGCTTTTGCGACCTTATTAAGTCTTTCTCCATTTTCCTTTTTTCTGTTATATTCCTTAAAATTGTTAATATAGTAGACTTACCCATGTATGAAAACGGTGCTGAATTAGCTATTTCTATGTATATTCTTGAACCATCCTTTTTTAAAGCACTTAAAATATAGCACTCTGGCTCCTTTTTTTCCTCTATGTTTCTATGTTTATATTCCTGAAAGAGATTTAAATCATCGGGGGAGATTAATTCGCTGAAATCTTTATTCAGAAGTTCATCTTTTTCATAACCGAAGGTTTTACAAAAAGTGCTGTTTGTGTATATAATTTTACCATCCTGTGTTAAAGATACACAACAAATTGGGTTATCTATTATACGTTTGTGTTTCTCCTCGACAGAATTATATTCTGTAATGTCTCTGTAATGTTTCATCACATGAGTGATTTTTCCCTCAGCATTAATCAGGGGATAAGCATATATATCAATACATCTCTCTTTACCGTCAATTTTATGTATATGCGCTATATTAACAGGATTTCCTGTTTCCTTTATAACTTTAACTGGACAAATAGGAACATTACATGGCTTGTCGAGGTTATGATTAAAAGCGTAACATGTTTCACCTTTATAAGGATAGGAGTATCTATAAAAAGCCGAATTGGCGATTTTTATAGTATAGTCCTGAACATCAATAATGCAAAACATTTGTTCTATTGATTCAAGAACGGACTTAAAAATATTGTTTTGTGAAATCTCTTCGATTTGCTTGTTTATCGTTTCACGATTTTCCAAAATCCCCATCTCCTCTTTTATGTTTAATTTGGAACTACCGTCGTATAGCTGAAGAGCAAACCTAAAAATTTAGAAACCCTCAAACATACTATAAATTAACATTTACTAATTGTCAACAATTTATTTTCCAGGCATAAATTTTACTTTCCTGTGTCATATGCCTGTTTCAATTTAGTAGGTTGAAATTTTTGGTTTTTCCGGGTTAGGTGCGGTAAAGATAAGAAACTTCTTTATGCCGTTATTCCTGCGAAAGCAGGAATCCAGGAACTTAACATTATGACCGGATTCCTGCTTTCGCAGGTTTATTTGCCAATTCTAATCACATTATACTAAAAAAAGCGCCAGCCGATGCCGCTGACGCCTTTATTGGGTATTTATTTAATTTGTGAAGCTGAATTCTTCATCAAAATCACCCATATCTGTTTTAGTAGTAGGATTTTTTTGGTTCTTCCGGGTTAAGTGTGGTAAAGATAAGAAATTTCTTTATGCTGTCATTCCTGCGAAAGCAGGAATCCAGGAACTTAACATTATGACCGGATTCGTGCTTTCACAGAAATGACAGGCAAAGTAGGTTTTTCCTGTATAATTTGTGATTTGTTTTCATTACCACAACTAAACCCGGAAGAATCGATTTTTTAGGAGAAGGTTGAACCAGATTAATCACTTTATGTTGCAAATATTATGCCACAAACAGGTGGGATGGACTATATACAAGCTATAATAAAGGTTTACAAGCTTTTTGTTAATATCTGGTTAAGAAAAGGTTGTTTGCTAAGTGATCATATAATGAAGGATGCAGATCCATTATTGAAAATTACTCATCCGGGTTATTCTACCTTTAAAGTGCTTTTTTAGTCTTTCTCTTACAAAGTTACGAGTCCACGGGATAACGAAGGAAAAACCAGCCAGATCAGTTAATATTCCCGGAGTAATAAGCAAAGCTCCACCAATAAGAATTAATAATCCATCTATAAGGGCGTCATGAGGTAGTTGACCGTTCTGAAGGGATTTTTTTATAGACAGATATACTTTAATTCCCTGGCTTTTAGCCAGAGTTGCACCTACAAAACCTGTTATAACAATAATCCCAATAGTCGGCAATGTACCTATAAGCTTGCCCAACTCTATCAGAATGGCCATCTCTAAAACAGGTGTTATTATAAATAGTGTTAGCAGTTTAAGAAACATTATACCATATTATTAGCATTGGCCCGATTTGGGGCTGTCAGAAGTTGATTAATATCTTTTCTTCGCTTTGAGCGTTTCATGGAGCTGCCAATAACCCTTGTTATAACTTTCCAGCAGACATAACCGGCGATCAAGCCTATTATTAAAGCCCGGATTATTTCTGGTGTGGCCCTACCAACGGCTTCCATTGCTTTGGCCATATCTACAACAGAGAGTTGAATCTTTTTCATTCCCATCCAGAACAACAGGTTATCCCCAAAACCGCTTAGCTGTTCATCTACAAGGGAATTGGCAAATTCTCTGGCGGCGATAAATTCAGCCGCTAATGCGGCTACTATTACCGCAGATAGATAACTTCCAATTTTGTCAACGATAGTTTTAATCCCCCGGCCTATTTTACCCCTTGTCCACCAGGACGATCCATATTTATATTTTTTAACCAGCTCTGATACATTATCAGGATTAACATTGGTTAAATTTGCCTTTTCAAGCTCAGGTTGTATTTTATCATGTCTGACATAACCCTTTTTAATGATTTTTTCGATACTTTTTACATTCGGATCTACTTTTGCCATCTTTATCCTCCTGGAAGTGTGGTCAATGATCACCAAGATCACCAACCCCTGATCGCTGATCACTATTCATCGTTTAATTACTTTAA
>WJIO01000134.1 GCA_014730235.1 Candidatus Poribacteria bacterium
GAAAAACTTACTTTGCTTATTATTCCTGCAAAAGCAGAAATGACATGTTTATAAATGATTTTCATTTTTACCACCCTTGACTCTGAAGAACCAAACTTTATAGCTGTTCCTGCATGTATTTTGTCCATAACGATTACCCTTTAATGCGCAGAACATAGGCTTCAGAATCAGCATATTCCTCCGGCATCTTTATTGTTAAATCTTCACCAGTCTGTTCCCATGAAAGCTTGCCCTCTGTACCTAAAAGGTTGATTTCAGCATCCTTTGAAACTGTCAAATCCATGATAGTTACGGATTCAGATTCTGGTCTTTCCAGGAGTATAGCATACAGGTTTCCATGATTTTTGGTAAATCTTAAGGAAACTCCACCCGAAGTTTTTCCTTCTGCCCGATCCCAGTAATGGCTTCCATATATAGCTTCACCGTTGATTTTCAACCATGCACCAAGCCCCAGCAGTCTTTTCCGCTGGCCTTCAGGTATCATGCCGTGGGGTTTGGGGCCTATGTTTAACAGGAAATTGCCGTTTTTACTTACAATATCAACGAGAGTATCAACAATTTCATCAACGGATATATACTCATTATCCATCTTATTATATGCAAATGAGCGACCCATGCCGCGCGTAGATTCCCATTTTTTCTCGGAGATGTCCTCAAGCACCATGTATTCCTGGGTGGCGAAGTCATGATGAAATTTCTTCTGTGCTGTAATGTCTATCCTGTGTCTGTCATTTACCACGCCGGTTGGAACCTCAGTATAATAATAATTGAAAAGGGATTCTAAATCCAAAGTGCCCGGACTGCCAATATCCGCCCATAAAACCTCTGGTTTATAACGCCTGATTAACTCCCGCCAGTGGGAATCCACATAATCGGCATATTCAGGCGTCTGGGGAACAGCAGCCATAAAAGTGGGTAAATCCTTTATAGGAATAGTCTTGAAAGTCCAGTCCAGACCGCTGGAGTAATACAAACCCATGTGCATATCTTTTTGTCTTACAGCTTTGGTAAGTTCACCTACTATATCCCTGCTGGCGTAATAATTACTTTTGGATGGATGAGGTGTTTCACCAGGCCACAGCAGGAATCCATCGTGGTGTTTGCTGGTAAGGACTACATACCTTGCACCTGCTTCCTTGAATAGTTCCGCCCAGTCATGGGGATTCCATTTTTCAGCAGACTTATTGAATTCCTTAGCGAAATTTTCGTATAAAAAATTCTCACCATAAGTTTCAACATGATATTTTTGCGTAGGACTTCCCTCTATTTTCATGGAGTTCAGATACCATGCTGAATAAGGATTATCGGCAAGCCAAAGGTCAAACCTTAATGTTCTGAAAACTTCCTCAATATCCATTTTACCGGTAGCGAAGGCGGGAACAGAATATATACCCCAGTGGATGAATATACCTAATTTTGCATCCTGATACCATTGGGGTACTTCTCGGTTTTCAAAGCTTGCGTCCTCTCCTGATGCTAACCCATTGGTAATCAATAATATTGCAATTGAAAAAATCAGAAATACTTTATAAAATTTCATTGTTTTTTATTCTCCTATAGTAACCGTTATTTGCCATTCCTGCTCTCGCAGGAATGATAAGCTGAGGGGATTTTCAATTATGACTATACTAAGCCCGGAATAGCCATAATTTTTCAAACTTCTTTGCGTACCCATATATTACCGAATCCTGACGGTTTATATTTTAATTTTATATACTCCTGCAACTTACCCGGTAAGCTTTGTATAGAACCATCGTAAATAATGACTTTTGTCTTCTTTTTCTCAAGACTTTCTATAATATCAAGAGATAACTGCTTTTCCGTTAGCATTTCTTTCATCTCATAATGGAGAAAGTAATAACGATATGCATGTTCCCGCAGGAATCCATAACCAGACCATCCGTCAAGAACAGAATCATTTTCGTCGGTAATATCCATAATATAACGAATGGCAGCCAACTGTCCATCATTTTTTTGTTTAAGCTGATCTATTGTCTGTTGAAATGGATAGGATATAATACCTATGGATATAAGTAGCATGGCATATTTAGCCCGGTTAATAATGAATAAAGGTATTGCTAAGACTGCGATAATGCCCCAGATTAATAGGTATATGCTCCGGGATTCCATAAACACAGGTTTGGCCATCTGTAATGTATAGTATAAACCAATGGATGCAGGAATCAATACAATAATGCAAAATATCAGCTCAGATGTTTTTATACTCCTATCTTTTAAAGCTGTTATTACAACCCTAGGTTTTATATCCGACAACAATTTAAATACTAAACCCATATGTATGGCTAGGAGAGGAAGAAAAAGTTGATAATACTGCCTGTATGGAACCGGCATTATAAATAATCCACCCACCAGTACATAAGAAGATAGAACGAGAATAACGCTCCCCCTGTATATCTTATCGCGCCTGTATATCCAGAATTGGGCTATTAATACTCCTAGGATTGAGATAATACAGAAAAATGGGTTCTGACTGATGAGACGTTTAATGTAGTTGTAGGGCCAGAATTTATATTTCCATTGTGAATTCATAATGAAGTTGTAGTTGATGAAGTTCCATAAACCTTTGTTGATAAGAAAATATATACATACCAGGGCAATGGATACCATGACAAAGGCAATACAGATCGCGGAAAGCTGGATTTTACGCTTAATGGTCGCTTTTATACGAGGGTCAAATATCATCCACAAAAAGGAAAGACAAAGTCCACCGAAGGCAAACAGGGATTTCTGGGTAAACATTACAGCCGTACCCATTGCCAGACCTGCCGCTGCAAAGTAAAAAACCGGTGATCTTTTTGCTGCCGTTGTTATGCTCTGAATACCTTTTGCAGTGAATATCAAAGCCAGAAGCCAGAAATTAACCGCACCCAGATCGGGCCTTATCTCAAGGGTTTTCTCCAGGAACATGATGTTATATGCAAGAAACAGGGCGGCGAATAAACCTGTGTCAGTATCATAGACAGTTTTTCCCAGAAAATAGGTGAGGTATAGAATAACACAGGTAAGGATCAACATGAAAAACCTGGCGGCAAAAAGTATGCGTATTTCCTCACCAAAGAAGGGATAGAATGTGGATAATATAAAATGGATTAAGGGTGTGTGATGTTCGAAATAGTCGCGGTAAGGTAGTTGACCATGATATATCTGGCGTGCGCTGTGTAGGTGCTGGAATTCGTCAGGGTCAAAGAACCTGACTTTCAGGATGGGAATTCTCAGGGATAACGCAGTAAGTATAAGCAGAATAATAACTATACGATATGGTCGAAGCCATTCTTTATACTTCATTTTACGTCAGCTCTGGACATATTTTTCATAGGCATATCCGGTGTATACACCGGATATGCCTATGTCTCTATATATTAATCTTCATAATAAAGTTCCTGGCAGAACTTTTTGTCATTCAATCTTTCTTCCAGATTTACACCGAAGAAATCCTCCACAGGCTTGAGAATCTCCGGGTTATTTTTGTAGACTTTCTTGGCGGCATCAACTACAACCTGTATACCTTTTTCAGTCATCTTGCCCAAAGGCTGTCGGCATGGGCCCGATGGCATACCTATTATGTTCATCAGGGTTTTTGTGCCCAATGGATTACGGGCTTTGCAGATTACTGTTCCATAAGGGGTTTCTTCTTCCGTTTTTACCGTAACTATGCCAAACAGAGGTTCAAGGGCCTGGGCCATCTTTTTACCCTCTTCTATTTCACCCTTGGCCAGATTTTCGGTCATTTTCTGAACTGCAGCCGGAGCTATGTTGGATGCGACTGATATTACGCCAGCGGCTTTTATGGCAGGATCAATCATCATATCCAATGTCTTTCCGTCATCACCGGATAGTATGACAAAATCTTCGCCGCAACACTCCCTTGTCCGGCGCATATTATCAAAATCTTCCGTTGCTTCTTTTACGGCGCATACGTTGGGGTAATTTTTATATGCTGTGGCCAGGTCTTCCGGCAGCAGCTTTGTTCCGGTGCGTCCAGGTATTACATATGGAATTACGCTTGTATCCGGGAAGGCCTTGGCTATTACTTCTACATATTCACGCCTTATTTCCAAAGAGCTTGGGCCGTTATAGTAGGGATCTACCAGCAGAACAGCCTCAACTCCGCTCTTTACGGCGTGTTCTGTTCCTCTAATAGTTTCTGCTGTGGAATTACTGCCTGTTCCTCCGATTGTAATGCATTTACCATCGGCAAACTCATGGACTTTTTCAATAACCATATCATGTTCTGTCCAATCAAGAGTCGGGCTTTCTCCTGTAGTTCCCACAGCCAATATACCACTGACGTCACAAGATACTTGGAATTCAACTAATTTACGCAGGCTTTCCACATCCAGTCCTTGTGAATTCATGGGGGTGATAAGCGCTGTATAACATCCACTAAACATGAGTTTCCTCCTAAAATTATTATCATCATGCGAATTTCGTTTTGAGATAGTAAGAGCGTACCCCTGTGTTGAAGGGAAATAATATAACCCTGATATAACCTTAATGGTTATTTCAGGAGAGATTAATTTTTTTTAACAAAATCTTCAGCCATTTGTTGAAGTCCGGCTGGTTATAGTAAATTGGCGTGCTGCTTGAACAATAAGTCTTGCAGCGGTGTCTGGTGAGATTTTTGTAGTATTTATCACCAAATCATACAAATCCGGATCATCAATATCCATAAGGAAAAAATGTTTAACATATTCCTGGTGTTGTTTGTCGGATTGTTTAATTAATTTAGTTACCTGACTTTTTTCCAGGCCTTTATCC
>WJIO01000135.1 GCA_014730235.1 Candidatus Poribacteria bacterium
GGCATTGATCACCTATTATCTCTGAATAAACCTTAACCACAGGTTGGTCATCTTCCTTGTGGAATTTCAGCCCATTATGTATAAGGTTTTGCAGCAACTGCCGCATCTGGGTGGGATCTGCGTCTATTTCCGGGAGTTCTCCAATCTCTATTCTTCCCCCGGTATCTTCAATCCTCGCTTCCAGATCTAATACTACTTCCTGAGCGATCTTATTCAGATCAACTGGTATAAAAGGATTGGCTTTGGTTGTCAACCTTGAGTATGTAAGCAGGTCGTTTATCAGAGTCCTCATTCTTTCAGAGGCGTTTATCATTCGCTCAAGATAATCCAGCCCTCTTCCTTCCAATTTGTCTTTATATTTTGAGCTAAGACGTCCCCCAAAGGCCTGGATCTTACGCAGGGGTTCCTGTAAATCGTGGGATACCACGTAGGCAAATTGTTCCAGTTCCTCGTTTGATCTTGCCAGTTCTTCCACACTTCGCACCATTTCTTTTTCCATTTTCCGACGTTCGGTAATATCCATACCCACGCCTATAAGATAAACCGAGTCGTCAATTGCAATACGGATACCTGTGAAGTAAAATGGTGTCTTCTTGCCACTCTTTGACAATATATTTGCTTCTACCTGGGATTCACCCTTTACAAAAACCTCTTTGATTTTCTCAGCTATTATCTCCCTGTCCTGACCCTCGAAAATATTGACAGCATTGGTGGATTTCATCTCTTCTTCTGAGTATTCCAAAACCTCCAGAAAATTGTTATTCCATCTGACAAAGTTACCCTGGTCATCCAGGAGATAGAACACACCGGGAAGGCTGTTTACAAGGGATTCTGAAAAGTTTCTTTCGCTTAATAATTCCGCTTCGGTTTTCTTGAGTTCGGTTATATCAACAAAGGAAGACATCATACCTACCGGATTTCCGGATTCATCTGTAATCATGCTGGCGGAAATCTGAACGTCAAAAGAACCGCCTTCTTTGCCCATGGCTATCAGTTCACCAAACCAGCTACCCTTGGCCTGCAATTCACCGATAATCTTCGCTGCTTTTTCCCCCATTTCCCAGAACTCTGTAGCATCTCTGCCTAATATCTGTGAATCATCCTCATATTTCCACATATTGACAAAGGCCTGGTTTACATAAGTAAGTTCACCAGTTAGATCCGAAATAGCTATTGCGTTTATTGAGGATTTTATGGCGTGATTTTTAACATTCAGGTCTTGCTGAATAAGTATACGTTCCACAGCTTCGCCCAGTCGTTCAGCAATGATTTTTGCCAGTTCCAATTCTTCATCCAGAAAAGCTTCTATTTGGTTTTCTGCATCCCCTGTATAATATATTTCCAATTTTCCCCGAGTCTCTTTATTAACTAATATTTCACTGTGAATTCTCCATTGGGATTCCCGGAAGTTGTCGGATAAATATTCTTCATTATCAAAAATTATACGGGTATGAGTATGCCCTGGATGCCTCCATCCATCAGGGATAATCCCCACCGTTTCCCTGAATATCTCATCCAATGTGATGTCAGGAATACCGGCGGTTCTGTTAATTTCATAAAGACAATTCATCTCTTTCATTCGTTCTCCCAGTTTCCAGGCGGTTTCCTTTAATTCATCCTCGGCTAGTTTTCTCTGGGTAATATCCCTTACGGAAGAAATTGTGCCCTTTGGGTTATTGTCTGAGTCATAATTAATTGTTGAGTTTATGGAAACAGGAATTACTTTACCATCTTTGCTGATTATTGAACATTCCAGATCTCCTATCTGTCCATTTTTAAAGCCCTTCTCTCTGGATTTTATAATATCACCTACATCTTCCGGATCAACAAAATCCAGCAATGTCTTTCCAATAGCTTCCTTTCCATAGCCCAATACTTCTTTAAATGCCCTGTTAAACTGGGTTATCTCGCCTTTATTGTCGGTAATAAAAACCGGGTCCATCATTCCTTCAATGGTCTCTGTAGCAACTTTAGCCGCTTCAGCTTCAGCTACTGCCTCAATTCGTTCTTCCTGTGATCGTTTTCGTTCTGCTATTTCCTCTTTGAGTTTATCCAGCATATCATTAAAGGCATGGGATAACTCAGCAATTTCATCCCTACCTTTAATTTCGGCATATGGAATTTGACTTTCCGCTGTCATACCCAGTTTATTGATATTCACATTCTTGGTAGATTCCGATAATTTTCGGATAGGTCGGGAAATAGATTTGGATACCAGAAAACCAACCATAATCCCTACTGTTATTAACGATATAGAAGCATATAATATACCTCTCCTTAATTTAAATGCAGGACTCAATATTTCATCTACATCATTACTCAAAACAACTATATAATCATCCTTTAATAAACCGCTGTTCTGACTAAAGGTCGCGTAGGAATATAGTTTTTCTATACCCCCTTCATCACCCTTAAAATAACCCTTTTGGTCTGATATCTTTTTGAAGAAAGGTTTATCTGACATATCTTCCATAAATCTGAAAGTTTCAGTTGAATACAGAAGTTTTCCGCTTTTCATTATTATTTTCAGGTCTGATGTTTCATATTTTTTTGTGTTTACCCCTACCTCGCCAATTATACCCTTTACAGAAAAAGTCGCCTTTAAAACACCCAGGAAATTACCGTTTTCATCGTCAACCCTGGATGCCATAAGTATGGCATACATACCAGAAGGTTCATCATATTTCAGATTACCTACATAAGATCCTTCATTTTTTACTATCTTCCACCATTCTTCATCACTCTGGTTAAAATCGGTGGTTTTTATAGTCTGGGCCATATTTGCCCCATATTTGTTAGTAATTGCAACCTTTGCCACCACGATATATCCATGCTTTTCCCGATAAAATTCCACAAATTCTCTTTCCAGGGATTCAGATATTTGTTTATTAATTAATTTATGCAGTGGAATATCAGGATCTCCCTCAATCCATTTACGGTCTATCTCATTTATATATCCCTCAATATCATCAAGCTTTTCATATTCTGAATTAGAAGTCTTGATAGCATAATGCAGGTCATTATGTATAGAATGGGTTTGAAGCTGTTCCAGCTTTCCATTTATATTTAGATAAATACCCTTTAATATTTCCTCAGCCAGAAAAATCGAGCTTTCACCCACTGATGACTCCAGATAATTTTGACTGCTGTAAACCGTATATAGCGCTAAAGCTACCATAAAAATAACTATAATAACAAAACCCACAGCCACCTTTTTTCCTATCGTCATCTTCATTTTAAATCTCCGTAAATAAGTATCAAGACTCTTCCGGGTTCAGTGTGGTTATAATTGAAAATTCTCTCAGCTTGTCATTCCTGACTCAAGCTTTTTTTAAAAAGCTTGAGTCAGGAATGACAGCATATAGTAATTTCTTATCTTTAACACACTGAACCCGGAAGAACCAAATTAATTATCTCAAATATTCTATTTCACCACCCGAAATCCGGGCTGGATAGAGGGGAAACGATAAGTCATGTTCACCTCTCCTGCTGTCAATATCACCAAAAAGTCCTGGATGGACAAAATCCATTTCCAACATATCCCTCAGGTTGTTTCTGGAAATCTCCTCGTCTTTTAAAATACCTTTAATAATATTTATAGCGTCATAACCGTTAGCGGCAAAATGGTTAAACCTTTTTTCGTATCTCGATTCATATTTTTTCTTCATTTCTTCTTTGAATATAAATCCAGGGCTGTATATTATAGGAGCGTTTATATATATGCCGTCAGCTTCCGGTGAGGTTCTCAAAAAATTAGCACAAACAGCGTTGGTTGATATTATAGGTTTATTATATTTTCTCCGGGCTAACTGTTTAAATATAATGTCCAGATAATTGGGCAATGCAACCACAAAAATAGCCTCTGTATCCATCAGACTATCAATTTCATTCTTAAAATAAAGCTCATTCCTGGCAAAAGATTTTGTTTTTACTATACCTCCATTTGCCGTATATTCTTTTTTCAATGTTTCAAACATAGATTTACCATAATCATCGTTCAGATATAGTATCCCAAGATTTTTGACCTTCAACATATCTAGTAAGAATAAGATAGAAGATAACTCATCTTTTACCGTAGGCCAGTATCTGAAAGTCCATTTTCTATCTTCAGTAACCTTTGGGCTTGTTGCAACCAGACATAAAAGGACAACCTCATCTTTTTCTGCCAGGGGTGCTAATTCTATAGAGACTGAACTGTAATTTGATATAAACAATAGTGGCTCATGCTCCTGTTTCATTCTTTTATAAATGCTTTTGGCTTTCTCTGCGTTTGTTCCGGGATCCTCTATAATCAGCTCTATTTCCTTATTGTTTATACCACCTTTAGAGTTTATTTCTTCAACAGCCAGGGCCAATCCGTTTTTTAGCGTGACCCCATCCTCAGCTACACCCGCTGGACTGGACATGGATATTATCCCGCATATCTTTATTTTACCTTTACTTTTACTGCATGATATCAAAAACACAGCAGCAGTTATTGCAATAACCACCTTTATTATTAGTAGTTGGTTTATCTTTTTCATTTATTTATTCCCCCCTTATTCTACTTCCTGACTCAGAGGTAGTTTAACGATAAATGTCGAACCTTCCCCTGGACTGCTCTTGGCAGTTATAGTGCCGTTATGTCTTTCCACGATCCTCCGGCAAATAGCAAGTCCCACGCCCGTACCCTCATATTCAAATCGACCATGCAGACGCTGGAATATGGTAAATATCCGGTCAAGATATTTCTCGTCAAAACCAATACCGTTATCCTGGACTTCTATCCAGCACATATCACCTTCAATAAAGCTGCTTATTTCTACATGAGGTGGAACGCTTTCCTTGTGGAACTTGATGCTGTTATCAATAAGATTTTTCATTAACTGCACAATCTGATTAAAATCACCTTCTATATCAGGTATATCTCCCACCTCTATTGTGCCATTAGATTTTTTCAAAATAGGTTCTATCGTTCCTACAACCTTTTCCATTACTGATTTCATATTGACTGACTGAAATGGTTTAGCCCTGGTATTTATCCTGGAAAAAGCCAGGAGATCACTTATGAGATCCTGCATCCTGTTGGCAGCATTCTGCATACGCCGTATATAGTCCGCACCTTTTTCGTCCAGATCATTGCTGTATTTTATCATAAGCCTGTTGCCAAAGGCCTGTATCTTGCGCAGGGGTTCCTGCAGGTCATGGGAAGCTACATAAGCAAAGCGTTCAAGTTCCGCATTGGATCGGGCCAGGGCTTCAGCCCTTTGTTTAAGTTCTTTTTCTGATTTTTTATATTCTGTAACATCAATCGCCAATTCAAACCTGACATCCCGACCATCGGGCCATTTTATTATCTTGTCGCTTATGAGAAAATCTTTATTCAGTATAGGGTTGTGGTATTCCCAATTATAAACTTTACCTTTCTGCTCTTTGATTATACGGTTGGTGCAAAAATCACATGGAGAGTCAAATCCCTGAAATTCTTTATAACAAATACCACCTGTAGGATCCTTACCTAAAAGCTTAGCAAAAGCTTTATTCACCATCAGCACTTCATATGTTTCCATATCAGCCACATACATAACTTCCGGAAAGCTGTTGAACACTGCCAGGAATCGTTCCTGCTGTCGTTGAAGTTTAACATTCAGTTCTGTCAATTCTGTCGTTCTTTCCTGAACCCGGTCTTCCATGTCCTCATAAGATTGTTTAAGGGCATTTTCGGCCTTTACCCGGTCTGTAATATCAGAGGCAATACCGCCTATCATTGTAGGATTGCCTTCATCATCATTGATTATGTATTTCCGGTCATGAAGCCACCTCATCTCACCATCAGACTGGATAATCCGGTATTCTGTTTCAATAACACCTTTTTCGTGCAGTAATTCTGATTCCTTTTCCACTCTCTCCTTATCTTCAGGATGAACGGCATCAAGCCACGCTAAAGGATTATTTTGAAATTCCTCCAGAGTTATTCCATATATATCTTCAATTGATTTGCTTAGATATAAAAACCCGGAACCATCTAACTTAACCGCCCACACAA
>WJIO01000136.1 GCA_014730235.1 Candidatus Poribacteria bacterium
GTCAAGAACCAGCCAGAGTTTTTGTATTGCCTCAATAGAAGTGGGACAATCAGATGTAAAAAAAATGTGAGGGTTTAGTGCGGTAAAGATAAGAAACTTCTTTATGCTGTTATTCCTGCGGAGGCAGGAATCTAGTCTTTATGCGTATCTACTGGATTCCTTCTTCAAGCTTTTTGAAAAAGCTTGAGCAAAAAGGAATAAGAGTTTCGCAGAAATGACAGACTTAGAAAGTTTTTAAATTATTTCCACACTCAATTCGGAAGAGTCACAGAATATAATTTTGAAGTGCTATTATTTTTATAACATTTGACCGGTTATTTATACTTTTGAACGACAAAAGAACTGGACAAACTGTCTTTTTATTTTTTGCTAACGTATATAGAAAGGAGTGCGAAAATGTTTAGACCTAGAAATGCTTCAGCAGAAAATGGTAGTGTTGATACAGAACTTTATCAATCAGATCCAGAAGATCTTATAAATGATGTGAATGATATACAGAGTAAAGACATTCACCAGATTAAAGCTCTTATTCATCGTATATGTGAAATATCTCATTATCGAATATTTGATGATGTAGATTTCCTTATTGAGGCTATTGGTAAAAAAGATTATGAGGGCAGTCCGGCTCTGGATGTATTACCAAGTCATGAAGATACAGATCGGGAAAGAAGAGAGAAGATAAAGGAATACATATATTGTCTTGAATGTTGGGCAGAAGGTAAAGAGCTTGATGATGCTGTTTCAGAATTTAAAGTTGGTGAAAATTTCTTAAAAAAGGTATATCTATATCTTGGAGAACTTGATGAAGATAAAAAGGAACTGGCTAAGGCCCTTTCCGTTGTCTTAAAAGAAAAATCATCATCACCTGATGATGTTCTGGCTGAGATATCTGATGAACATTTTGTTAATCATGTTTACAAAACTGTTCTTGGTAGAAAGCCTGAAGATGATGATATGAGGTTACGGCTTATGGAACTTGAACGAGGTAAAACCAGAAATGAACTTATAAAAGATATTCTGGAATCCCGGGAAAGTCACAGAAAGATGCTGCTGGAGATTGCTATGACAGTCCAGAAAGATAAAGAAAAAGAACCGGAGGGGACAATATAATCTTGATTCTGCTCCACAACGCTTAATTTGTCAGTGTTGCCGCGTGGAGCCGCTATGCCAACACCTCCACGCGATCCATTTTTAATATTTGCCGTAGTGCTTTACCAGGGCCATTACCCGGCAGTAATCACTAAAACTAACGGAATCAGGAACAGAATGATCTGAGTGGTAAATATAACCGCCTTCTTGTTTTGCTGCGGTTATCTTTGTTCTGATTTCTTCCTCTATTTCTATTCCATTAGTCATTTTCCGAACGTCTATACCACCTTCCAAAACTAATTTTGAGCCATATAATTTTTTTACTTCTATAATATCCATTCCGGCTTTTGTTTCCAAAGGATTAATGCCATCAAAGCCTGCATCAATTAGATCCGGAAGTAATTCCATTATGTTTCCACATGAATGGAGCATAACCTTTGCCCCGCGTTCATGAGCCCAATCGCATGAACGTTTGTGTGCAGGTTTAAGCACCTTGCGATAGGTTTCCGGACTGAAAAATAGACCATTTTTATATCCCAAATCATCGGGATAGCTTAAACAATCAAACTTATAACCTTCATCCCAGGCCATTCCCAGGAGTTCCAAATTAACCGAAAGGGCATGGTTAAACATATCAGAACACCATTCAGGATCAACCAGCATTGCCATTAACATACGTTCTGTACCCACATGCCAGCTAGCGAATACATCATAACCAAACCACGCACCAGCAGTTATCCATGCGCCCTGTTTTACCCATTTATGATAATTTTCATCCAGGTGCTTCCAGTTGATTCTGTCTCTGGTTGGTTTCATGCGGGATTTTGCATCTTCCCAAGTTTCCCAGTCTTTAATTTTGAAGTCTATAAATTTCGGTACTGAGGCCTTATGTTTCCAGTTCTTCATAGTTGCGCCCCAGCCTGTTGTGCTAATTACATACTCATCGGTTTCTTCTATTACTTTAGAAGGATATCTTGGACTGTTGTTATTTCCAATACCGGCTGTGATATCAAATCCAAAGAACGAGCCTACCCCTACATTTGCCGGAAATCCCTCACGACGCCAACGGGCGACAGTAGGTCCCCAAGGACTGTCCCTCATAGGTATGCGATCCGGTTCTTCATGATTATATACGCATGCGAATCGCTCTTTTGATGTCATGGTTTTTGCCATTATAGTTTTTCCTCCATATTTTCCGTTTTATTGATTAAGATAACCCAAAAGGATTTCCAGGAATTTATCAGTTTGCTCAATGGGATGGAAATGCCTGGTATTGGGGATTATAGCATATTTAAAGTCTTTCATATGTTTGCTAAGGTAATTACAAACATAAAGATTATGAGATTTTTCTCCGTATATCCCTTTAATTGGAATATGCAAATCCAGAATTCTTTTTAAATCATTGAGGGACATTGCAGAAAAATCTCTCATAATTGTTGTGCTTTTTGATAATTTTTTTATGCGATTAAGGTTAATTACCAATCCCTGTCTATCTTTATTTCTATTATTTTTCTGAATTATGTTGGTTTTATGTATAAGATAATCTATATCATTGATCCTATTTCTATCCAAATTTAAACCTTCAGTCTCAAATATTTCTGTCAATAAATTCCTGTTGGATTTATTTCTTTTTTTTGGGTATGGGATAGACATACCGGTATCTGCCAAAATTATACTGGATACTTTATCGGGACATTTTACAGCGTAATGTAAAGCAATAAGTCCACCATAACTGTGTCCTACCAGGTGAGAATTTTCTATATTAAGATTATCCAGCAATAATTCTAGGTCATTGGCCATTTCATAAGGTTTATAACCAGTAACTGTAGATCCACTGTAACCATGACCTCGAAGGTCATATATAGTAACCCGGAAATTTCTGATAAGTCTGGAAAATACACTAAAATACCAGAAGGCCATATTACTAGCTAATCCATGAATCAAAGTAACGTTGGGCCCCTTACCTCTAGTTTGATAATGAATATCTATACCATTTATTAGTATTTTAGGCATTAACTATTCCAGGTATCCCAGGGCTTTAAGCTTTTCCATAACTTTGGCTTTTTCTTCTTCACTTTGCTTGAATTTAGAAGAAGCAGTATTTTTTTCAGGTTTTGTTGTAGGTGGACCGTCTGCTACAGGATTTTCCCGGATATATTCTTTATCAAAAACCTCAACAGGAACCTTACCCTCCAGGTCTTCCGGAATTGGTATACTCATGCTGTAAAGCAGTGAAGGAACTACATCCAGTATTGAAACCTCATTAAGCTTCAATCCTTTATGAATACCATTTCCACCAGCTATAAATATTCCTTCAGGATGGTGTGTTCCGGTTATTTCTTTACGTTTTTTGATAAAGGAATCTGATTTGAGAATAGATGTAAAACCATGATCCCGTAAATCAAGGGTTAAATCAGGGGCTAATTCCATTGCCGTACCGGCAAAGGCTTCCTCCCTTGTCCATATTTTCTTTACCACCTGTTCCCCTGAATTTGGATCTTTTATTTGCATTAGTTTGTGTATAAGTTCTTTGCGGAAGGATTCGTATTTTTCCGGGGGAATACCAAATTCGTCTTTTCTGCCAGCCACAGATATATATAACCCACGATTACTTGGTGTTGTTGAGTATGCTGTTGTCTTTTCAAAATCAATAAGCTCAAAATACCTCATAGCATTACTCACACCTAACTCATAAGGGTTTTCATGTGCTTCTGCTTTTTCTGACCACGTTAGATAACCGTTCTGGCTCAACCATGTGTTTAGATAAAACACCTCTGAACTGGCAGTAAAACCATGATCAGAGACCATAAATATCCGGCCGTCATCACCAGCCAGATTAACAATTTCAGAGATAAAAAAATCCATCTGTGAAAAATATTGCATACAGAGCTTGTTTATTTCCTGTTCCTTTGGGGTGAATTCATTGGGCATAAAGTCCGGATGTATAAAACGCCAGAAGAGATGCTGTAACTTATCCACACCGTCAAAAACGATTGCAGTAAGTTCGCATGGTTCGTTAATCATCATATATTTTAATACAGTAAACCACTGCTTTTCCCTGTCTATATGATGTTTAACCCATTCTACCCACTCATCTTCCGGACATCCACTGACAGCCTGTTCCTCTGTTCCCAGATCCATACCCAGCATCTTAATGGAAAAATCAGGTATTTCTTTAAGTTTATCATATAGAGAAGATGGATAACAGCTTCTTCTAAGACTTCTCCATGTAACCCATCCGGGAACTATAAAACCTGAAATAGGTTGCGGTGGGATCATTGTGGGAAAGTTAAGGGTTGTAGCTTTCTGATCATGCCGACTTACTATTGACCAGATAGTTTCGCATTCGATATTTCGGGCAGTATTAAAAGTAAGATATTTGCTTTCAGGAGATTCAAACCGGAAAAAATCCAAAATGCCATGATTTCCGGGACTACGCCCGGTCATTATGGTTGTCCATCCAGGCGGGGTGAGGGGTGGTATTACTGAAGGCAGGATTGCAGATACTCCCTTTCCTATAAAATCTTTCAGAAAGGGCATTGTACCGTTTTGCATCAGGGGATTAAGTACCGAAAACGTAGCTCCATCAAGTCCGATTAATACTGTCCGATTCATTATCAATATCCCTTCTATTGCTCAGATGCATTCAAGTGGTCATATACAAAATCAATAAGATCGCCAACAGATAGGTTTCTGACTTTTCCCTCATCACCGATTTCCATTATATACTGCGCGAATGGCAAGGATTTACCATAATATTCCTCTACAGTAGTGCTGAAAACCACAGCGTCTATGGATTCAAACCCCAGGTCGTTGGAGAGTTTTGTTTCTTTTGTGATATCGTCATCAAGCTCCCAATCTGCAGACATGTCGTTTAGTATTTTAATAACATCGTTTGTTATTTGCTCTTTATTTAGTTCTGCCATTTTACCTCCTGTTTATAAGCAAGTTCAAGAAAATTCTTTCAAGATCTCAAAGGCTTCAGTCGCGCTAAAAATCCCCTCGCTCCCTTATTGAATAAAGGAATCATTTTTAATCAACAGAAGCGTTTGTAACGCCCAGGATAAATTCGTTATGTCGTTTAGTATAAACTTTGACTTTAATTGAAGCATATTTCGGAAATTCATTCAAGAGTTTTCCGCGAATTTCTGTCTCAATTACTTCAATATTTTTCCCAACATTGCAACCGGAATATCCCGATATAACTATATCCCTGGGACTATTCATAAATCCTCTACCCAGGGCTTTGGCTACAGCTTCCTTTGCACACCAGAACATGGTTTGCATCTCAATTTTTTGTTGTTCTGAATCGGCAGATTCCAACATTACAATTTCTTCTTGGGTGAAGGCTAATTTTTCGAAACCGGGATCTCTCTTAGCAATAGCTTCAATATCAATACCAAGCATGAGATTATTATCACCGGCAACGGCTACACCAATGTCTTTTGAATGGGCAATGGACAATACTGGTGGTGCATCTATGCTGTTTGACCAATAACCTTCCACCATTGGTCGGCCGTATTGATCTTTTATAATTTCAATATCCGCAGGGAATATCTGCAAGCCGTAGTTCTGATTTATATATACACGTACAGCATCCTTAGCTGCCATTCGACCGAGGGTCCATTCATATTTTTTATCTTCAGTCCAATTCAAAGTTTTATAATAATTTCTTTCATTGCGGCTTAGGATTTGGTGTATAATATTTATAGTCCAGAACCTTTCCAGATCACTGTAAGGTATGTCGATTAGAAAGCAGTATATAGAAGTCTCTTTTAGCGATGCCATATCTTCCTGAAGGCATCTGGCAAGGTCGGAAAATGACTTGCTGGCAACAATCCTTCCGGGGAATTTACCAAAATCCACCAGATTTCTGTATCTAAAGTAGAATCGCCAGTCTTTGAAACCACTCATGCGTATCCAAAGGTTTCCATCCGGTGCTATTATATCCGCATCCATCTTTACAGTCATTGGATTAACATTTTTAATTCTGACGCGACATTTAGCATTTTGACCCGGAGGTAATTTGTTATTGAATATCTGCATGTGATCAACACCTACGGGAAATACTACATTTCCACGATCCAGTTGCTCAAAAGACCAATAACCAAAAATCTGGGCGGCGCAGTCCAGTAAAACCGGATCAGTAAGCATATATGGATTCGGTATAGACCGGAAAAAGTTTTGCGTACTAAGACTTTCAAATGTAGCTTCTATACCCTTTGAACTGTATTTATCTATAGACTTAACACCCTGAAATTTGGGACCATGAAAAACATAACGGTCTTCATATAATTGATTTGCGGTTATTTTTGGTTCACCGATTTCATCGGGAGAAAATTCATAAGGTTGTTCAGGAATTTCATATTCGTCGCTGAAAACCATTACACCTTCGGTTACTACCGGGATAGTTGATAAATCTACACCGGGATCAACTCCCAGATTGCGTATCTGTGTTTTGAATTCATTATCTTTGGAAGGCTGTTTTTTAGCAGAGATCTCCAAAAATACCGGTTCATTTTCCTCAATCATAATCCACTGCGTAGCTTGAACGTTTTTCATACCTGTCAGAATTTTCCCCGGCTGAAGTAACGCTGCAATTTCCGCCATAATCTCCATACTGAAAGTTAATGGTATGATGGGTGGAACTGTAAGAGTTTCATCTACAGACATCTGTCCACCAATGGTATGATCCAAGAGGAATATTTCTTCATCCAGGTCTATCTTCTTGAGTATAGTTATCTCTTGACCTGGGGTATGAGAAATCACTTCACCTATGAATGGATATACCGCTGATCGCTCCTGGTCAGATTCAGAGGTAGCATCAAATTCATTGTTTTCATTGCCATCCAGAAAAGCCTGCATCACATGTTCCTGTACTTCCAGGAACTGCTCCATAGTCTTCATATATTCTGATAAAATAAAATCAGATTCTTCTACAGGAACTGGGTTGGAATTCTCTGTGGGCGTTATCTGATACTCCATTTCTTCATCAAAAGCAGGCATCTGCTGTGGTTTTTCATCAATTTCTTGATACTGTTCTGCTTCTTCGATTAATTCTGAATGTCCAGGTTCAATACTATGCTTTACTTCTACTTCTTTATTAACGTCTATTTCAGGAGGAGTTTCTTCTTTTATATCTTTTTCAGGTGGGGAATAATTATCCAGATCGAAATTTGGGAAATTTATGTTTAGCTTCATGGTTCCCGGTTCAACATATTTAAACTGATTTCTATCCTCCAGAAAATTCATAGAAAGTGAGTTAGGAGATCTTCTTTTATAGAGGTATTCAAGTTTCATGGGAACACCATGGGCGGCAAGTATACCTATTAAATGATTTAGCTGGGTTATACCGGACCTTCTTTGCACGTTTGCAGATATGGCCAGGTATTCTTTACCCCTCAATATATCATCCACAAAAGCAGTGAGATTACCTCTGGGTCCTACTTCCACGAATATTCTGGCACCATCTTCATACATGGAATCTATAGTCTTTCTGAATTCCACTGGACTCATCCAGTGTTCAATAGTGAGATCCAGCAGTTTCCGAGGATCGTCAGGATATGGTTGTGTGGTGGTGCATGAATATACTTTGGTTTTGGGTTTGTTAAACGTCCACTGCTGGAAATTTTTCTTCATCATCTCGCATACATCGGCAAACATAGGCGTATGATATGCTCGATCAAACATCAGCTTTTCGTATAACAGGCCTTTGTTTTTTAGCTTTTCCTCTAATTCCAACCCAGCTTCTTCTGTTCCGACAGCTACAACCTGATGTGGACAATTGTCCATAGCAACGTATATTTCACCTGAAACTTGTTCTACCAGTGAAGATACCTTTTCTAAATTAGCTCCAACGGCTATCATAACGGCATTGGCAAGCTTTGATGTATCAGTAGTCCGGGAAAGTTCAGCAAAGGACTCAAAATAACCCACAAGGCTTTCACGAGTATTTTCAGGATCAAGCTCAAGTATTCCGGATGCCACCATTGCGCAGAATTCCCCGGTGCTGTGTCCTACCAGCATGTCCGGTTTTATCTCCAATGCTGTCATGAGGGTATTCATGGCCCAATCGGCAGCCAGCACAGCCTGTACTGCACCATCTGTTTCCCATATATATTTTTCAATTCTCTTTTTCTCTTCGTCGGTGAAAGCGGGAGGGGGGAAGATTATATGGCTGGGAAGATAACTGTTACCCAACTGTATAGCTGCCTGATCTACAGTATCAAAAAACTCTCTAACATCGGGGAAATGGATACACAAATCAGAAAGCATGTTTAGGTATTGACTTCCTTCGCCAGAAAACATGAAAGCCAACTTGCCTTTTTCTGTTAAAGGTTCCTCAAAATAGAAAACACCATTCATGTATTGTATTTTCTTACGTTCTGGATCGTCCAGACGCTTTAACGCCAATTCTAACTTTTCCTTAAGATCTTCCGGAGATTCAGCAATTAAAGAAAGCCTATAAGGTACATCAGTTATATCTGAGTTCAACGTATAAGCAAGGTCTCTGAGCAAGAATTCCGGTTTTTGATCCTCCTCAATCCAGTCTGAAATGTATCTGTGCAATTTCTGAGCTTTTTCAGTAATTTCCTGACGAGATTGAGCTTGTAATACCAGAACTTCGCTGTCCCATTTATACAGCAGACTTTCATCTTCTTTTGAATTTACATATTCCTCAATTATAACATGACCATTTACACCGCCAAACCCAAAGGCATTAACACCTGCACGTCTGGGCGTTTGCTTGCCATGAATCCAGGGGCGCGTCTCAGTATTTACATAAATGGTAGACTTTGACCAATCTATCTCAGAACTGGGTTCATCGCACTTTATAGAGGGAGGAAGGACTTTATGGTATAAGGCCAGAGCTGTTTTAATGATACTTGCCGCACCAGAAGCAGGCATAGTATGACCTATCATGGACTTGACCGACCCCAAAGCGCATCCCGGAGGGATATCTGATTCACGTTCACCGAAGAATTCATACAAGGCTTTGAGTTCAACAGAATCACCCACAGGAGTTGCTGTTCCATGCCCTTCGATAAGCTCAATGGAGTTGGGATCAATTCCTGCCATTTCGTATGCTCTTGACAAAGACAATAATTCTCCATCCAGATGCGGGGCCAGAACGCTGCCACTTCGCCCATCGCTGGAGGTACCTACGCCCTTTATGACGGCATAAATCCTGTCTCCATCTCTCTCAGCGTCTTCAAGCCTCTTCAGCACTATTATCCCAAGTCCTTCACCCGGGATAAGACCATCAGCTTTTTCGTCAAAGGGACGAATTTCAGAAGTGCTGGACATCGCTCCCATTTTGTCAAAAACCATCAAGAAAGCAATATTCATACATACATGAACGCCACCGATTAAAACTGTATCACTTGTTCCTGTTAGCAGATCCCGAACTCCTAAATCAGAAGCAATTAACGCAGAAGCACAGGCTGCATCAACGGTGAAGTTAGAACCCATAAAATCAAGACGGTTAGCAATACGTCCTGTAGTCATGTTGGGTGTCATGGAGAGAGCATTTTCAGGGCTGAAATTGGGCAAGCTTGATCTAAGGGCTTTTCTGATATTATCTAAATCTTCATCTGTATGCTCTGGATGCAGTTCCTTTAATATCCGAATAACTCCCTCAATTCCTGCTGTGTGTTGAAGGATGTTTGTATTACCATGACCAAAGTAGTTACCCCGACCCAGTATTACTTTTGTTTGCTCTTTTTCCAGTAAACCCTTGGGGTAACCTGCATCTGCTAAAGCCTCATAAGCCATTCGAAGAGTCAAAAACTGATCTGTTTCTCCACCAGTTACAGCTACAGGCATTATGCCATATTTAAGGGGATTGAAGTCAATAAAATCTTCGATATAACCACCGCGCTTGCAGCGAAGCTTATTTTCAGTATTCGGGTTTTTATCGTAAAACACCTCTGGATCCCATACTTCCGGATCAACTTCACTTATTGCATCGGTCTTTGATACTATATTTTCCCAGAATTTCTGCAGATCAGGAGCTCCGGGATAAATACAGGCCATACCAATAATAGCTATATCTTCCTTTGGTAGAGAGAATTTTGATTTTTTTTGCTCTTCTTGCGAACCCATTAAACACTCCTTAAAAGCAAAATTATATTTTAAAATGTATTATGGATTTATTTGTGGTTGGGGAATATGATATCATTAACCTAAAAAAGATTATAAGCAAGTTTCAATTTTTGAAACTTGCTTATAATCTTTTTTAATTAGATTTTTTGATAATATGAAATATGGATTTTCTGCTAAGATAATATTCATGGGTGTTTAGCACTTCCAATCCCCTTAAATTCCCCTTTGGAAAAGGAGAACCTGTAGAACCACTTACGGCAAAGTTTTACAACTTTATACAGTAAAAGACCTTTAAAAAATTAGTTAAACTTGCTTAATTGGCAATTTATCTTTAAACCCTATTATGGCTTAGACGGTTTAAGGCTTTACTGCAAATAAGCTCCATACCTTCCATTAATCCCAAGAGTTTTCCATCTTCACCAAAGAATACGAGTTTATTGGATAAAACATTTGTTACGGGATTAGCGTTTATGTGTATCTGACATTCTACATCCTGGTTGGCCATAGAACCAAACCTTCTGAAACGACTCATACGGGAAGGTAAAGGAGTCATATCAAGATTTTCACGAGTCCAAAGGATAATAAGCTGAAGTCCACTATCTGTAATTACAGGGTCAATAATCCATTTAGATTCTGCTGAAAGACCTGATACACATTCTTCCGGTCTGGAAGCATTAACTTTTGCAAGAATTCCATTAGAACCTATACTTTCAATATCACTGATGCCCTTAAATATGCCTTTTTGAAACAGAATCTGATTATAGGCTGTTTCTATATCCAACGGATAAGATCGCTGTTCCTCCAGATAAATTGACATCTGATGAATTTTCTCTGGTGCTTCTTTCTGAAGCTTTACCTTTGAACGATAATGAGCACGTCCTGGTTTGTCGGTTATTGCTGGTAGTATATTAACCTCAATTTCCAGTGTATTCAGGCTTTTTGTATCATAGGTACTATTCATTGGCAAAATAGGTTTTGCCACAATCTTTATATCAGTTTCTTTGTTATCAACGACAATTCCCTGAAGAACCTGTAAATCACTAACCTCTGTAAGGTGATAACCTTCCCATCCTATCATAGCTGCTTCGGACATAAGTTCCAGACCAACAGCCATAGGGAACACAGGTTTATTATCAATTTGATGGTCATTGAGATATAAATCTCTGGATATATCGAGCTTTCTTGAGATTGTTATTGAACCATCATCTTCACGAGTTATTTCATCACCGGTACTTATTAATGGGTAGATATTTGAGACTGATTTATCAGTCGGAGTATTTTGCTGATTTTCTTCCTGATTAAGTCCTGTGCTTCCGGGTCTGAGGGCATCCCAGCCTTTACCCCCCAGAATTATTTCAACTTCACCTTTTGCACCATATTTTATCTCTTCATCCAGCTTTTTGGGGCCTATGGAACTTGGAACCAATTCCACACCCCTTAAGGCAAACTGCTTTTCCAATTCTGATGATACCATACCACCCTTAGATCTGGCCCAGGGTCCCCACATAGTAGACACAATTCTTCCAGGCCATTTTTTGTCCAGGTATACAGCCAATTTGTTATAAACTTCATTGGCTGCTGAATAATCACTTTGTCCCCGGTTGCCAAAACGACCGGCAACAGATGAAAAGATAACAAAGAAAGACAGGTTTTTAGGCTTTAAGGCTTTGCTTAGGATAAATGCACTGTTTACTTTTGTATCAAAAACCCTGTCGAAAGACTCAGGTGTTTTATCTTTGACGAGTTTATCCTCGATAATACCAGCACCATGAATAACGCCATCAAGACGACCATATTCTTTATATATATTTTCTATGATACCCGTTACTTTTTCTTTATCTCTGACATCTGCTGATAAATATTCTACTTTTGCTCCTGCGGCTTTCATCTTTGAAAGATTATCCCGCATTTCACGGTCTTTCATAAGTCGTGAATACTTACTTTCAACTTCTACAGGAGTTACTTTTTCACCAGATGTTTTTATCCTGTTAATAATAGCAGCCTTAATATCCTGCATTTTTGTCAGACCAGAAGTATCAGAAGATTCATCCTCTGGCATCGGGGAACGTCCCATCAGAATAAGGTTTGGCTTATAATTTTGTGCTAATTTAACAGCTACATCAGCAGTTATTCCTCTGGCACCACCAGTTACCAGTATTACTGATGAAGAATCAATTTTCAGTTCCGGAGTTTGATCCTTATCCAGATTTTCTGTTTGCGGAACTAATATAATTCGATTGCCGTCGGAATATCCAACCTCAATCATATTATCATCGCAGGAGATCTCTTGCATAAGGGTTTCTACACGTTCCGGAGCAGGCATTGTCTTTGGTAAATCAATAGCTCTGATGCGAACTTTTGGCCATTCATGGGATAATGCTTTGACAAAACCCGTTATACCACCATGACCGGGGAAAAATTCATCCGCATTAATAGCAGCAAACGTTCCTCCCATTTCACTTACAGACATGAAGAAAGCATCAGACGAATCAGCAGAATCTCTCAGGTCTTCACCAAAGGCTTTGGCAAAATAGAATAAACTCTTAACTGATAAATTGAGACTTTGCTGCCAGTTATCAAGAGTCATACCAGGGAAAGAATAACGCAAACCCTCTTTTTTATTCAAAGGCAAAAAGCTTATAAAGCCACCGACAGAACCATGATTTTCTTTAACAGCTTCTGCAAAACTTGAAACGGCTTCCCAGTTTCCAAGATTAACACTGTAAGTATTATCATCAAGACGCTTAATATCTTCATCAGAATACCTTACAACAATCGTAGTTTTTCCGGTATTGCGTAAAGATTGAGATACAGCGGCTGCGATACCATTTTCATCATCAACAAGGATTAAGGGTTTATCTGAAAGAGTTATTACATGTTCAGACTGAATAGGCTTTTCTTCAGTAATGATTTTATAACGACCTACGGTATCCTTTTGTTCTGTGATAATATCAGTATCAGAAGCTGTTTTATCTATGTAATCGGTTGCGGTTGCTGTATCCGGTTTTGAAATTTCATTTTTTTTTAGGACTTCGTCCTCTATTGGTACTTCGTCTGTACTATTGACTCGCTGATCTATCCAGTCAATGATCTCTCTCAAAGTCTTAAGGCTTGCCAGTTCTTCCAGTGTTTCATTATCTTGCATATCGGATTCTTGGCCAGCAGCTTCTTCCAGATTATAGAATTCCTGGGAACTACCAAGAATTTCTATCCTCTTAATGGAATCAATACCCAGATCAGCTTCCATGTCCAGATCAAGATCCAGCATTTCTTTCGGATAACCAGTTCTTTCACTTACAACATCGAGTAATTTTTCCGTCAGTTCTTCTTTTGTTAATCCCAATTCTTTCTGCTTTGTTTCTTCCTCTGTTACCTGCGGTTTTTCAACTACCTGATTAACGGGTTGTGAAACTTCAACCCGGGGTTGTTGAATAGAGGTAGGAGCAGGAGCTTGTGCAGGAGGAACATCTGCAACAGGAGTTTCAGGTATTATATTTGAAACCGGGGGATTTACGGGCTGCCCAGGAGGATTGTTATTCACAACAGGCTGAGTAAAACTGCTAAAATTAGTATGACTACTTTTTTTAACATGCCCGTTTTGCAGATAAGTCATCATTATGCTTTTTTGAGTGTCCAGAAAACGATTCATCAACTGCTGATATTGCATCATAACCTGAGTTGAACCGTTATTAGACGCTTTTACTGTTTTCTGCTGTGCTTGATTTTGAGATTTAACCTGTTCCTGTATCTGTTGAGAACTGTTAATACTGGAACTTTCGGATAGGGAGTTATTTTGCTGGTTTTTCATATATTCTTGCCTCTCCACTTTTTCATTTTCGTCTACAACCTTTACCTTAATATTAGGGAATACGGGATCGGGTTGATTGGCTTTTGAAATAGGTTTAGCTCTATGTCCATTAACAAGCCAGGTAGTAGGAGATACTTCTTTTTTATCAACGCTATCAAGAGAATTAAGGTTCAGAAGCTTTACTTCACGCACATTGTAAAACCTATCCAGATTGACATTTATACCTTGAGTTATCAGGCGACCAAACATGTGCTGAAGTTGTGTTATACCGTTTCTTGTATGCTGATCAGACGCTACAGCCAGATGTGGTTTTTCGGATAATATTTTGTTCGTTAATTTTGTCAGGACACTTCGGGGACCGACTTCAATAAAAACTCTAGCACCGGCTTCATACATATTTTGAATTTCCTGAACAAATTCAACAGAACTAATAAGGTGTTTTACTAAGGTATTAGCTACAGCTTCCGTTTTTTTCGGATATAGTTTTGCTGTAACATTTGAGAAAACTTTTTTTTCTGGTGCCGATAATTCGACTTTATTCAGGAATTCTTTGAGAGGTACTCTGGCTTTATCAACAATTGGTGAATGAAAAGCACAGGCAACAGGTATTACCTTTGTGCGGATTTCTCTTGATTTAAATTCTTTAACAGCTTTAGTTATACCTTCTATTGTGCCTGATATAACCGTCTGGTCAGGAGAATTTTTATTTGCTATATAAACGCCATTTATGTCTTCAATAATTTCAGAAACCACAGGTACATCGGCATTTACAGCCGCCATTGTTCCCGGATCTTTACCTGCGGATTTTATAATAAAGCGTCCTCTGGCTTCTGATATGTCTATTAATACGTTTTCATCAAAAACACCAGCCGCCCAAAGGGCCACGTATTCACCGTAGCTATGACCAGCCAGAAAATCAGCCTTTAGCCCAAATTCATTCAACAATCGATACATGGCCATAGAAGCTACCCCTACAGCCGGCTGGGCAATATGGGCTTGTTTAAGCTTTTCTTCCCTGTAAGTTTTTTCTTCCTCAGAAAACCAGGGTTGAGGATATATATATCTTGATAACGGGGCATCAAGGTTTTCGTGTAATAACTTATTTGCTAATTCAAATGATTCCCGAATTTCAGGGAAATCAAGGCTTAAATCAAGAAGCATATTTACATACTGAGAACCCTGTCCCGGGAAAAGGAATGCAATTTTAGTATCATTCTTTTCTACTATGGGATTTTCGGTGAAAAAGATCCCCCTTGGATCGTCTATATCCGAATTGTTTTTCAGTGATTTCTGGGCTATAGCGGCTTTTTGTTTCAGGTCATCAATTGAATTTGCTATTATGGCCAGGGAAAATTTAAAGGGTTTATCTCTATCGTTTTTATAAACAGAGTATGATATGTCTCTAAGATTAATATTATTAGAGGCTTTTTTAATCAATCCAATCTTTTCTGATATTTCCTGTCTTGATTCACCTTTCCATATGAAGAGTTCACTGGGCCATTTTTGTTTTGCGGATTTATAAATATCACCATTTCTGTAACCATTATATTCTTCAATTACTGTATGAAAATTTGTTCCACCGAAACCAAAAGCACTGACACCAGCTCTGCGAGGATGATTATCCCCTAAATCCAACCAGGGACGAACCTGCGTATTTACATAGAAAGGACTTTCAGGGAAATTAGCGTCTGGATTAGGATGATCTACGCCAATAGTTGGAGGTAATACTTTGTGATGCAAAGCCATAGAAGCTTTTATTACACTTGCAACCCCAGCCGTACACTTGGTATGTCCGATCATAGATTTAACAGAACCAATAGCGCAGTTTTGTTTTTCAACATTATTTTCATTAAAAACTTTACTCAAAGCCTGTATTTCTGCCTTATCACCTACAACAGTACCGGTTCCATGAGCTTCGATTAACTCAATGGTAGTAGGTGATACATTAGCTTTTTCATATGCACGACGCAGGGCTAAAGCCTGACCATCGGGTCTAGGGGCAGTCATGCTCTTATCCCTGCCATCAGAAGAAGCACCGACAGATTTGATTACAGCATATATCTTATCACCATCCCGCTCAGCATCCTCCAGACGTTTGAAAATCATCATTGCTACACCTTCACCCAGCACTATACCATCAGCTTTTTCATCCATTGTTCGACATTCTCCAGTCGGAGATAGGGCCATAGTTTTGCTGAAGCACAGGAAAGCAAAGGAATTCTGCATGGTATCAGCACCACCGACTATTACCATGTCGCTGTTATGAGTATTAAGCTCTTTTACAGCCAGATGTACAGCAGCAAGTGACGATGCACATGCAGCATCAACTATATAATTTTCGCCACCAAGATTAAAGCGGTTGGCAACACGACCGGCGGTAACATTTGCCAGTATTCCAGCAAAGGAATCTTCAGTCCATTCGGGTAAATTATCCTCAAAGTGTTTTAATACATCATTGTAAGATTTACCAAATAAAGAAGGCATAGTAGAACGAGCACCGTATCCCTGGGCAAGATCAGCACCACCGCCACCAGTGCCGATAATTACCGAAGTTCTTTCTCTTGGGAAAGGTCTTTTGTCATAACCTGCATCTTTCAGAGCTTTTCTCACTACTTCCAGAGTTAAAAGCTGTAGTGGTTCAATAGATTCCAGAGTTTTCGGAGGCATACCATAATTCAGGGGATCAAAATGTATATCATCCAGGAAGCAACCCCACTTGCTATAAACTTTATCTTTTGCCCTGGGATCCGGGTCGTAATATAACTCCCAATCCCAACGCTCTTTGGGAACCACCTGAACTGTGTTTACTTTATCAAGAATATTTTCCCAGTATTCGTGAATATCACCGGCTTTCGGAAATACAGATGCCATACCGACAATTGCTATATCCTCACCAGTATGTTGCTTTTTCCTATTGGATAATGATAGATCTTCGTGTTTTTCATTAACCTGTTCAATCAACTTAATACTACCTTCAGAAACTTCCCTGTGCAATTCATCTATACTTATAACATTATCTTTCAGAGCACCTATCTGACCTATCATATAGACGCCGCGATCCAACTGCTCTTCGGGAGGTAATTTAACGACTTTTGAATCTATTAAGGCTGTACCTTTTGCAGCAGTATAAAGCCTGCCTATGCTAATCTGCTCAAGAGCAAATCTGATTTCCTCAGCGGATTTACCTGAACCCAGGAGTTTCTTTTTTTCTTCCTCAAATGCTTCTGCAAAAGGAGTGCATATACATCGGTTTGCATGGCCGGGGCCTACTTCAAGATAAACTGTGCCATCACATCTTAAAGACTCTTGCTGATAAGTATCGGTGATACCACCGGCTTCAACTATCTCTTTAGTAAACAGGTAAGCTGTACCCATCTGGATACCAACTTTTACCCCTTTTTGGGCCAAAGGAGCTGCTATTACTGAAACCATAGATGCAGATAAATCATCATGAATTCCACCGGCGAATATAACATGGTATTCACCGGGATCGTTGCCATTTGTATTAACATGCTCCAGTATCTTATCTACCATTGCTTCCCAAAGAACAAAGCTGGTTCTTGGGCCTATATGTCCTCCGGATTCTCTACCTTCGAGAATAAACCTTTTATCGCCGCCTTTAAGGAACAGATCCAGAAGGCCGGTGGAGGGAACGTGGACGTAAGAAATAATACCACCAGCTTCAAGTGGTTGAGTTTGCCTGGGTCGACTACCTGCAATTAAAACAAAAGGTGGTTTACATTCCAGTATAACTTCCTGCTGTTGAGAATAAAGATCAGGTGGTAAGAAACCTATAATACCGACACCCCAGGGATGATCCCCCATTACTTTATGGGTTTCCTGCAAGAGTTTGCGCAGTTCATCTCCCGGCATGAGTGATATTGCCAAGAATGGCAATGCTCCTCCTTGAGCAATCTCTACGGCGAATTCTGCTGTATCGCTGATGCGGGCCATAGGACCCTGGAAAATTGGATAACGGGTGTTTATTAATTCAGCAAGGGGGGAATTTTCTTCAAAAGGTCTGTATTCATCAGTAAGTTGTATATGCTTATCAATTGATTTTCTTATGCCCTCAAAGATACCACCTACTGTAACAAATTTTTCAGCAAGAGGAGCGGCAAAGGCAGCATCCTGACCCAGCAACATGATGTTTTGCTGTGGTGATTTCCATCCCACTTTATCTGAAATTATCTCTCGCCATTCGGGAAGAATCTCGGCATTTTTTCTTTCATCAGCAATGAATTCAGTTTCAATATGTTCCAGATTTTTTACGGCTTCTAAATTAGGTCTGTAATACATCCTGTAGGATTCACCCAGGTTTCTACCGAAAAACCTGGTTTCGCTTCCATCCATATTCTTAATAATATCTTTAATATCATCAGAAAGATGAGATTCTCTGGTGAGAAGAAGCTGGGAATCCAATACAATACCAGCAGCACCGGCGGCATAGCATGCAGGAGCAGTATGCAGACCAATACCTCCCTGAGCGTAGACAGGTAAATTAAGATTTTTCAAGACATTTTGAAGCAGAACAAAGGTTGTTTCTTCGCCAATCCTGCCAGCGGATTCATGACCTTTTACTATTACAGCATCTGCACCAGCTTTTTCAGCATTAAGAGCATCTTCCAGGCATAGAGATTCAACAATAACCTGTAAGTCTTTTTCCTGTAATAACTGGATTTGCTCTTTTAGAATATCTAAATCCTGGCAATGGGATTCGGTTCTGGTTAAAATAATTACCTCAGGGCCTATACTAAGACTGGATATTAACTCAGAAATCCTAAGCGAAATATCCGGACAAAAACTCATTTTTATTCCATAGCCTTTATTTGCATATTTAGATAAAACAGCTAAAGAGTTTATAATATATTCAGAGCTTTGATCCTGGATATACTCAAGATTTAATACACCAATACCACCTGCTTTTGAAGCTGAAACAGCAATTGAAGGCTCTATTAAACCCGGTGGATTGATGGCAATTATCCTGAAATCTTTCATGAAGTTATCCTTCCAAAACCTTTATGTTGTATAGATTTAAATTTCTACCAAAACTACAAGTTTCTATAGTTTTATATGAAACATTCTTTCGTGTCATTATAAATTCAAAATTTGGTTCTTCCGGTTTTAGTGTGGTTATAGTTGAAAATTCTCTCAGCCTGTCATTCCTGCTTCAAGCTTTTTGAAAAAGCTTGAGCAAAAAGGAATAAGAGTTTCGCAGGAATGACAGCATAAAGAAATTTCTTATCTTTATCACACTGAACCCGGAAGAGCCCAAAATTTTATCAATCCTATTCAGCAAAATCATTTATTAAACGCGCTTAACAGGATATTATATTCCCCATTGCCTTTTTGTTTCTTTATTTGATAAAATTAAATAAAATGTTTTTTACATTACCACGCTCAAGTCGGAAAAACCAATTTAAATTTTCCTTCTATAAAATATTGTCGTTTGAGTTTTCTTACATCGGCTATAAAGTTTGTTGAATTTAATTAATATTCCCTGTTTTTCTCAGAATTGCAGCCATTATTCATTTAATTCTATGTTTAATTATAGAATTCTTCATTCCTGCAAAATTATTATTCAAAAAAGCTTGAAGCAGCAGGAATCCATTCTTTGCCAGAATGACAGAGCAAGAAGATATATTCATATTTTATTTCCATAATAAGCCCGGAAGAATTAACTATTTTTAGGTATGAAACTTAGCTCAATCTGGAGGACTTTATTGGTTAGTCTTATTTATTATAGTTTTGCAGTTTTTACAAATCAAAAAGATAAATGAAGATTTTACGTTTATTAAATAATTTATTGAAAACCACTTAAAAAGAGCAGAACTATAATTGTTAATGAATCAATATTAAAACTAACTTAATATAAATCCAGACAATCGTTTATATAATTTTACACATATTCCGATTTTGTGTCAACCTATTTGCCAAAAATTAAATATGAATAAACCCCTAAAATCACTTAGAAATAATGATTAATGGTGTTTACAAACATTCGGGAGGGTGAATATTATAATTCACCCTCCCGAAAAGAGAAAAATATAGTCAAAAAAGTGTTCAATAACGGAATAATTGTTACATTTAAGAACACTTATAAGTTATTATTTATTTCAATACTATAGTTTTTCTTGTGGCGACATTTTCTCCGGCTGTTAGTCGATAGAAATAAACACCGGAGGCAACTTCTTCGCCCTGTTGATTTTTACCATCCCAGTATATGGCTTTTTCCTTTGTCATATACTGTCCGGGTTCTTTAAACCCGAGATCGAGCTTTCGCACCAGTTTTCCGCTGGTATCGAATACGCTTAGCTCTACATCAGCACCTTCAGGAAGCTGATAAGGAATCCATGTTTCCGGGTTCCATGGGTTTGGATAGTTCTGGTAAAGGGCAAACTCTTTGCTTTCGGGAGCTTCAGTCAGTGCTGGATCTTCCGGAGCGAACCACCAGCCACCATCATCACCAAGATATACCTCTGTACCACCTGGATTGCCGTAGGTATCACCCTGGGTATATGGATTGGCAGTTCCAACAAAGAGACCAACTGGCGTTGATTTCATGGTACGAATACCATAGTTGGCTGAGTTGCCAAATCCATGGGTGTCGACTTTATACCAGTGATAACCGTTCCTGGTCTTCCACATATCAAAACCACCATAGAGCTTAACGATAAAATCAGGGCCTATTAAGTCTACAATACTTGAAATTTCTTCCGGCAGCATAGCTGTATTTACACCAGGCAGGAAGAATGTGGTAATATCAAATGTACCAAGATACAACCAACCTTCATGCTCTTCCATTCTCCACATATAACCGTTAAACATATTTCCAAAGCCAGGATCTTTACCGCTAATTGGGTATTTATAACCCGCAGGCGTCCAACGCCTATCACCAGCGACAAGAGACCATCTATCATCTTTGCATATACGAATTAGTTCGGGAGGTCCGGAAAGACCTGTAATCATATCAAATCCACCGGGAATACCACCGCCTACGTAGAGTTTATTCCTAAAGACTTTCATTGAAGCAACGCCTACGTTTGTAGGGCCTCTGTATGCACCTTCGGTAATAATCGGAACCCAGTTGTAAGGTAGATCCCCTGTAGCGTCAGTCTTCCATACCTGGAAACCTGTTGTTTTATTTCCGGTTCCTGCATACAGATAACCGTTGAATACAACGCCTTCAAATACAACAGTATTATCAGGATCATTAAATCCGGGAGGGCTTGCTTCTCTGAAGATAGCACCCCAGAAATCACCATTGTGGATTTCAACCTCATAGATAATCCTGTGTTCTTCCCGCTGATCAAATCCAACTCTCGTGGGGGCTGTATACAACTTACCCTTGTATTCCACCAGGCTTCTTATGGAAGATATAGGAAAGGGGGGAGTATCTGTAACAGGATCAAAAGCGATCTGCAATTCTTCAAACTCAATATCTCCATCCTCATTTGGGAATCCTCGGAGAAGACGGAATGGAACAAAGCCATCCAGATAGCTGGTTGCACCTACATAAAGGGCTTCTTCATTATGCTGGGGATCGGTATATACCTTCATGGCCCTGTATCCGTTGTCCCGAGCTATTGCAATTTCACTACCGGCAGGAATAGTCTCACCATCGAGTATATATTCACCAGTAGTAAGTTTAATTGGAATACCAAAATTATTAAGCAAATCTGTTCCAATTGGAATACTGGCTGGAGATTTATAAACCTCTTTCCATATTCCAGTTGCGGGATCATATTCCCAAATTTCAGCACCCAGATCCAAAGCAAATGGATCAACTACCGGATCGACAGGTGGATTATCCCAGACAGTAGGATCGGATGTGATGAACTCAAAGAAGTTACGGCTTGTGCCTACATACAACTTTCCGTTATACCATTCCATAGACCATGAATAGCTGTTGTTGGGATCACCAAAACCCCATTCGGCGATCTTATCAAAATCATGCTTATAAAGGGAACGAGCTTGTGTCTGAGGAACAGCGAACAATATACACAGGACAGCTATCGCAAAGATCAGAGATAACCTTTTGGTTATGAATTTTCTTGCTATACCCATAGCTAAATTCCTTTCTGATTTTTTCAGAAAATATTCTGTTAAAATGACAGAATCCAGAAACTCAATATAATGACTGTATTCCTACTTTCGCAGGAATGACAGGTTTATGGAGTTTCTCATGATTACCACATTTAATCTTGAAAAGCCAAAATTTTTTAGTAATAATTCACTAAAACCTTAAATGTATTCTTAATCACCTCCATTTCAACAACCTTTAATATTTCTATACCATTCATCAAGGCATACTACCGACCTTAAGCTCTTTAATTAATGAGCCATCAGTCCATTTGCCCATAAATCTTTGTTCCTGAGTATTACCCAGAGCATATTCTCTGTTTTTACCGTAAAACGCCGCATCTGTAAGGGCATCGAACAATTTCCAGAAACCATAATAATCCAGGGAATTAATCTTGTGAATGGAATTAGGACTTGTATCCCTTGGGATATCAGCACTGATGATTTTCATTTCGATCCTGTCATCACCAAAATCGTCCAGAAAGTCATACAGATCATAACGACGGTCTTCGGCTGAAGGTGCTGTATGATCTGCGACAAGTGCAGGATCACCATGATAATCTGAAACCATGGTTATGTAGTCCTTATTTTTTGCCGGTATACGTGTAGTTTCGTTATATATTCTTCTTGCCACCTCCATTACCACAACCTCATCATCGGCGCAGGAAATAGATAACAAAAGGGTGGAAGACGGTATTAAATGCAAATCACCTGATAAGACTCCGCCAAAACCCATACTTTCTGTTGATCCCGGAGTTGTAGACATGATGGCCTTTGGCTCCGGTAAACCTTCTGATGAAGCCAGAACAGCCATATTAGCTGTAATAACTCCTCCAAGAGAATGTCCTACAATAGCGAACTTATCCAATTCTGGTCTTACATGGGAGCCTGTATTAAGCTCATCAATAGCATTTTTGACTGCATCAATGGCGTATCCTGTTACTTTGTTTGCCGGGGTTGTAATAACCTGATAACGGGGATAGACAACAATATTTCCACGCCTGACTAAATGGTCAATCCATGCCCCATAGATTTTCGGATTTATACCCAACCATCCATGATTAAATACAATAAGTGGGGCGGTATCGGGTTTTGGTTCGTAAGGTTCAAATATCCA
>WJIO01000137.1 GCA_014730235.1 Candidatus Poribacteria bacterium
ATATATTTTTTCATTATGCCGGGGATCCACCTAAATCCGAAAAAACTGATTTCAAACAAATTTGTTTTTATAAAGATGGCCTTGAAATGTTTATAAAAATGGTATATAATTATATCCGGATATGCGAATATATAAATGGAGGTGTTATTATTGCGTGAGTTATTGAATGTATTTAAGGCTTTATCTGATGAAACTCGTATAAGACTGTTGAAACTGTTACAACGGCGTGAGTTATGCGTATGTGAAATAATGCAGGCTCTGGATATGACCCAGTCCAGAGTTTCCCGGAACTTGGGTATACTTAAAAAAGCCGGCCTTGTTAAAGACCGGAGAGATGGTCTGTGGGTCCATTATTCTTTAGACCATGAATCTTTTAATTCTTATGCCACACCTTTGCTATCGCTCTTGAAGGATTGGATAAATGATGATGATACGATTATTAAAGATATAGAAAAACTGAGCGAAGCTGTTAAATTGAGCGAAGAAAAAGAGATATGCAAAACAGGTTAATCTCTTTTTTTAAACAATACATTCGCATATGCGAATGTATTGATACGTTTATTAGAGGAATTGATATGCGATCTGAATGGAAAAAAGCATTATTATTTATTGCTGTGTTTTTGGCAGCTTATTATATTCCTTTCCAGAATCCCAGAATAAAACAGGCAATACTAAGCGCTTTTGTTATGCTCCAGGATTACGCCCAAAAGCATGTGTTATTTTGCCTGATACCCGCCTTCTTTATTGCCGGTGGAATATCTGTATTTGTTAGCCAGGTATCAGTTATGAAATACTTCGGCGTACAAGCCAATAAGATATTGTCATACAGCGTTGCCTCTGTTTCAGGAGCAATTCTTGCCGTTTGTTCATGCACTATCCTTCCACTTTTCGCCGGAATATACAAGCGTGGTGCCGGAATTGGCCCTGCCACCGCTTTTTTGTATTCAGGGCCTGCAATTAATATATTGGCAATAATCCTTACAGCCCGGGTGTTAGGTTGGCAGCTTGGTCTTGCCCGTGTTTTGGGTGCTGTTATATTTGCTGTCATAATCGGTCTTTTGATGTCTTTATTTTTTCGTAAGGAAGAATCAGAAAAATCCGCTGCGATTATATCTGAAACAGGGGAATCTGAAAGGCCTTTATGGAAAACAGGATTATATTTTTTATCAATGATAATGCTTCTCATATTTGCCGCCTGGAGCAAGCCCAAAGAACCGGTGGGCTTTTGGGATTTAATATATGATATACATTGGCATTTGGCCGGAGGATTTCTTATATTGCTGATTTTGATGCTTGTTTACTGGTTCAGGAAGGATGAAATTAAAGAATGGACGTTATCCACATGGGAATTTGCAAAGATGATTTTGCCATTATTGTTTGTTGGTGTTTTGGTAGCTGGTGCTCTTATGGGAATTCCTGGCAGTAATTCCGGTTTAATACCATCCAGATATATAACTTCTATAGTCGGTGGCAATTCTCTTTTTGCCAACGCTTTTGCGGCTGTGGTGGGTGCGTTTATGTATTTTGCTACCCTGACAGAAGTTCCTATTTTACAGGCGCTTATGGGAAGCGGTATGGGTAATGGTCCTGCTCTGGCTTTACTGCTTGCCGGGCCAGCTTTGAGTTTACCAAACATGATCGTCATACGCAGCGTCATGGGAACGAAAAAAACTTTAGTATTTGTCGCTCTGGTTGTGGTAATGGCAACAATTTCAGGTATGATTTTTGGATTAATAATGAAAGGTGTATAATAATGAAAATACAGGTATTGGGTACAGGATGTCCAAAATGCAAAAAGGTTTTTAAAAATGCAGAGAAAGCTGTAGAAATATCAGGTAGCAATGCAGAGATAGTAAAGGTCGAAGATGTCAATAAAATCATGGATTATGGTGTTATGATTACACCAGCTTTGGCAATTGAAGGTGATGTAAAAATATCTGGAAAAGTGCCATCACCAGAGCAGATTGCCGGCTGGATAAATGAAAAAAGTTAACATGCCATGAAAACAGATATAAAAACAAAGAAACTAAGCGTATTTGAAAAATATCTAACTCTCTGGGTATTTTTGTGTATCGTGGCAGGAATTATACTGGGAAGGTTATTTCCGGATATAGCTCTGGTTCTTGATAGTTTATCGGTAAAGCAGGTTTCCATTCCCATAGCTATATGCCTGTTTTTTATGATGTATCCCATCATGGTAAAGATAGATTTTGCTGAAGTTGTAAAGGCAGGAAAAACTCCCAGACCTGTGATATTAACCCTTGTAGCTAACTGGCTTATAAAGCCATTTACTATGGTTGGAATAGCTACTCTTTTTCTGGGCGTTTTGTTTAAAGGATGGATACCGGGTATTGATGCAGGCATCAAATATGCCGGTGAAGTTCCGCTTTCTCGTTCATATATATCTGGCACTATATTACTGGGTATTGCACCATGTACTGCTATGGTGCTGATGTGGAGTTATCTTGCTCGCGGGAATGACGGTCATACCCTGGTAATGGTGGCGATTAATTCCCTGACCATGCTTTTTCTTTATGCGCCTTTGGGTGGTTTTCTGCTTGGCGTCAACAGTATGCCTATTCCCTGGCAGACTATAATTTTATCGGTGAGTTTTTATGTTGCACTTCCACTATTAGCCGGTTATTTTTCCAGAAGGCAGATAATAAAGTCAAAGGGAGAAGATTGGTTTAAAGAGAAATTTATACAACGACTGACAGCAGTTTCTATTATCGCACTTTTGATTACGCTGGTTGTGTTGTTTGCCCTCAAGGGTGAAGTTATACTGAAACAGCCACAGGCCATTTTTCTTATAGCAATTCCATTATTTATCCAGACGAACCTTATTTTTTGGATTACTTATGGCCTTGCAAAACTTATCAGACTAAAGTATGAAGACGCTGCCCCATCGGCTATGATCGGAGCGTCCAATCACTTTGAGGTGGCTATAGCCACTGCAACTATGCTTTTTGGATTGGGTTCTGGCGCTGCTCTTGCGACCGTAGTTGGGGTATTAATCGAGGTTCCGGTAATGCTTATGTTAGTTAAGATATGCCTGAGAACAAGGCATTGGTTTAACGGTAAAAGCTGAAAGGAAATAAATTTAATGAAAAAAGCAAAAGTTTTATTTATATGCACAGGTAATTCGGCAAGAAGCCAGATGTCTGAAGGTTTGCTTCGTAAAATGGCCGGAGATATAACAGATGTTTACAGCGCGGGAACTAAGCCTTCTGAAAAAGTCAATCCGTTTGCTTTGAAGATGCTTTCCGATAGCGGCATTGATACATCCGGTCATTACACAAAGAGTGTAACAGAATTTTTGGATAAAGAGTTTGATATAATCATTACAGTTTGTGACAATGCGCGCCAGAACTGCCCTGTTTTTCCCGGTAAAGCTGTAAAATATCACTGGAATCTGGAAGATCCTGCATCTGTGGAAGGAACTGAGGAAGAAAAGCTGGAGGTATTTCGTAACACCTTTGCTGATATTTCAAAGAGGGTTTCGGAATTGATAGATATGATAAAGAATATGCCGAAAAAGAAGGAAAAATCAGGCGAAAAAGATTTGGGGATAAATCTATAAACAAAACCCCTCCGATTTTAATCGGAGGGGTTTTGTTTAAGTTTACATGACTATTTAACTTTGATTTCGCCCCAGGAAGCGGTCAATTTACCACTGGATTCAACAGGAGTAAAGGCATCATACCATGTGGCCATGATATTTTCCATAAGTTTTCCTGCCATTTCCTTGGTGTTATCGTCGTTTCCTGCAACATGATATTTATCAGGTGCGAGGCACATCATGACAAACATACCGTTGCCATACTCGGCTTCCATTATAATTGGTTTGTTTGTGCCTGTTTCCACCATCAATACATCAAAACCATCCTGGGCAGTAATTACTTCCCAACCTGTGGGCCAGCCTTGATGGCCCCATCCGGAAAATTCGTCTTCAGTGAATTTATGTGGTTCATTAAAGACCGGATGTTCTGGTTCTTCGATAGTAAATACCGAGGGATCGGGATCGCTTCGGACACAAAGCAGGCCGTCGGGCAGCCAATCTACGTTGGCTTCATTCTGGTCTGCCTGGGTCGGTTCGATTACAATACCACCACCATCTACAAAATCATGAATTGCGGCTGCGTTGTTATCAACAGACTGATGTAGAGCTGCATTGTTGGTATACATGGCCGACATAAACAGAAGTCTGTATCCGTCCAGATCCATGTTTCCACCCTCAACATCATCTGTTATGTCATCATAATCATAACCATATTCATCCAGAGACTGGGTTAAACCTCTGACCTGTGTCCACTGGTCAGCGAAATCAATAACGGCTATGTCGGCAGCTTTAGCCACAGGCATTATAGCTACCAGCAAAAACAGCGCGAAAAGCGGAGAACAAATTTTCCTAAACATGATCTTACCTCCTTGTGTTACTTCAATTCACCCCAAGTTGTTGCTATTTTATTCATTGGGCTGACTGGCGAAGTAGAAATTTCAGTTACACTTACGTTGTCAAAAGCTACACCCGGGTTCATCCCCCAGGCTGAAAGGGCTACGCTGCCTGAAGGAATACTAGAGTCCATAACGTCAAACAGCATACGGTCATCCAGGCTGACCTTTATATTTTCACCCAGTATCTCAACTTTTATATGATGCCAGATGCCATTGTCTTTTTCATACATGGTTTCCATAACTTTACCGAGTTCAGTATATTGACCGTCAACGCAAACTCGCAAACGACCAAAGCGACCATCAGTTCGACTATCTTGTCCGTTCATGTCAAATACATAGAAATTATTTTCATCTACATATCTAAATAACACACCAGGTATGTCATCGTCAAGGGCATACATGTCAACTTCAAAAATGGAGTTGTCCCAGTTACCACCGTTGTAATATATCCATGAGCCTCTGGAAGGTGAGTCACTTCCGGCGTCGCCACCGTAAATGTTAGAATTTTCCAGAATGGCGATCTGGCCATCAACTTCAGTTATATGCCAGTTGGATGGGCCTGAATTGGCGCCGGGTTCGTCGTAAATGTTCCATTCCCTGATACCTGTTTCTCCAGCACCAAGGAGTGCATCAAAATCTTCTGTCAAATTTGCCGCTGTTCCAATAGATGCTAAGAATAAGCTGGCAAAGACAACTGTAATAGCTGATTTCAGTAACCTCATATATTCCCTTTCTACTTCAAATTAGGGCAGTAAGATACTGCCAGACTAAATACCATTTTTACAACGCATAAATTATAATACATTAAGACTATATACATATGAAGATAATATTAAATTATGGTTAATAATATTTATTTTATATGACTTATGCTCTTTTTGGATAACACTTACATTCTGTTTACAGGAATGATTATTGGAAATGTCTAATCTCTTGTCTGAATATCAGATTTACCATTGACTTTATGACAATTTTTGTGTATACTCAATTTGCTTTCTTTGAGTTTTAACGCGGGAGCTTTAAAGCATTTATTTGATTAAGCTATAGTTTTATCTCAACCAGTATTTTTCGCCTGAGAGTAATATATAATTACTAAGCCGGTGTTCCAGTGATTATGAATAAATTGAGATTATGATGCTGAAAGAAAGCATAAACTAAAATTGCGGATGGAAAATGTAAGTAATGGTGATTCAAGGAGAATTATGGTATGAAAGAATATAGACCTAATCAGATCAGAAATATAGGAATCTTTTCTCATGCGCGGGCAGGAAAAACATCTCTGACAGAAGCCCTCCTGTATGATTCTGGTGCCATTTCAAAATTGGGAAGATCTGATGATGGTAATACAGTATCTGACTATGATGAAGACGAAATTCGAAGAAATACCAGTATAAATACTGCCCTGTGTATCTGTGAATGGAAAGATTGTAAGATCAACCTGATTGACACCCCCGGATACAGCGACTTTGCAGGTGAACAGGAAGCAGCCGCCAGAGTATCAGACAATATCTTGATCGTTACTGATGCAAGCATGGGACTGGAAGCTGGAGCTGAAAAAGCCTGGGAAAGAGCAGAAAAATACGATATACCAAGAGCAATATTCCTTAATAAAATTGACAAGGAAATGGCAAAATTTGATGAAACTTTACAGGCTCTGGAGGTACTGGGAGGAAGAATTGTTCCTGTAAGTATTCCTATAGGGGTTGGACTGAATTTCAAGGGGATTATTGATCTGGTTAAGATGAAAGCCTATGTAAAAGGTGATAATGATAAAAAACTTCAGGAAATCGATATACCTGAAGATATGCAGGATCAGATAGATGAACATAGAGAAACTTTAATAGATGCTGTAGCTGAGGCTGATGATGAACTCCTGGAGAAATACCTGGGCGGCGAAGAGCTAACAGATGAAGAAATAAAAATAGGGCTTAAAAAAGGTATTTCTGATAACATGTTTGTACCTTTGACCTGCGGATCAGCCTATGAAAATATAGGTCCTCAGATGCTTCTGGACCTTCTGGTCAGTTTTGCTTCACCAGTTGATGCAAAACCGGTAAAGGCAACTAAGCCGGGAAGCGAAGAAGAAGAAGTAGAAATTGAAATTAAAGAGGATGGCCCACTTTGTGCTTTTGTATTTAAAACTATGTCAGACCCATACGCCGGTAAAGTCAGCTATTTTAAAGTTTACTCAGGCATTTTCAAATCTGACTCCAGGGTAATAAATGTAAACAAAAATACAGAAGAGCGAATCGGTACCTTGTCTCTTGTCAGCGGTAAGAAATTCACAAACGTGGATAAAATCGTAGCCGGTGATTTTGGCATGGTAACAAAATTGAGCGAAACAGACACTAACGATACCCTCTGTGACGAAGAAAATGAGCTGTTGCTTCCACCTATAGATTTCCCGAAACCTGTTATTTCTATGGCAATCACACCCAAAACTCAGGGTGATGATGAAAAACTAAGCACCATGCTCACAAGAATGACAGAAGAAGACCCTACGTTTATACTGCGAAGAGATAATGAAACTAAAGAAACGATAATATCCGGTATGGGGGAACTGCATATTAACGTTATTCTTGATAGAATAAAGAATCGCTATAACGTAGAAGCAGAAACTCGAGTACCAAAGGTACCTTATAGAGAGACAATCAGAGGTAAATCCGAACAGCAGGGAAGATATAAAAAGCAAACTGGTGGTCGGGGACAGTATGGCGACGCATGGATCAGGATGGAACCTAACGAACGTGGAGCCGGTTTTGAATTTATTGACGCCATTGTTGGTGGTGCAATACCAAGGCAATATATACCGGCTGTAGAAAAGGGTTTAATCGAATCTATGGAGGAAGGTATACTTGCTGGCTCCCAGGTTGTTGATATGAAAATAACCCTCTATGACGGTGGTTTTCATCCTGTGGATTCATCGGAAATGGCCTTCAAGATCGCAGCTTCTATGGCCTTTAAGAAAGCAATGGAAGCAGCCCAACCCTTCATCATGGAACCTATTATGGAAGTTGAAATTACCGTTCCTGATGAATACATGGGTGATGTAATGAGCGACCTTAACAGCCGTAGAGGAAGAATTTTGGGCATGAATCCAAGTGATGGAAAACAAATAATCAAAGCAAACGTACCCATGGCTGAGATGTTCAGATATTCGGTTGATTTAAGGTCAATAACCAGCGATAGAGGTTCATTTACTATGGAATTCTCACACTATGAAGAAGTGCCTTTTGACATCAGCGAGAAGATAGTAGCTGAATACCAGGCTTCTCAGGAGTCTTCCTGATAGTTAGAAATATATTATAAGAATTAAAGGCAGGTTCTGAACCTGCCTTTATTTTTTGCAAAGGTGTAAATTGTGAAAATAATTACTTCAACTTCGGAAATTCAAAAGTATTGCATGGAAAAGCGTGTTGAAGGTAAAACCATAGGCATTGTGCCTACTATGGGATTTTTCCACGAAGGACACTTAAGCCTGATGCGTCAGGCCCGGGAAGAAAATGATGTCGTTGTCACCAGCATCTTTGTGAACCCCACACAATTTGGCCCCAGCGAAGATTACGAGGCATATCCAAGAGACCTGGAACGAGATTCAGAAATGGCCAGGAAGATAGGGGTTGATGTTATATTTTCCCCCCAGGTAAAAGACATGTATCCCACCGGATATGCCACGTTTGTAAATGTAGAGGGTATTACGGATAAAATGTGCGGTGCATCCCGTCCAACTCACTTTCGAGGCGTGACAACGGTAGTTACCAAGCTTTTCAATCTGATGATACCCCAAAGGGCTTATTTCGGTCAAAAGGACGCGCAGCAGTCTATAGTAATAAAACGCATGAACCAGGATCTAAATTTTGGTATTGATATTGTCGTATTGCCCATCGTTCGGGAAGCTGATGGTCTCGCCATGAGTTCCAGAAACAAATACCTCAGCGAGGATGAGCGTAAAGCTGCCCTTCAACTAAACAAATCCCTGTTAAAAGCTAAAGAATTGATACAGTCCGGCGAACACAACCCGCAAAAGGTGCATGATAAAATCAAATCTATGCTGGAACCTGAACCTCTTCTGCGCATTGA
>WJIO01000138.1 GCA_014730235.1 Candidatus Poribacteria bacterium
ACGTTCTATCCGATGTATCTGTTGATTATCCCTTGTGGGATGGGATTCCCAGGCACCATCGCTGTGCGGATGATAGGCTGTAGTTAGGGAGTCAGTGTAAGCATTCATGTCGCTGCGAAGGGGGAGGATCACATCAACCTTACGTTTCTTCTTCAGTCTGGATATGGTATTATGGACTGCACCCTATTATGTTATATCTGGACATTCTTTGTTATCACAGAATTTATTGGCAGTTATCATTTCCAGCTTGGACATTGTTACACCTCCATATGCTCTTGTTTTTTGCCAATATTATATCATCTTTTTCTAACAACATCAAAGAGGGTGACTACCAGACTTTTGAATAGGTCAAAAACTGATTATACATGTCATTAGCAATCTCAAAGGTATAGTATATGGAAGAAATTGCTTCGTCACTCCGTTCCTTGCAATGACAAAGAGACGCAAAATTTATAATTCGATATATTCGATATAAATATATTGTTATTTAGTCATAAGTCTGATAATATCTGATTACCTGGAAACCATTTCTCCCTTAAAGCGAAAGGAAAGAATAAAATGGAGAATACATCATCTGCCAATCAAAACATTAAATTAAGCGATAGATTTATCCAGCACCAAAAAGCACAACCTAAAAATGACTTCATCAGGTTTGAAAAAGAGGATATAGAACAATCCATACCTGAAAGATTTGAAAAGCAGGTGATTAAATATCCAGAAAGACTTGCTGTTAAAACAAAGGATCACGAGTTAACATATGATTCCTTTAATAAAATAGTCAACTCTATTGCACTGGATATATTAAATCATCGAGGCCCTAATGAAGAACCTGTTGCGTTGTTGTTTGGTGAAGGTGTTCCTGCTATTGCTGCTGTTTACGGCACTTTAAAAGCCGGCAAAATATATGTTCCTTTACAATCCTCCCATCCAAAGGAACGTATTACCTACATGCTGAAAGACTCGAAAGCAAAGCTGCTTTTGACTGATGAAGAATCTTTTTCAACGGCCAGGGAAATTGCTGAAAATAAGATTCAGGTAATTAATGTGGAGCAAATCCACGACACATCTACTGAAAACCCGGGGGTACCAATTTCACCGGATCGGGGTGCATATATTATCTATACATCGGGTTCGACTGGACAGCCCAAAGGTGTATACAGCACCCACCGAAATCTGCTTCATAATACTATGCTCTATACCAATGATGCCCATATTTGCGTAGATGACCGGCAATCTCTTTTGCGCTCTTATAGCTTTAACGGGGCATTAAAAGATATATTTGCTTCTCTGTTGAATGGCGCTTCCCTTTTTCCCTTTGATTTACAAAAAGAAGGTATGATAGAACTAAAGAATTGGTTAATCCGGGAAAAAATTACCCTTTGCTGTTTTGTAGCCACGGCCTTTCGTCATTTTATGAATACACTGAATGATTCTGATGTATTACCCCATGTCCGGGTGATCCTGGTAGGGGCAGAAGCAATATACAGAAGCGATGTAGAACTCTACAAAAAACATTTTTCCAAGGATTGTGTGTATTTCTCTGGTTTTGGTACATCTGAAACCCTGGTATCCCGCAGATACTTTATAAACAAGGAAACTCAAATAGAAACGCCCAAAGTTCCAATGGGATATCCAAGTCAGAATAAAGAGATCATCCTGCTGGACGAAGAAGGTAAAAAAGTAGGTTTCAATACTATAGGTGAGATAGCAGTCAAAAGTCATTATATATCCCTGGGTTACTGGGATAAATCGGAACTTACCCGGGAAAGATTTATTCTAGGTGAGTCGGATGAGGAACGTATATACATGACAGGAGACCTGGGTCTTATGATGCCTGATGGATGCCTTATGCATATGGGTAGAAGGGATTTCCAGGTAAAAGTGAGAGGACATCGTATAGAAATTGCTGAAATTGAAGCGACGCTTATTGAAATGGAATTTGTGAAAGAAGTCTGTGTAATGGCTCAGCCAGATAAACATGGCAACCAACGCCTGGTCGCATACATTGTGCCTGGCGCAAAAGATATACCAAATGTAACTGCATTAAGGGCAATTTTATCAAATAAACTTCCGGAACATATGATACCTTCAATTTTCATGATTATGCAATCTCTTCCATTAACCTCGGACAGTAAAATCAATCGACGTGCTCTCCCCTCGCCAGACGGTAAAAGACCCCAACTGGCAAATCCATTTATATCACCTGAAACTCCTCTGGAAAAGAAAGTTGCGGATATATGGTCGGAAGTACTGGATGTTAATCCAGTAGGTTTGGATGATAATTTTTTAGAATTAGGCGGAAATTCGCTCCTGGCCACAAGCCTGGTTTCCCGAATAATCAACGCTTTTAACGTGGAAATATCTTATAAAAAGCTTTTCCAATCGCCAACAGTGGCTGATATGACGGAGATGATAACTCAAAACAAGTTAGAAGGTTCAGGTAAGGGAGTTGAAGATATTCTGGTAGAATTGGAATCCATTTCTGAAGATAAAGCAAAACAGATGCTTGATGCCGAACTGGATAAATCTGATGATAAGCAATTATAGATTTATTGGTAGATTTCAATAATGATTTTGAAATTTCAGAATGTGCTAAAAATTCCCCTTAATCCCCTTTTGGGAAAGTGTAAGATGAGATTCTTCGCTTTGCTAATAATGAAAGCTTTGTATATATGTCATTTCTATCTCCGCAGGAATGAAAATACTTAAAAGATTCTTATTATTACCACACTTAACCCTGAAAAACCAAAACGTTAAATTTACAAACAATTTATCTATTGGGGAATTTTTTATATTAAGCTCCTGTTGTATTTGATGAAAAAGATGGGGATCTAAATGAGAAAAAGATAGGTTCTTAATAAATTTCCCTTGCACTCCCGCATAATACTGATATAATATACGGTGCATGTAAATAACAAACCCTAATCCGAGAGGATAATTATGCGCCGTACTGAAAGTGCAGAAGAAAAAAAACGGGAGTTCGAGGAAATAGCTATCCAGTATATGGACTCACTCTATAGCGCAGCATTAAGAATGACAAGGGACGGAAATGAGGCAGAAGATTTAGTCCAGGATGCTTATCTTAGAGCTTACCGATTTTTTGATAAATTTGAAAAAGGTACAAATTTTAAGGCATGGCTCTTTAAAATTCTTAAAAATATCTACATAAATAAGTACCGCAAGAGATCAAAAATGCCCCAAATGGTTGAAGTATCGGACGTTGAAGTTGTAGGCGAATTATCAGATACTTATACCCCTGAAAACGAAATTTTTGACAAACTTTTAGATGATGATTTAACAAGCGCTATAGAGGATCTGCCAGAAGAATTCCGTTTCGCTATTATATTGTCGGATGTTGAAGGTCTCTCTTATAAAGAAATAGCAAATGTTCTGGATATTCCTATTGGCACAGTGATGTCAAGGTTGCATAGAGGAAGAAAACTTTTAAGAGAAAGTTTAAAGGATTATGCAGAAAAACGCGGATTTGCAAAGGATCAGTAATATGGAATGTAGCGAAGTGTGTAAAAGTTTATGTGCTTATGTAGATGGAGAACTTAATTCAGATAAAATTCCTGATATTGAAAAACATCTAAATGATTGCCCCGTATGTAGACAGGAACTTAATTTTCAGAAGGGAATAAAGAACCTTTTACATAAACGCATTTATTATAAATCTGCTCCCATAACTTTAAAACAGCGTATAAAATTTGAATTGGAAAGAGCAGAAGAGTACCGGGAATCAGGAATTCAGGCTTTAGACCTTGTCAGATGGGGAACTCATGTAGCTCAGTTGTATAAATCAAAAAGTGATCTTCTGGAAACCATGATACCTTATGTATATCAAGGTCTGGAAGATAATGAACTCTGTATATGTGTAACCTCAGACATGACAGAGGAAGAAGTTACAGAAACCCTCATAAGCAGTATACCGGATATTAGAAGCTATATCCAGAAAGGTCAGTTGCAGATTTTTTCGTATGAAGACTGGTATCTTATTAAGGGTTGCTTTGATGGTCAATGTTCTCTTTCTTGTGGATTAAAAAAGTATCAGGAAGCAATTAATAACGGATATTCAGGATTAAGGATTACAGGGAATTTGTCCTGGTTGGACTCCTCTGAATGGAAGTCGTTTATGGAATATGAAAATTACATGGACGAAGTTGTTAAAGACCAAAAGATACTTATTATATGTGCATACAAAGAAAGTGATTTTACTAAAAATAATGTAACGGATGTTATTAACACCCATAAGTATGTTATATCCAAAGAAGATGAGTTCTGGAGATTGATGAAACATTCCTGATATGTAATTTCGTTTATTAGAATAATGCCTTGTTCTGTTATACAGAACAAGGCATTAAATTTTTCGTTTCTTCCGGGTTTAGTGTGGTAAAGATAGCAAATTTTTTATGCTGTCATTCCTGCGAAAGCAGGAATGACATGCTTAGAAAGTTTTCAAATTATTACCATACTAAATCCGGAAGAACCATTTTTTCTTAAGATTTTCCCGCCGAACCAAAAACATCTATCAGGCGTTCACATTCATATTCAAAGGCTTCCCGAATTTTATTTGTAAGAGACGAATACGAGGCTTCAGGAGATTTGGCTTCCTCTAGCATACGCTTTGTAGATTCCACCGCCAGATTAGTAAAAATATTAACTTTACAAATACCACCTGCCACCACCGTTCTAAATTGATCATCGGATAAGCCAGAGCCACCATGCAAAACCAGGGGAACATCGGTGCGGCTGCGTATCTCACAAAGCAATTCCAGATCGAGTTCCGGATCGCCCTGGTAAGTACCGTGTGCAGAACCAATAGCCACAGCCAGCATGTCAACGTTTGTCTTCTCTACAAATTGGACCACAGTATCAGGATCGGTAAATCCCTTTCTTATCGCACCAAAGCTCTGGTAGTTATGTCCTGAACCTACCTGTCCAAGTTCTGCTTCCACTTTTACACCTACGGCATGAGCAGCCTGAACCACCATTATAGTATTGGATATGTTTTCTTCCAAAGACAACTTTGATCCATCATACATGACATCGGTAAATCCCATGGAAATAGCTTTTATGCAATGTTCAAAACTTCTTCCATGATCCAGAATCAGGGATATGGGAACAGTTGAATCCTGGGCCATAGTCCTTGTGTGATTTACCAAAGCTCTGGCGTTTGGACGATCCAGCATACCTGACCAGATGCCGATTATACCCGGAGAACTTTTTTTCTCCATAGCGGAAACAAGTCCCTGAGTTCCCAGGGGTTCAACTATATCAAAGCATCCGATGGCGTAGCTGTTTTCCCGGGCTTTTTTCAATTCGCCCAGGATAGATACTAAAGGCATTTGTATTGCTCCTTTTCGATTTAGTCATTTTTTCTGTATTTTCCAGAAAAGTTATTGACATTCCAGTTAATCATTCCACCATCTGGCAGCCTCTTTTGCTATTTCATCCTCGATAGGAACAATTAAAGTCTGCCTCACTCGACGTCCCCCTGGTGCCGAACGCATGGGCCCACCCCACCAGTGTGGGCTGTAAACACGGCTCAGATCAACTGTGGCCGTAATCATCCTGTTTTCTTCATCCTGCTCAAAATCCTTTATGGATATAGCTGCATACCGAGTTGAATCTTTATTTGTTTCACCAGCCCTAGCTCCGCTGGAATCCCATATACCGGCGGGAGAGTTTAGACTGCTGACAGCCATCCATACCCCGTTATCGGCGGTTCTTGCTGGTATTAAATCCACAAAATATCCGGCGTTGGGAAATAATATAAGCTCCGCGCCTTTGTAGGCCAGAATCCGTGTGGTTTCAGGAAACCAGCTATCGTAGCATATAATGATGCCAACCTTACCGAAATCCGTCTGAAACACCGGAAAACCTATACCGGGAGTTGCGCCTTCGTCCTCCTCAGGATCGTATAGCTGGTTTTTCTGGTAGCTTCCCACAAGCTTTCCCTCCCGGTCAAAGAGTGGTGCTGTATTATATACAACATCACCCCGCTTTTCATAAAACGATCCACACACATACATCTTATGCTGCCGGGCTTTTTCTGCCATCAGGCTTCCGGATATGCCGTCAATGGCTTCAGCTTGTGATACGTTTTTGCCGTTAAACATCTCAGGGAGAAGCGCAACGTCAGAACCTTTTTTTCCGGCAATATCCAGCCATTTTGACCAGTGTTTCATGTCACCCGTTCCCCAGCTACAGGATATTTTTACAGGGCGGGGAGGTATAGGTTCACATTCTTCCAGAGACACAGAATCCCACCAGACTTTTCCATCCGGGCTAAACCTGAAATACAGCCGAACTTCGCAGTTATCTGTATTTTCGCCGGCCGGGAAAACCTCTTCGCCAATAATCCACTGACCGTCTCTGCGATAGTAAAATATACCATCATTGAAACTACCGAATATCCCATGAACCAGATGACGATTCAGGTCTTCCATGCCTTCAAACCTGAGCTTTACCCTCATACGGTAGGTCTTGCCGGATTCCAGATTTACCTTATGCCGGACATAGCCAAAACATTCCCTTCTGCCGTTTCCCTGGGCCATTAGCATTTTTTGGACATCAGATTTTACCGACTTAAACACAGGCGCTAAAGCCTTGTTCGGAACCACAATCTCCCACCCATCCGGCATTTCACCTGGAGTGCTGGTTTCAAAACTGCCGTTAGCTATAAGATTATTCGCTTTATTCATCAGAGATCATACTCCTTTAATGCCGGATGGGGAAGAACTGAGTAAAAATTGCTCCAGGCTTCCCGACTGTTGTCTTTCTGCATGTCGGGTTTAAACCCGAAATCCAGGTATACTTTTATGGCGGCGACCCGACCTGTGGATGTGTTTAGCATGGCTCTGTCATGGTCTTGCTTAAGACGATTCATGGCCACAGTCATCATGGCCTTACAAATCCCTCGACCCTGATAATCAGGATGGACAGCGACCCAGTGAATTAAACCCCAATCCTTATCTCTCCAGTTGTTATACCACCAGGCAGTTATTGATCCCACCTCATGGCCGTCTTCAGTTATAACGAAAAATGACCTGTCAGGAAGCTGATCTAGATGCTCTCCAAACTGCTTTTTAAACAGATTATCTTCGATTTCAAAAAAGGGTTCGGCAGCCCTCTGTATCCGCGTCCATATATTCCCTTCACCGGGTTTGAAATTTCTTACCCTAAAGCCCTCTGGAAAGTTGAAATCCGGTATATCCAGTATATCTTCCCGGAATAATGTAACACCTATGTTTTTCATCAATTTACTCCAGAAAAAAGGAGATTGCTTTATCTGCAATGACATACAGTCATAGGGCGTCAAAGCGCCAAGTATGAAGTGGCAGTATAAAGCAATCCCAATCTTATATTAACCTATGGGCCATCCGGGTACAGGTTCGGAACGCATGGCTTCAATGGAATACAATTCTGAAACGGTAATCTCACGGCCCAGTTTGGCAGAAAGCAGAGATCCGCTTAGAATTTCCATGACTTTCATGCCGTCTTCACCTGCGGAGATCGGCTTTCCATCATCAACACAGGCATCGAGAAAATCTTCAAGTTTACTTGGAGTGGACATTTTCGGCATTTCCAACGTCTTTTCCACAAGATTGGGATTATAGCGTCTCTTGTTGCCAGCATCGTCTATATCCCATTTTCCCTCATCAACAATAAGGGTGTCATTTCTGATCGCACCTTTTGATCCAAAGATGAATATGCCTTCAGTCATATCCTTCATGTTGGTGATCCAGCCATCCTCGAATGTGAAAGTCATGCCGTTTTCAAATCTAACAAAAACGGTGACATGTTCATCAACGTCATAAACATCAGGGCCATCATATAATGGTTCTGCGCCATGATAAGCCGTTCCGCTGATGGTTGCTGGCTGTGGATCTCCCATAAGATAAAGTACCCTATCAACCTGATAGACGCCAATATCATACATACCGCCGCCGCCACCTTTGCTGGAATCCAGGAACCACTTGGAGAAATTGGGCATATCCAGTCCCGGTCGTCCTCTTACCCTGAAGCTGGTCTGACGGCCGTAATAAACATCACCCAATCTACCTGATGTGACGTAATTTCGTATGGCATGGTTTAAAGGGCCTAGCCGGGTTCCACCGCTTTGATAACCGAGTTTGACACCGGACTTGTTACATGCCTCGCACATAATTTTAGCCTCTGTGGCTGTTCTGGACATGGGCTTTTCGCAGTAAACATGCTTGCCGGCTTCTGCCGCCGATATTGTTATAGGAGCATGGGCAAAAGGCGGCGTGCAAAGACTGATGGCATCAATCTCAGGCAGGGCCAGCATTTCGTTATAATCAGTAAAAATTTTGATTTCGGCCTTGCTGTATTCGTCCAGCAAAGCCGCCCTAATTTCCAGCTTTTCTTTTTTCTCCGGTGATTCGGCTTTTTTTGCAGCTTCGGCAGCTTCCTGAGCACGGTTTTTAGTTTCCTGGATAATACTAGAGGCTCTCTTTTCAGCAACATCTTTTACTACATCACAGACTGCCAGCATCTGCGCTTTTTCAATTAAATCCAGATAACCTCTGACATGAGCGCCTGAAATCATACCACATCCGATGATACCAATTCCCATTTTTTCTGCCATCATGATCTCCTTTTATTCATCTCTATAATACCATAAATCATAGGGAATATGAATACAAAATTAAAAATATTGATACTAAATAAATACGCTTATAGTATTAAGCCCGTGCGATAAATCCCTTTAACCTGCTGGCAGTCTCAGTAAGAACATCCAGTGGCAAATTATGCCCTTTAATGATCTCAAGAGAGATATAACCATCATAATCTATAGTCTTGATCAACTTTGCCAGGTGCAGTATATTGTCGTTATCAGGACTAAGCACCTCTTCGTGGACATGGAAATGCCTTAGACGGGGTTTAAGGGTGTTGAAAGTCTTATCATCCATGGTTGAATGATTCCAGAGAACACCGAAATTTGATGTTTTAACCCGTTTAATAACATTATCGGCTTCATCTGCCCCTTTGATAATGTCGTGCCCACATTCCAGCATAGGACATACACCCAGAGATTTAGCGTAGTCCCCCACTTCGTCATAACATGCAGCCACATATTCAGCCGCTTCATCAGTCAGCTTTGGTATCCCGCCACCGGCAAAAGTTCGGACAACCTTTGCGCCTAAATCTGCTGCCAGATTCAGGTTTGCTTTGGCAGTCACTATATTTTCCTGTCTTATTGCAGGATCAGCAGAGGCGAACTGTACGGACGTAGCCACGCAGGGAATTTCTAATCCTTCATCAGCAAACAATTTCTTAACGTATTCCCTTGTATCTGCGGATGATTGGGATGAAATTTCATGTTTATGTCCGGCATCAACGCGGATTTCAACGCCATCATAACCGACTTTTTTAGCAAATTTTACAATCTTTTCAATTTCCCATTCGGGAAGGACAAAAGTCATAAATCCTAGTTTTATCATGTTAATTTCCTCCTGATTTTTACTATGCTATGGCTACGGATTGGCCTATCCTGTTTGATTCGTAAATACCATCGGTAATCTTCTGCATAACCAGGGCCTGTTCCAGGGAAGTTTCCACCTTCTTTCCTTCCCTCACAGCATAGACGAAGTTTTTAAGGACGCTATTATCTGAAGTGCTGTCACCCTCTTCCCATATAGTTTCAGATACAACACCTTCTCCGGGGATGAATTTATCCAGTATAACCGCATTGGGTTTACCTTTTTGTGCTTTCATAGGCAGATGCAATGTGGCGTCAGAACCTATAATCTCCCAGGCCTGGTCTGTGGTTGCGCTGGTGAATTCGCCTCTCTCCATTGTAAGAACAACACCATCTTCACAGGTAATAAACGCGGTGTAGTGAGAATCTGCATCTGAATTAGGGATTACATACTTGGACATCTTGTCGCCTACAGGCCACCATCTGGCCATTACTGCCTGAGGCTTTAACTGCCAGTCCAGGATATGCATCATATAGTTAAGATCGTAGCAACTCCAGTTGACAAGAATACCCCCGCCGTTGAGCTTCATGCTCTGCCGCCAGGGTGGTGGATTAGGGTTAGGATTGGGCGCGGCAGAAAGAACTATACGAAAACGCACAGAGCGAATTTTGCCTAAAACACCGGTAGCCACGCATTTTCGGGCAGCTTCTGCATGTCCTGTAAAGGCCATTCGGGGAGAACAGCAGGCTACAACCTTATCGCCACGCAGGTTTATCATCTTTTCAATATCCCCACAGTTGGCAGCAGCCGGTTTCTCTATGATGACATGCTTGCCTTTTTCCAGAGCTTTGAAGGCCACCGGAGTCCGATCCCATACAGGCATGGCCAGAGTAACAGCCTCGATCCTGTCGTCGTTAATCAGATCAGTATCGTTATAATAAATTGTTGATGCACCGAATTTTTCCCCGTTGCCGTCAGCCCGTTCTTTAATTAAATCGGCTACTGCAACCAGATCCACCAGAGGAGACTTTGATGCCTCTGATGCATGGCTGGTTCCAATTACACCGCAACCGATTATTCCAAGTTTTACTGGCTCCATTATGAATACCTCCTGTTACAATGCCAAAAAACCAAATAAAATGCGTTCTATGTTATCAGATAAAGGCATCTTTGTCTATTGTGTTTTATTCTGTCAATATCTCAATCTTTTGATAATTGAAGCTGTAATAAGGTCTATGACTATCAATAACCTGAAAATCAGTAAAAACTAACCAGAAGGATTTACCGTCTTCAGCGATCCATTTGGGAGATATCTGGGGTTGATAGGCTCGCGCGCCAGGATCATTTTCAGGAGTCCAGGCTGTTTCTTCGTGAATCTGAGTCCATGGACCCCAGGGATGTTCTGCTGTCCAGAATCCCAGGTAACTCGGTTTGCCAAACCACATTCCATCTTCAGAACAACCCATCCCCCAGTTGGCCATCATGTAAACACCCAGCGGAGCGTTATACACTATGCTGGGATGCCATGAATAGGGATGAACCTTTGTATTCACCCATCCGGAAGGAAACGTATGCACGATCCCCATTTTGTTAATATCGGTGCTCCAATTTGCTGATCCATCGGGCTTTATTGATACAAAATATTCATAAGCTTTCCGATGGAGAATTTTATCCTTTGGAACCCGGAGCATAACCAGTTGATTCATATTCCCTTCATCGTTGCCGTTAGGGGCATATATATAGACATAACCATCGGTGTTATACTGGTAATTTTTGCCCATCTGCAATACTGTGATCAGGGAAAACGCGCCGTTTGGCTCAAAGAAAAACACCATATTATCTCTACTGCGATCCTCCCATTTTTCCCAGCTTACAGGACTGCCGTCCTGGTTACACCAGCTTTGACCGTTATCCGGCGAATAAATCAGCTTTGCTCCAGTAAATCTGGCTCCAGGTTGATGAAAAGGCGTGTTTGGTGTGCTGAGAAAATGGTATATATATCCATCAAGAGCTATGATGCCAAAACCATAATAACGATTACATTTCGGAGGAGCTTCAGTCAGGAGATCGGGAAAGTTTGGCAGAAATTCAGCAGTATGATTTTGGGCTTCGCCATTGATGGCAAAAAGCCTGGTATTATATGATTTCCCGGAATATCCCGATATATCGGGCCAACCTGTTCCATCACATAGGCCAACATACTGCTTGTTGTTATCAGCCCAGGTCATATGCCAGTTATCACCGTTACAGTTAGACCTGTGAATAGTCTCCTCAAGCCTTTTAATCCCTTTAATCTTTTTCATAATCTTCACCTTCCTTCACCGGGAGATGATTTGTATATACTTATATTGGAAATAGCTGGAATGTCTTTTGATTCTTTTATTAACACCCTTAAGCAGTCTGTCCTGACAGGTGATACCCGAAGCAGGCGTTTGTAACCAATAGTAGTACCCTCAGCTATTTGCTTCCACTGGTTATCTAGACATGCCTCAATAGCAAAAGTTGATATACGCTGACCAAAGCGGATCGGTTCCTGTATCATAACAGTATCAAAATATGAAACCTGTTTCAAGGTTATTTCAATATAGCTTTCTATTATACTATCATCTGTAGCCCAGTATGTTTCAGATGAAGCATCAAGGACGTTTGATGGTGAGAATTTCGGGTGAGTTTGTCTGTAATTACTGGCTTTTACAGTACCTTCTGATGCCAGATCTGTCTTAAATGTTTCATCAAGAATCTGTCTGAATTCTTTCAATGAAGCTATATCGTTTTCATGAAACAAACCCCGTCGATCAGGGGGTATATTAAGGAGTAAAACACCGTTGCGACCTACAGACTTATAATATATATCAATCAACTGCTGGGGTGTTTTAACTTTGTCATCCTCCGCCGGATGATAAAACCAGCCGGGACGGATAGATACATCACATTCCCCTGTAACCCATCTTTTGCCATCGGGATCGCCAGAGTTTAAATATTTGGTGTCAGCTTTGCCTATGGTTATCTCATCATTATTTATAGTTGACCAGTTGGTTTCCCCTGCGATACCGCTTTCATTGCCGATCCATCTTATATCAGGGCCTGCGTCTGAAAATATGAGGGCATCAGGCTGTAATTTTCTTATTAAAGTCCGGTAAGCCTGGAAATCATATTCCATGTCCTTTGCATCAGGCCCTTTAGCACCATCCATCCAAATTTCTGATATTTTGTCATAATTTGTAAGTAATTCTTCCAGTTGGTTCAAATAATACTGATTATATTCATCAGTTCCATATTTTGGTTCATGTCTGTCCCAGGGTGAAAGATAAATTCCCATTTTCAAACCCATTTCTGCACATGAACGGGATAATTCAGCCAGTATATCCCCTTTACCATCTTTCCAGGGAGAACTTTTAACTGAATGATCAGTATATTTTGACGGCCACAGACAGAAACCATCATGGTGTTTTGCCGTAATAATTAGCAATCCCATTCCTGCCTTTTTTGCTACTCTGGCCCACTGACTGGTATCAAGTTTCGACGGGTTAAAAATAGAAGGGCTTTCTGTACCATCACCCCACTCTTTGTCTGTAAAGGCATTTACAGTGTAATGAATAAACCCGATCAATTCCATCTGTTGATATTCAATTTGTTGTTTAGTGGGAAGGACATCCATTGGTCTAATATCTTCAGCCATTATTACCTCCGTTTGGATAATTTATTATCCGTTTTTTAGTGTAATCGTTAAAAAAATGGATATAATTTAGTTGTCATTCCTGCTTTCGCAGGAATGACAAATTTTGTAATTTACTATCATTATAAAGGTATTTTCTAAACACATTTTTCATTTTTTAACGATTACTTTAGTGAAAAGCATGTAGAATATTTATAGGAAAAAGCAGTGGAGTGTGTAAGATTGGAAGAATTAAGGGGGAATGTTACTGACTTAAGGAAATCGGTTTTTCTGATTTGAGTGTGTTAATAATAAGAAACCTCTATGAACTTTCATCACTATATTTAAAGTAATGACAAATTTTGTAGTTTATTATTATGACAAAGGATACATCTAAAAACATTTTTCATTTATTAATGGTTACTATAATACAAAACTATTTATGATTCATCAAGCTGTATTTCTCCATTTTCCTGTAAACTGTTGCCCTGTTAATGCCCAACAACTTGGCTGTCTGCCGGATATTATCACCTGTAGCATCCAGGGCACGGATTAAAGCATTTTTTTCCATTTCCGCCAGAGTATGGATTTCATCTGTTGATATTTCTTCATCTGAAGCCTTTACCTTATGTTCATGGTAGTCACGTATTTCACTGGGTAGGCTTTCTGGTTGTAAAACACTGGAGGTTTCTAGAAGAACAGCCCGGTCAATGACGTTTTCCAACTCTCGAACATTACCTGGCCAGTTATAATTCATCAGAATCTGGAAAGCCTCTTTTGATATTAGAGTTATAGATTTTTCATCCCTGTCTGACGCTTTCCTTAAAAAATGTTCAGACATGATAGGTATATCTTCCACATGTTCCCGAAGGGCGGGAAGGTGTATGGGAAAAGCGGCAATACGATAATATAAATCTTCCCTGAAATCACCATCTTCTATAGCTTCTTCCAGGTCTTTATTGGTTGAGGCAATAATTCTCACATCAACAGGTATTGTATTTGTGCCTCCAATCCGTTGAATTTCCCTTTCCTGAAGAACTCTTAAAAGTCTGGCCTGGAGGTTTGGGTGCATTTCTCCAATTTCATCCAGAAGTATAGTACCACCGTTTGCCTGTTCAAATTTACCTATTCGACGGGCTGAAGCACCGGTAAAAGAACCTTTTTCATGGCCAAAGAGTTCACTTTCAATAAGAGTCTCAGGTATTGCTGCACAATTAACTGCAACAAATGGCCCGGATTTTCTGTGACTGTTAAAATGTATAGATTTTGCCACCAATTCTTTACCTGTTCCGCTTTCCCCTCGGATAAGGACGGTAATATCGCTCTGTATAGCCTGTTTCATCAGCGCATAAAGTTCCATCATTTTTTTGCTTTTACCGATTATGTTATCGAAAGAATATTCTTTTTCCAGTTCGGCCCTAAGCCTGAGTACCTCGGCTTTCATTTCTTCAATTTCCAATTCCTTGGAAAAATCACGATAAACAATAATATAACCTATTATGCCATTAACAGCATCCCGGACAGGGGCTATATACTGATAAAGCATAGTAGGCCCATCTGACTTTATCTCAACTATGGTTTCTATAATATCGTCTGAATCATCTGCTAAGAATTTTTCGACTTTTTCAAATGCGTTGGGCTCCTGAAAACGATCACGCATATGCTCCCGAAAATCATGATATTGCATAGAATTCATTAACTCATGATCCAGTTTAAACATGTTCCTATAGCATCTATTTGCAAACAAAAGATTGCCATCAACGTCCAACATGGCAATAGCGTCACCGGTGGAATTAAGCACAGCTTCAAGATGCTGGTTATTAATTTCAATCTGTCGGTTTCTAATCATGAGTTCTCTTTCTACGTTCCATTTTTCCACCAGAGATATTGTCATCTGTTGTATCATCTCACGATTAAAAGGTTTTCTTATATAAAGCAGTTTATTCAGAAGTTCCATATTCCGGGTGATTTCCGGAAGTGTTCTATCAGGTTGGCCAGTCATTATAACAATTTCGATATTTTTGTCAATTTCCCTGATTCTACGGGTCGTCTCAACACCATCCCAGCCTGGAGGCATTCTTATATCAATATAGGCTACAGCTATAGGATTTTCTGATTTAATCGCATCTTCAACCTTTTTATAGGCGGTCTTTCCATTATCGGCATGTATTATATCAAAATCCGGTAAAAAATTTTCATTTACATCAAAACCCATAGACTCAGCCATTTTATCAGTGGATGCCTCTATTACTATATCCGGATTTAGCATCTCTTCAAAATCCCGATGAAGTTCTTTTTGATCGTCAACTATTAAAACCCGATTGTTCCAGCTTTCCTTGAATTCCATAATAATCCCCTCTGGCTTTTTATTTTCAAGTTCCTGCTGAAGACAATGGCAGTTCCACGCGCATTTTAGCACCTTTGCCAATTCCATCACTAAAAGCAGATATTTTTCCACCAATGCTTTTCATAAACTTGGATATGGAATGAAGCCCAAGCCCACTGCCTGAATCTTTAGTTGTATACCCGGATCTGAAAATCAGATCAATTCTGTCCTTTGTAATACCAATACCATTGTCATAAACTTCTATCACAAGAAAATCTGATTCTGTATAACACAAAATATTTAAAAAATAGGGATCACTTGGTTTTTCTGTTTTCTCTCTTTCATCAATAGCTTCTATAGAATTCTTTATAAGATTTACCATCATTTGATGAAACTGAGTCTCTTGAATATTTATAAATTCTGGTGCTTTTTCACAATCTATCTCTACTGCTATACCTCTTTTTTCAATAGAATCCTGTAAAAGAAAAACTGCATTATCCAGAGCTTCTCTAAGACGAGATTCCTTTAACTGCGAGCTTCTCTTGCTTAATGCTTTTTCTGTTAGTATAATATCAGAAATGTGTTCAGTTCTTTTTCGAACTCTATCCACGATTCTCATCAATTCCTGATTTTGTCTGGTAAAATCATCAGCAAGAGCAATAATAAACGGTGCAACTTTTTTACCCTGGGGATCGTTATCGACAAAAGAGCTAAAACTATCCTGGTGCTCTTTAACCATCTTTGCCAGGAATTGAAGATGACGGGTGAGTTTGTTATTATCCAGGTTTTCCTGTATAGTTCCGATGCCTATATTAACACTGTTAATTGCATTTCCTATATTATGAAGTATGGTGTCAACAATCTCCAACCTTCCCTGATCATAGGCCTGAGCTTCCCGTTTTAATATTTGTTTCATGGCTTCCAGAGTTTGCTTTTTCTCAGTTATATCTTGAGCAACACCTAGAATTTCTACAGGTTTACCATTTTTATTGCGCAGAAATGAAACTCTTGTCTCTACCCATATTTTACTTCCGTCTTTATGAGTCATTTCCAATTCCATATTGCGGGATCTGAATTGATCTCTGTACTTAATATTATTTTTACTGGATAACTCCTCCACTAATATTCTTAATGCTTTTTTAAATGATTCAGGTGTAAGGAATTTGCTAAAGGCCCGATTCACAACATCATCAACTTTATAGTTCAACACATTTTCTACAGAAGGACTGATATAGGTAAAATTCAGATTCATATCTATAGTCCAGACTACATCTGCAAGATTTTCAGCCAGTAAACGATAGCGTCTTTTGCTTTCCCGAAGAGAATCCAGCAAACGTTTTCTTTCCGTAATATCACGCAGAACAACAAAATAGGCTTTTTTATCTAACCAGATTGTTTCTATAACCCTCATTTCTGCAACTGTCATATCCTCTTTGCTTCTATAAACGCTGACTTCAGTAACTTTATCTGTGAATATAGGAAACGTAAAAAGCTCTCCGAGTAATTCTTCTCTTTTCCTTCCAAACATATCTATTGCGGCGGGATTTACAAATCTAACAATTCTATCTCTATCAACAATTATAATCGCATCAACATTTATTCTGGTAATTGTATTGAATTTACTTTCGAGCAGTTTTATGGACTTTATTGACCTTTTAATTTCTTCACTGGCCCGTTCAAGATCATGGCTTAACTGAAGGGCTGATTCATTTTCTATGCCGCACTTAGAACATCTAAAAATATCATCAACCAAAGCTCTATAAGTTAATAAATTTGGTAGAGACTGTTCCAAAGATCCAAGTAATTCCATACTTGAAGATTTATTGTTTTCCAAATCAGGCATAATAACACCATAAACAG
>WJIO01000139.1 GCA_014730235.1 Candidatus Poribacteria bacterium
CAATATAACCACCGTTACACTGTCCACGCTGCATATCCCCTATACGAAAATACACACCTGAAGCTACTTGAGTAAGACTGGGCAAAAATTGAGAACTCATGTCTCCTCCTTGTAATGTTAAGATATATTGTCAAACTTGCTTAAATATAACCTTCTCTTCACCTCGAATTAACAATAATCTGGTATATTTATTGTATAAAGAAATTATTTCACTAAATTAAACAAAAATATTTGCAAATATGGAATTCTGTGAAATAAAATTGAAAGAAGGTAACTCACCAAAACCACATATATTAGCAACACTGTTATTAAGCGTATCAGCGTTTGCTGTTGTATCTTTATGGCTTTTCATCGCGTTTTTCCAAGATGCTGTTGAGTTGTGGCTATATTTTGCTTATATTACCATCGCCTGCACCCTCCTGCCATTACCCACCCCACAAGTGATAATGCTATACGGTCAGCGTTTTGACCCTTATTTTATTGCATTATTGGGTACTGTTGGTTTCTGCATATCCGGTTTATTCGATTATATATTAGTAAACCTGGCTTTACGTTATCACCGGGTATCAAAGCTAAAGAACACTAAAACATATGCTTATCTGGAACGCATTTTCCATAAAGTTCCCTTTGTTAGTCTTTCAATAGCTGCCTTTACTCCCCTACCTTTTGATCCGGTTAAATTCCTTGCCTGCACGACCTGTTATAGTAAAATAAAATTCACCATTGCCATGTTTATAGGACGATTTCCCCGATGTCTTTTACTGGGTGTCTTACAAAGAGAGCTTCTTATTAAAAGACTTTATCTGTATTTGAGTATACCAGTTGTCGTAGCAATCGTATTGACTTACCTGTTTGTAAAACACCTAAGACAAGAAAAACATAATATGGAACAATACCCGTAATTTATGTTGGAAATATAGAAACAGCTACTTCTCTTATATAAGCTCGCTTTGGCTGATTAATTAAAAACAGGGCAACATCTGCAATATCCCGAGCCTGCATTATGCCTGTGGGATCTTCACCCGGATGATTACTCGCTCTCATCCTGGTGGCCACAGGACCCGGACAAATAACGCTAACCTTAATATCATGCTGTATGCCTTCTGCAGCCACACATTCGGTAAAACCCATAACCCCAAATTTTGACGTAGAATAGACGCTGTACTTGTAACTTCCGCGTTTACCTGCGCCGGAAGATATGTTAATTATATATCCGCTTTTTCGTTTCATCATGTGACGAAACACAGCCCTTGTGCAAAACATAACACCCGTTAAATTGACGTTCATAGTGGTATTCCATACATCAGTATCAACCTCATGTATATAGGCGTGTTTTGCGTATCCGGCGTTGTTTATCAATATATCAACTTTTCCAAAATGATCAATAACTTTCTGCACCATAGCCTCAACCTGATCTTCTTTTGTAACGTCGGTCTTAACGGCTATGGCATGACCACATTTATCCACAATGCTTCTGGCAACTGCTTCGATCTCCGACTCAGTTCTTGCCACAACAGCTATACTAACACCGGATTCTGCGAGGGCTAAAGCCGTAGCACGTCCAATACCTCTTCCTCCACCGGTTACTATGGCTACCTGACCTTTAAGATTCATTATTTTCCTCCCGACTCAACTATAAGATAATAAATAGTTTTTCCTTCTTTGCCAATACTAAATTTAAATTTGCTGTTGCTATACTCATTTGGCATCCGCTTTAAACGACTCCCGTCAGTGCCCAACGCCCATACTTCCAGATTCTTTCTGTCTGTATCTATTTCAATCTCAGCTTCCACAGGTTCAATCAGTATAGGCCCTGTGCCTTTGTCTAGGGTTTTAGTATGTAGTATATTGTAGGTAAAACCAGTATTTTCTGCTCTGCCAACCGCCGTAAGTAGAAGTTTATCCGATTGATCGATCTTATCATGGGTTATGGAACTTAAAGCTATTGTAGCAAAATCAGTTTTTACCTCCAGTTTTAAACCCTTCATCCGGATTACATCCATATCACCCAGAAAACCATAAGCCGCCTTTGTCATTTGTGTATCAATTTTTCCTATACCTTTTTCCCAATTTCGATAAAGTTCTCCTGTGTGGGAATGAATTTCACAGTCTTCATCCGACAAAGCAGGTTTGTCATAGGGAATTGAAGGTAAATCACTATCACCTATTGACATAACAAGCTTTTGCTTTTCAGGCAAAAGGGGAAGGGCCGGAATATTCCATACCGCAGGATTGGGTGATTTAAAGACATCTTCTTCCGAAAATTCGACCGCAATTACATCATCAGCCGGTTTTACATCACCGCGCCTGAAAATCAAGGCAGCATGATAAAACAGCCCAAATCGGCAGGGATCGTTAAAGGTTTCAAATGATCCTGAAAGATAATCAATAGGGGTTTTGGTGCTGTGGCGATATGTATAAACGGCCAATCCGTTCCATCCCTGGAAAGACGCTACCGCAGCCATGGCCAGGGGATGTTCGGCCCGCCATTCGTTGGGCCAGGGTTGATCCCATTCAGAAACAAAAAACGGTTTATGGTCAGTCCGATTAAAGGAAAGAAAGGCAAACACATTGCGAGGATCTTTTACCATAGGTCTGTTGTGAAAGCTGCTTCCTGATGGATGATCCCAGTAGCTGTGGGAGTCGGTATAATCAAGTATCATGAGGGACGATAACAGCGCAACATTCCTGCTCCAGTTGCTTCCGGTAATGGGAACTTTAACGTCAATTTCCCTCATATAACTGTGCATATCCCTGTAATAATCTCTCTGGACTTCATGAAGAAATCTGATAATTGTTTCGGTAAATTCGGTAAAATTAACAACTTCTGAACTTACCTGAATATCATTTTCCATTGCCCATTTTCTGTATCTCTTTTCCAAACGGGAACGATAGGGTTCTAAAGTTACTTTCTGGGTGAATAGGTCATTTTCGTTGGCAAATTCCATAAGCACGATAGCAGGATCGTCTTTATAGGCCAGACCAGTATATGGATTTACATGATTCCAGAGGTCGTGGCTGAATTTCTTCTGCAACTCTATTAACCTTGGGTCGAAGTTACTATATGGTTTGGCGGCGTTGGGTAATTCGTCAACGGCATCCACACCATCACCGCTTTTGAATTTTCGATGGACAAGCTGATCCAGGTAAATGTAAATACCTTCCTGCTTAAGACAATAGACCATGTAATCAAACCTGTCCATGCTCTCAGGATCAAAGCTTAAAGTGTTATCTTTTTCTGGATCATCTCTTTTAAATTCAAAGAAATTTGGTGACGACCAGCCAGCGTCAGCATGATGAGTCCTCACAATATTGACCCCGAATTTTGCCAGCCTTCGGGCTAATATTTCGCTGTATTCATGGGAGGGAAAATTTGCCGACGCGGAAAAACAAGTTCCCCAGAATTTCGCGGGAGTACCATCTTCAAAGACAAATTTGTCCCCCTCCACCTTCAGGAAACCATGTTTACCCGCTGGTTTTTCATTCAAAAAGGAGAAATCCAGGGGGGCATCATTCCAGGGTAAGGTAAAGGGAATCCAATCCTCAGTATCATTTCTATCCGCTTCCTTTTCCTCGTCCAGAATCACATACAGGGGTTGATTATATCCAAAGCTAAAGGTTCGCTCAACTTCTTCACCCGCTGATACAGGTTTACCTGTTTCCGGTTTATGGAAATTAAACCTCAATTCAACATCATCAGACCCAAACCTGCGGTTATCCTGGATCAGAAGAGACGATAATTTATTTAAACAAAGGATAAATCCTCCAGGATCATCAGGCGCAAAATATACCTCTTTTACCATACTCCGGGATAAAGTCATGGACTCATATTCCACTGGTATCAAAATCTCTTTATCTTCATCACCTTTAAGAAGTATCTTCTGACCTTTAAAAGGATTTAGATCAAATGACAGTGAGACCTGGTAGCTGTTAAGAGAAACAGCTTCAGGAAAAGTCATTTCATACCGGATATCAAATCCATTATCCTTTACATCAATTATCCTCTGGCTGAACTTTATAAATTTATCATTAGAAGCAGGAACTTCAAGAGAACCTTCAAACAATTTGACATAATCCTCATGATTTTCCTCTATATTGTTTATCGAAGCGTTCCGTTGATCTCTATACGCCCAATCAAGACCGTGTATTGACAGCTTAATATTCCCCATGGCATTGCGATTTTCAAAAAACTCTATAACACCATGGGAATCAACAATAGCGTAAGGATTCTCAATATTAAAATCACTTTCAGAACTCATATATCCCTCCGAAATCTTTGTTGTTGCAGAAAATATAAAACACAGAAATATATACATTAAAATTCTCATACTTTTTATCCTTCTTTTATTATACTCCCGTCTTTTTTGATAAAGTAAATTTGGTTCTTCCGGGTTTAGTATGGTAATAATTGAAAATACTCTCAACCGGTCATTCCTGCGAAAGCAGGAATCCAGTAGATCCGCATAAAGACTAGATTCTTGCTTTCGCAGGAATGACAGCATAAAGAAGTTTCTTATCTTTACCACACCAAACCCGGAAGAACCAGGATTATTTATTTCCTATGCAATAAAGATTTTCCGAGGTACGAATATACAAGCATCTCTGAGCTGCTGATATAGTGGAGCGACATTGTCCTTCACCTTCGCCCATATCAATTTGCGAAAGGATCTGGAATTTATCACCGGCTGAAAGAACTACCACTTCTCCACCCATACTGATGCAGTAGATTTTATCATCAGCACCTGTAGGCGATGCCTGGAACTGCTTATTTGCACCGACTTTTTCTTTCCAGATAATATCACCAGTTTCAGGATCAATGCAACTCATAACGCGCCTGCGTCCATCCAAAACATAAAGCTTACCATCCATAATGAGGGGTGTGCAGACATCCGGGC
>WJIO01000140.1 GCA_014730235.1 Candidatus Poribacteria bacterium
CTGATGAAATGCAAATGAAATATTTTCAAGAAATAGCAAAATCCATCCAGAACCAGATTGAGGAAAAGCAGTTAATTGTAACAGGAAACTGTGGTGGATTTGGGGATTACGCCGCCTGGTTGATGGGGATTACAAACCTCATGATGGCAGTTATGGATAAGCCCGATTTTATTCATAAACTCCTGGATACTATCCTGAAATGGGAATTGCGAGGTATAAAGTATCTAATAGATTCCGGTGTTGTTGACGTTTTCATCCATCGGGGGTGGTATGAGTGTTCGGATTTTTGGTCTCCGGTTCTCTATGATGAGTTTATTGCTCCTCGTCTGTTAAAAAAGATTAAAATGGTTCACCAGGCAGGAAAGAAGTTTGGCTATATTATGAGCACTGGTATTATGCCACTTCTGGATATATTCCGAAAGCTTGATTTTGATATTTTGATTCATGTTGATCCTATTCAGGGTGGAGCGGATTTACCCCGGCTTAAAAGAGAATTGGGTGATAGGATATGTTTCTGGGGAGGTGTAAATTCCGCGATAACCCTGGGTAGAGGAAGCAAAGAAGAGATAAGGAACGCAGTTGATTTTGCTGTATCAAATCTAGCACTAGGGGGAGGATTGATTTTATCTGCCGCTGATAGTCTTTTTAATGATACCCCATGGGAAAATGTGAAAACCATGATAGAAAGATGGCGGGAAATTGGGTCATATCCTATACTAATTCCTTAATTTTAATTTGACATATTATGTATAATTGCTATATATTATAATTGTTTTTATAAGTCAGTAGCATTTTACTTTTAGTATTGTAATCGTTAAAAAATGGATATAATTTAGTTGTCATTCCTGCTTTCGCAGGAATGACAAATTTTGTAATTTACCATTATTATAAAGGTATTTTCTAAACATATTTTTCATTTTTTAACGATTACAGTATTCAGTTTATTCTATCAAATAACAGCCAAAACCAACAACTCATGCCCAAAAAATTAAGAAATATATATATAAACATCCGGCGGAATTCAGGAACTATACTCCTGCTTTTGCCAGTGCTTTTTGTTCTGTTTGGATATGTTTTGTATCCCAGTATAAGGGTATTATGGCAAAGCTTCAGGATAAAGCCCGGGGAGATAACTCTTGATAATTACCGGGAATTTTTTAACCTTGGTCAAAGGGCAAATCTTGAGGCATTATTTAACAGCCTTTTCATATCTGTAGGCAGTGTTATCTTATCCGCGTTGGTAGGTGTACCTCTTGCTTTTATTTTTACCAGATACCGTTTTCCGGGACGGGATATTTTTGCATCCCTGGCTATACTTCCCCTGGTTTTACCGCCGCTGGTTGGGGTTATTTCATTTATGTTTCTTTACGGCGAAACGGGCATAATTCCCAGGAGTATTCAATCCCTTTTTAATCTGGAAAAACCTCCCTTTGCTGTTGATGGAGTTCCGGCTATATTTCTTGTGCATACATATACCATGTATGTATTCTTTTACATTTTTGTATCTGCTGCTTTAAATAAAATAGATACATCGGTTATCGAAGCGGCATATAACCTGGGTGCATCCAGGTGGACGGTAATCCGACGTATAATACTGCCGTTGTTGACTCCGGCTCTTGTGGCGGCTTCTCTGCTGGTTTTTATGACATCTATGGCATCCTTCAGCGCGGCGTTTTTATTTGCCCCCAGCTACAGGGTTTTAAGCCTGCAAATATACTTCTCGAAGGTTAATAACGATTTAAATATGGCTGCAACCCAGTCGGTTATTTTATCCTTCATATCCATAAGCTTTTTGTTGATTATGCGCTGGTATTCGGGACGGCGACAGTATGTAATTATCAGTAAAGGTGTTTCAGCCTATGAGACAGAAATAAAAGGTCGTTTAACAAGATATATCATGGGCGCATTGGGTACTCTTATTGTACTTATATTACTTTTACCCCACATGACGGTTATCCTTATGTCCTTTGTCAGGGACGGCTCGTGGACTTACCAGATTTTGCCGCCTGAGTATACATACAAAAATTATGTAAAAATTTTCAGCAATACAAGGGTTCTAAAGCCCATAGTAAATAGCCTGAAGATGGCATCTTTGGCCACTGCCGGTAACCTGATCTTCGGTGTTCTGGCGGCATATCTGCTGGCTAAACGTCGTTTCTTTGGTCGGGGGTTGGTGGATATTCTGGTGATGATCCCCTGGGCTTTACCGGGAACTGTGGTGGCCATGAATTTGTTGTTTGCTTTTAACCGACCTACTGTATTTTCCGCCAATCAGATCATCGCCAGTACCTTTTGGATTTTACCCCTGGCCTATTTTGTCCGAAATATACCCCTGGTTTTCAGGTCAACCTATGCGTCTTTACAGCAGTTGGATGATTCCCTGGAAGAATCGGCCCGGAATCTTGGCGCATCCCGGTTCTATGCTTTTAGAAAGGTTATAATGCCCCTGGTTATGCCCGGTGTGCTGGCCGGGGTTTTGCTGGCCTTTGTTACTGCACTGGGTGAGTTTGTGGCATCTATACTCCTTTATATACCCACTAACAAGCCCATATCCGTTGAAATATATTCCCAGTTGGACAGATTGTCGAATTTCGGAACAGCATCGGCTTACAGCGTGCTTCTGATAATATTAATATCCACTGTGTTGACATTTTCCAATCGAGTTTTAAAGATCAGCACGACTCGATCTATGGTGTAGTAGAAGGTGCTGACTTTAAGGAAATTTTGAGAAAATATTTATTGATCAAAATCCCACAAACTCCCTTATAAGTAATCGTAAAGGAAGGAAAACAAAATTGAGGCAGAGCCTCAAATATTTGACCCTCAGTATACGAAATTTCTTAAAGGAAAACGGTTCACTTATATTAGCCTGTGTGCTAATGGGCGCGCTGCATTTGCTTTATCAGGGCTATAACTTCGGTAGTGGTAACCACTCCATTCAAATTCCTATCCTTAAAAGCTATTTTCACCCTGATCTATATCCCGGCGATAGGATGATCGCCACCAGATCCCACTTCATCACCTTTTATTTCATGTTCCTGGGTCTGCTGGATCGAATTTTTGGACATCTAGAATTCATATTTTTCACATCACAGCTTTTAACAGAAATACTCATCTTCTTTACTGCATATCATTTTGCCTATGCCCTATTTAAAGATAAAAAGATCGCCATAATGCCGATGATATTATTTTTTACAAATAAACCCGTATTAGGTGGAGCCATAATCCACTGGAATTATCACACCCACACTTACGCAGTGCTTCCCCTTATACTGGTTGCTTTTGCCCTCTATGTTTATGGATATAGAAAAGCAGCCTATGGATTACTGGGCTTTGCCGCTAATATTAATATCCAGTCGGTATCATTTGTCCTGCCTATGTTCATGCTGTTTTCCCTGATAAAGGCCTATGAATCAGGAAAAGAAAACAACTGGCTGAGTGCGGGGTTGAATCTGGCGAAAGAATATGGTTTTTTTATTGTATTCAGCCTGCCATGTCTTATATGGGCTTTTTCAAAGGCCGGTGGGAATCTTACAGAGGACTGGTTCAAGCAGTTGTGGGAAAGATCCAGACACCACAGCTATCCCTTTACATGGGAAAAGAAGCACTTTACCGACAATTTGCTTTTCTTTACCCTTGGTATATTAACATGGTCTATAGCTTTAAAAAATTCAGAAAGAAAAAACGTGCATGGGATGATTGGGTGGTTTAGTTTTGTGGTTTTGCTTTTATGCAGTGCCGGGGTTGTATTTGCTGAGTATATTCCATTGAAGATCGTATTAAGAGCCCAGTTGTTCCGAAGTACTAAATTCCTTTCTATCTTTGTTCTTTTGTATGTAAGTTATGCCGCTAAATACCTTTGGGATAAAGGTAATTTCCACAGAATTCTGGCTATCGCTACATTTATACCTGTGTTGATAACGGATTACTTGATCTTTATACCCCTGATAATACTGATATACCAGATAACCGAAAGAAAAGACATGTATTGGTGGACTACTCCGGTAGTTGCTTCCGTTTTGATTCTGAGGGTATATGTACCTCATACCGGATTTCCATCGGGATTTGACTCAAGCAAGATGATTGGCTTTATCAGACCATTTTTTGAAGATAAAATCCGAGTCCAGTTGTCTGTTGCGCTTTTGTTGTGGTTATCTGTAATCAGCATAACATCAAACAGATGGCTAAAGTCCGGAGTTGCTCTTATAATACTGCTGTTTTTCTCCATCAAGATTTATCCGGTCATGTATCACAGTAAAGTAACAACAGTGGAAAATCGTGGAACATGGGTTGATGTGCAGTTATGGGCAAAGGAAAATACCCCAAAGTCAGCAATGTTCCTTACACCACCTTATAATCATTATTTCAGGGTATATTCGGAGCGAAGCACAGTGGGAGAGTGGAAAGACGGCACTCAGCAGTATTTTGATACGGAATATTCCTATGAATGGTGGTCAAGAATGATGGATATTGGTAAAAATGAAGCAGAATATGATAACCTGAAACCGGAAAGGTTAAAAGAACTCAGCGAAAAATATAGTGTTTCATATATAGTTTTCCGGGCGAATAAACCTTTACCTTTTGATGAAGTATATAAAAATAAAGATTATATCGTTTATAAAATATACAAGCATAAAATTTAAGTCCGCATAACGTTTTAAGCGGCTTTGTATCTCTCCCAGAAGTCATTCCACTTGCAGTTGAGCACCATAATACGCATGTTCTCAACAGCATCAGCACTTTCTCTGCTCCAGTTCATTCTACGGGTTTCATCCTGTGACAAATGACTATATACCCGGCTTTAAAAAATGGATATAACTTATATTGTCATTCCTGCGTTCGCAGGAATGACAAGCTGAGGGAATTTTCAATTATAATCACACTAAATCCAGAAGAATCAGATTTCTTAACCGTTTAAGTTTGCTTCTAAATCTTCCTGAACAGTTGATATAGGGGTAAGGTTAAATTTTTCCACCAAAACATCCAGAACCGGTTTTGTTACAAAAGCTGGAAGACTTGGACCAAGGTGAATGTTTTTTATTCCCAGATGAAGCAAAGTCAGGAGTATTGCAACAGCTTTTTGCTCATACCAGGAACATATAATGGAAAGGGGTAAGCCGTTTACGTCTGTATCAAAAGCATTGGCCAGAGCCAGGGCTATCTGTATGGCTGAATATGCGTCATTACATTGACCAACATCCAGTAGTCGCGGTATACCCTCTATATCGCCAAACTCCAGCTTATTAAAGCGATATTTACCGCAGGCCAGGGTAAGTATTACCGAATCCTGAGGAACTGATTGAGCAAAATCAGTGTAATAATTACGTCCACTTTTTGCGCCATCACAGCCACCGATAAGGAAGAAATGCTTTATCTTCCCCTGTTTAACACCTTCAATGACTTTATCGGCAACGCTCATAACTGCATTATGTCCAAAGCCTACCATTATTGTCCTGTCTGCTCCATCTTCTTTGAAACCCTCGGCTTCCAGAGCCGCCTGGATTACAGGTGTAAAATCCCTGTCGCTTATGTGAGTTACATCAGGCCAGGCTACAAGACCGCTGGTGAAAATTCTATCTATATAATCTTTTCTGGGCTTCTGGATGCAATTGGTAGTCATAAGAATTGCGCCGGGAAATTCGTTGAATTCCTTACGTTGATCCTGCCATGCCCCGCCGTAGTTGCCCACCAGATGATCGTATTTGTTTAGCTCAGGATAACCATGAGCTGGTAGCATTTCACCGTGAGTATATATATTAATATCCTTACCTTCGGTCTGTTTCAGTAGCTCCTCCAGGTCTTTCAAATCATGACCTGAAATTAGTATGGCTTTACCTTTTACCGGTTCAATCCGCACCGGTGTTGGTTCGGGATGACCATAAGTTTCAGTGTTGGCCTTATCCAGGAGTTCCATAGCTCTGAGGTTGATACTACCCACTTCCATAGCTGTAGCTGTTAATTTATCCAGATCATGCGGTTCATCAGCCAGAAAGCTTAAAACCTTGTGAACCATGGCATATAAATCTTCGTCCTCATGTTCCAATATATGGGCATGGTCAGCATATGCGGCCGCGCCTTTTAAACCGTATGTTATTAATTCCTGCAAACCTGTTACATCTTCTCCCTGGGATGATTTTCTCTGAAGTATACCAATCATTTCAGCTTGCTTGAGAAGTCCTTCAATGTCATCTGCGGGAGACCATTCAGCCGGCCCTTTTAAATCTTCAGGTGTTTCACCAGCTTTTTTACATGTTTCTTCATAAAGTTTCTTAGCTTTATCCTTTATTTTTTCCGCTTTAATTAACAATTCCTGAAGTCTCTCAGGATCAAAATTCACGTTGGTTACTGTTGAAAAGAGGGCTTCCAACACAAATACATCAATTTCTCTGTCTGCCACTCCAAGTAATTTGGCGCGATGGGCATACATGGATATACCTTTTGTGGCATAGACCAGCAAATCCTGTAAATATGCTGTTTCCTGATCTTTACCACATACACCTCTTATTGTGCATCCTGTACCTTTTGATGTCTGTTCGCATTGATAACAAAACATATAAATCCTCCTTGTATTTCCTGCCGTTTATTTTGTAATTTCAATTTTCTGTGATTTTAAGACTGATCCATCAATAGCAACTTTGTAATCATAGATCGGTATAACTTTTCCAGATTCAGTTACAGCCCTGGAA